>DATMIH010000084.1:0-18870 GCA_035554595.1 Solirubrobacterales bacterium
CACATAGCACGGGGGCGACAGGCTTCGATCCGGTCGGTCCGTGCGAAAGGTTGCAGGTCGAGGTTGCCGGAGGCCTCGTTAAACCCCGGCACCAACCAATACGTGCGGACCATGAGTTCGCCCTCGCTGCCTAGCTAGAACCTAGGCGATGAGAGTCGGTCCTCCCTCGCCCGTAGGGAGGGCAGCCGGCTTCAGAACACGGGCTCACCCCGGCGGATCGCCCCGTCTGCCAGGGGACAACTCAGAGGGCTTTATCTCCCGCAGTGCCCGCCGGCGCGGACCCCGGGAGACGAGAATCAAGCGCCGGCTATACCTGTAGACGCCTTCGCGCTACGACCGGACACGTGGGTTCGAATCCCACCGCCTCCACTGGAAGAAAGCGATAGAGCCCCCGGCCGATTCCTCTGCTGGGGGCTCTAGAGTCCAAGCATGCCGAGCCACGTTGCCTTCCTGCGCGGGATGAACTTGGGCGGGCGGCGGATCAAGAACGAGGAGCTGCGGGCCGAGTTCCAGACGCTGGGCTTTAGCGACGTCGCCTGCTTTCGCGCCAGCGGCAACGTCGTCTTCAGCGCCAAGGGCAGCGAGGCGAAATTGACGAAACAGATCGAAGCCGGGCTTGGAAAGGCGCTCGGCTACAAAGTGCCGGTCTTCCTGCGCAGTGCCAAAGAGCTGGGTGCGCTCGCTGCTCATGAGCCGTTTGATGCGGCGAAGGTGAAAGCCTCGAAGGGCAAGCTCCAAGTCGCACTGCTGCCGAAGAAGCCGACGGCCAAAGCGCGCAAGCAAGCTCTGGGCGAGGCCAGCGACCAGGACTGGCTGGCGATCGAAGGCCACGAGCTCTACTGGCTGCCGAGCGGCGGCATCTCCGACTCGGACCTCGACCTGAAGACGATCGAGGCTGCTGTCGGGCCCTGGACGATGCGCACCATGGGCACGATTGAGCAGATCGCCGCCAAGCTCGTCGGCGGTTGAGCGACTACCGACGTCGAGGACGACGGCCGACCCGCGCACTCATTCCCATGTAGGCGGTTGCTCCAGCCCAGGACGCGAGGATGAGGATTGCGGGCGGGGCGCCGAAGGCAATGATCGCTACACCGCTCACTATCGATACGGCGGCACTTAGGGTGGAGGCTCCCCAGCGGGTGCGAAAGAACTTTTCGCTCATGTCCATATTCCGATGATAAGTGCCATTACCGCGGCGGGCCATCCCCAGTCGAACCCTCTGCCAAGGGCTTCGTTTACCCGCTGGCTCAGAACATCACCAGGCTGTCCTTCGGAGGTCGCCTGGCTGGCGAAATATCCGCTGGTATAGGCCATCGCACCGCCGAGGACTGAAACAGCAGTCACGGCCGCGTTCAAGAGGTCACGGGCCTCGGTTGCGTCGACAGGGAGCATGGAACGACCCTAGGTGACGCCAGCGCACCCGTGGTGCGCTGAATGTCATGTGCCTGTGGCGATATCCGCGCGGGATAGTGCGGCCAACCGGGCGTCGGCGCTGACCGCGCCTATTTCTGCGGGCAGCTCGGCCAGCCGGACGTCGGAGACGAACTCCAGGCGCTGGCCGAGCGGGCGGAAGAAGTTGTCGTAGTGGGTGGGGACGACGACCTTGGGGTCGAGGCGGGGGATGATCCGTCGCCAGTAATTCTCGGTGAAGTTTCGCCCGGCGACGCCGGCGAGGAAGACGTCGACGCCGCGCTCGCGCACCGCCTCGTCGATCAGATTGGCGCTGCCCTGGTGGTAGAAGCTGAGGCCGGAGACTCTGATCGAGATGCCCCAGACCTGCCCGCAGCGGTAGGCGCCGGGGGTGAGGCCGTCGAGGTGCTCGCAGGTGAGGTCGCCGTCATAGGGCACGGCGAGCCCGAGCAGCAGCTGGGAGTGGACGCTGGGCGTGAAGCTGACCTCGAACGGACCGAGCTCGTAGGTCCGGTAGGGCTCGACCTCGACCGTCTGCTCGGCGAGGCCGTGCAGCCCCATCAGAGTCACCAGCGAGTCGGAGCCGTAGGCCTTGCAGCCGAACCGGCGGGCGATCGCCGGCGCGTCGACGGCGTGGTCGAAGTGGGTGTGACCGACGAGCACCCCGACGACCTCGCCCGGAGCGTGGACGAAGCGATCGAGCGCCGCCGGGTTCGGTAGTGCCGAGCGACGTCGCAGCAGATCGGCGAAGGGAACCCGCGAGAGGTAGGGATCGATGAAGAGCGTCTTGCCCTCGGCGCTGATCCGGTAGCCGGAGACGCCGAGCCATTCCACCTCCAGGCCACCCGGAAGCTCGAGCGGACGCGCCTCCAGCTCACCCAGCACCTCGCCGTCTTCGCGTTGCGACGCCGCCCGGGTCAGCCGTGCCCTGGCGAGCTCACTCAGGTGTCGCAGTGGGCCGGGCACTGTCGGGACACCCTACGCCGGGGTGCTCCGTCCGCGTAATGTCAGGCTGACCATGGCCATCGCCACAGCGACCACGATCGATCTCTACGCCGGCGGCAAGCTGCTCTTTGCCGACGTCTCCTTCAAGCTCGAGCCGCGCGAGCGGATGACGCTCTCCGGGCGCAACGGGGTCGGCAAGTCGACGCTGCTGCGTGTGCTGGCGGGGGAGCGGCCGCCGGACTCGGGCAGCATCGCCCTGCAGAAAGGGGCGCGGGTGGCCCTGCACGACCAGCGCCCGCCGCGCGACGACGCGATCTCACTCAGCGACTACGTCTTCTCCGGCCGCGCCGATATGGAGGAGACCGAGGCCGAGCTGGCGCGCCTGGAGGCGACGATGGGGGCCGGCACCCCCGACGAGGAGACGATGCGGGCTTACTCGGCGGCGCAGCAGCGGCTGGAAGCGGGCGGTGGCTATCGCTGGCGCGATGACGTCCTCGCCGTGCTCGGCGGCCTCGGCTTCGGCGAGGAGGCCAACGCGCGCCAGCTCTCCACCTTCTCCGGCGGAGAGCTGACCCGAGCCTCCCTGGCCCGCGCCCTCGCCACCCGCCCCGACCTGCTGCTGCTCGACGAGCCGACAAACCACCTCGACATTCCCTCGCTGGAATGGCTGGAGAGCTACCTCGTCGACCTCGACTCGGCGGTTGTGCTGGTCGCCCACGACCGTTGGTTCCTCGAGGCGGTGGGGACCTCGGTGCTCGAGCTGGAGGCCCAGCGCGGCCGTTTCTTCGCCGGCCCCTGGCACGCCTGGCGCAAGGAACAGGCAGCGCGTGAGATCGCCCTTGGCAAGGCGATCGAGCGCCAAGAGGCGGAGATCGAGCGGATGGAGCGCTTCGTCGAGCGCTTCCGCTACAAGGCGACCAAGGCCAAACAGGCGCAGTCCCGGCTCAAGCAGATCGACAAGATCAAGCGCGACGGCGCCAAGGCCGAAGCGCGTGACCGCCGCAGCCTGCGCTTCTCCTTCGTCAAACCGGAGCGGCCCGGCCGGGTGGTGCTGAAACTGGTCAAGGCGACGATCGAGGTGCCGGGACGCACCCTCCTCGCCGGCGCCGAGCTCGAACTCGAACGCGGCGAGCACGCCGTCCTCGTCGGCCCCAACGGCGCCGGCAAGACCACGCTGATCGAGACGCTGGCCGAGCAGCGCGAGCCGGCTGCTGGCTCGGTGCGGACCGGGCACAACGTCAAGGTCGGCTACCTCTCCCAACACGCCGAGACGGCTGCGGGAACGGGCACCGTGCTCGACGCGGCCCAGCGCGAGACCGGGCTCAGCGGCCAGAAGGCGCGCGACCTACTCGGCGGCTTCCTCTTCTCGGGCTCCGACGTGGAGAAGGCGCTCGATGACATCTCTGGTGGCGAGCAGCGCCGCCTCTCGCTGGCGATCCTGGTGGCGAGCGGCGCGAACGTGCTGATCCTCGACGAGCCGACCAACCACCTCGACATCGAGAGCCGCGAGGCGCTCGAGGACGCCCTCGGCGCCTTCGAAGGCGCCGTCATCCTGGTCTCCCACGATCGTGCCCTGCTCGAGGCTGTTGGCAGCCGCACGATCGTCTGCGAGGACGGCGAGCTGCGCAGTTATCCGAGTGGCTGGGCCGCTTACCAGCGAAGGCGCGAGGAAGACGAGGAAGCGGCCTCGGCGGCCGCCGCGGCGGCGAAGCGCTCGGCCAAGGGCGGCAAGCGCCAGAGCCCCCGCACGATCGCCCAGCGAGCGGCGCGCAAGGCGGGTCGCCTGGCGGAAAAGATTGAGGCGGCCGAAACGGAGTTGCGCGCGGTTGAGGAGGAGCTGGCCGACCCGGCTGCTTGGTCCACGCCGGCCAAATCGGAGCGGGCGAACGAGCGCCACGAGGCGGCCAAAAAGAAGGTCACCGAGCTCTACGTGCAGTGGGAGGAGGCAGAGCGGGCGGTTGGTTCAGCCGGAGGGAGAGGGTGAAATATGGACGATGTTCCCTCGTGTGGCCGGCGCCCGAGGTTGACCGGGCGAACTTCCCTCGCATAGAAAAGGACTTGGGGTTTAGTCACTAATTGCTGACTTCTCAAGGAGGAACCATGGAAGCAAGTCCCGGCAAAATAGCTACCACCGGTGGGGCCGGCGGCGCCGACGCCGACAAGAGCCTTCCCGATCCGACCGGTGCGGCCAAACTGACCCTGCTGGGATTGCTCGGGGTGGGGATCGTGCTGTCGATCATCCTCAACGCGGTCGGGTGGACGACGCGGGCCTTCCAGCCGGCCCAAGACGCGACCGCGAACTTCGCTCTCTTCGCCGGCTTCTACGTTGCCGCGCAGATCATCGAGCGGCTGCTCGAGGTGGTCTCGCCGTTGTTGCCGCCCTGGCACCTGCCAGGAGACGACGAAGCGGCAAAAGTCGCTCACGCGAAGGCCGATCGCGCGGCGATCGCCCTAGGCATCGCGACTCTCGCCGGAGTAGGCGCCAGCTGTGGCTTCGGTCTCTACTTCCTCGCCGCGGTTGGGATTGGTGTTGAGACGACCGCCGCGGGGACCGTATCCACCATTCCCCACACCGTCGACGCGATCGTCACCGGCCTGACGATCGGGGCTGGCACCAAGCCGCTGCACGACCTGATCAGCAATATTCAGAACAAGAACAATCCGAAGACCGGTACCTCCGTGAGCTAGACGCAGCTCCTGGGCAGAGGCGGTCAGCGCAGCGGGCGATCCAGCCTGACCAGGGTGCCCTTGCCGGGCGCTAGGGTGATGTTGCGGACCTTGACCTTCTCCGGCTTGGGGTTGGGGGCGCTGAGCTCGGCCCGGGAGACGAACTCCCGCAGGACGATCCGCATCTCGTATTCGGCGAAGGCGGCGCCGATGCAGCGGCGCACACCGCCGCCGAAGGGGATCCAGGCGTAGTTGTCGGCCTTGCCCTCGAGGAAGCGCTCGGGGCGGAACTCCTCCGGATTGGGGAAGAGATCCTCGCGGTAGTGCAGGGCGGCGATCGCCGCCATCACGAAGCTGCCCCTGGGCAGCTCGTAGCCGCCGATCTGTGCCGGCGCCGTGAGCTTGCGAGCGACGTCGACGATCACCGGCCGCGCCCGCAGCGTCTCTCTGATGGTGGCGTCGAGGTAGTCGTCCTCGCCGGCGGCGATCGAGTCGCGCAGCTTGGCAAGCACCCGCGGCGTGCGCAGCAGGCGCTCCATCGCCCAGGCGAGCCCGGTCGCGGTCGTCTCGTGGCCGGCGCCGAGCACGGTGACGAGCTCGTCGCGCAGCTCTTCGTCGCTCATCGGGCTGCCGTCGTCGTGGCGCGCCTGCAGCAGCAGCGAGAGCACGTCGTCGTGGCCCTCCTCACCGGCTTCGACCTCCTTGCGGCGCAGCCCGATCTCCTCATAGATGAACTCGTCGAGCTTCGCGCGCGAGCGCAGGAAGCGCGGCCAGGGGCTGCCGGGCCCGAAGTTCCTGCGCAATGCCGGGAAGGTGGTGATCAGCCCGACGCGCTTGCTGAAGTCCTCGATCAGCAACTCGAAGCGGGCTAGCCGCTGCTCGTCGTGGACGCCAAAGACGGCGCGCATGATCACCGCCAAGGTGATCCGCTGGGTGTGGGGTCGCAGGGCGAAGGGCTTGCCGACCGGCCAGGTCCGCATCTGCTTCAGGGTCGTTTCGCGGATCAGGTCTCCGTAGCCGCGCACACGCTCGCCGTGGAAAGGGGGGAGGAGCAGCTTGCGCTGCTGCATGTGCGGCGCGTCGTCGAGGGTGAGCACCGAGTTGGGGCCTAGTGCCGGCTCGAGCACGGTCGCGTTGGCCTCGCCGGCGTGGAACTGCTCGGGCGAGCCGGTGAAGAGCTGCTTGACCAGGGCCGGGTCGGCGACGTAATAAAGGCGGCCGAAGAAGGGGAAGGAGAGGCTGAAGATGTTCCCGTAGCGGCGCTGCAACTGGACCAGGAAGCCGAGCGGGTCACGGGCGTAGCGCAGCGCCTGCAGCAGCGAAGGGGCTTTGGAGCCGGGGGGCATCTCAGAAGACGATCGTGCGGGCGCCGTCGAGGAGGACGCGGTCGTCGATGTGGGCCTTGACTGCGCGGGCGAGCACCAGGCGCTCGATGTCGCGGCCGATCCGCTGCAGGTCGGTGACCTCGTCACGGTGGCTGACCCTGGTCACGTCCTGGTCGATGATCGGGCCGGCGTCGAGCTCGTCGGTGACGTAGTGCGCGGTGGCGCCGATCAGCTTGACTCCGCGCTCGTGGGCGCGGCGGTAGGGGTCGGCGCCGACGAAGGCGGGCAGGAAGCTGTGGTGGATGTTGATCGCCGGGGCGCCGAGCCCGTCGAGGAAGTCTGGCGAGAGGACCTGCATGTAGCGGGCGAGGACGAGCAGGTCGATCTCGCCGAACAGCCCCAGCGTGCGCGCCTCGGCCTCGGCCTTGGTGCCACCCTCGACCGGCACGTGGTGGAAGGGGAGACCGAGCGAGGTGACCTGATCGCGGTGCTCGTCGTGGTTGGAGACGACGGCGACGACGTCGGCGCCGAGCTCGCCACTGCGCCAGCGCCAGAGTAGGTCGGATAGGCAGTGGTCCTCGCGCGAGACCATGATCGCTACCCGCTTGCGCTGACTCGACTCGGCGAAGCGGTGATCCATCTCGAAGCGCTCGGCGATCTCCGCCTCAAAGCGGCTGTAGACCTCTCCGCGTTCGCCGGCGGGGACTGCGTCGAAGGCCATGCGCATGAAGAAGCGGCCCTCATCGCTCGAGTGCTGGTCGGCGTCGATGATGTTGAGGCCGGCGTTGGAGAGGAAGCCGCTGACGGCGGCGATCAGTCCGGGCCGATCGGGACAGGCGAGCAGCAGGCGGGTCGTCGGCGTCTCCACGATTACGCATCATCCTCGATGCAGCTCACCTTGCGTGGTACGAGAAAGACTAAGTGGCAGACAGCACATCGTGCCTGTATTCGTTTCAGACAGCACGAACTATGTGAGCAGTGTGAGCGCGGTCACCTTCCGTGGCCGCAAATACCGGCACGGTCCGCCGCTTGCTCACAAAACGCACATATTTCATTCCCGTCCTGATTCTCTGCGTCGCCTTCCCCGCTGCGGCTCTTGCCGCCGGCGACGGCGGAGTGTCAACCCCGCAAGCCGGCGTGGCCAAGGCCGTTCCCGCGCAGCTCTCGGTTCTGCGTCGCTCGACGGTGAGCTTCCACCGCACGATCCGGGTCACGGTCGCCCACCTCGAAGCCGTGCACCGGGCCAAGCTCCGCCGCCAACGTCGCGAGCTCTTCGCCAGTCTTCCGGGTGGCGTCTCCCAGGAAACGCTTGACGCGATCGGCGCCTGCGAGTCCGGCGGCGACCCGACCGCGGTCTCTTCTGACGGCACCTACCGCGGCAAGTACCAGTTCGACTACGGCACCTGGGAATCCGTCGGTGGAACCGGTGACCCGGCCGCGGCCCCAGAACAGGAGCAGGACTACCGGGCGGCGCTGCTGTACTCGCGCTCGGGCTCATCGCCCTGGCCCGTCTGCGGCTGAACCTACGATCTGGGCTGTGAGCGCCCCAATCGTCACGGTGATTTCCGGTCATTCGAATCCGGGGCGATTGGGGCGCGAACGAAAGGGTGTCCGGTGAGCGAGGCTGTCCCGACACCAGACCCGAAGGGACCGCAGCGCAAGCCCCCTAAAGAAGCGATCGCGGAGGCCAAGGTCCGCGCCCCGACCAGGGGCAACCGCAAGCTCGAGTCCTTCCTCGGGTCGATCAACTCAGATGACCAGGTGCGGGCCTGGTGGTACATGACCCAGGTGCACGCGGAGCGGCTCGGCATGTCCGACCACTCCTGGGTCCACATGCAGATCGTGCTCAACATCGCCCTGCGCCTGCTGCGGCTGCTGGTCAAGGCGGGCGTTGAGCCGGCCATGGTTGCCGACCACGGGATGTCGCCGCGCGACGCCGAGGTTGTGGTTGCCGGTGGGGCCCTCTTGCACGACGTCGGCATGTCGATCCACCGCCAGGATCACGAGGCCTACAGCCTCTTCCTCGCCAATGGCGCGCTCGAACGTCTGCTGGCCGACAGCTACAGGCAGCCCGAGCGCACGATTGTCGCCTCCGAGATCCTGCACGCGATCATCGGCCACCGCCGCCGCGGCGAGCCCTACACGCTGGAGGCGGGCGTGGTGCGGGTCGCCGATGCACTCGACATGGCCCAGGGGCGGACCCGCCTCCCAATCGAAGCGGGCCAGGAAGGAATCCACTCGATCTCCGCGGCGGCGGTTGACGAGGTGCGGATCGAGGCGGGGGAGACGCGACCGGTGCGGATCGAGATCGAGCTCAACAACTCAGCCGGGATCTTCCAGGTGGACGATCTGCTGGCGACGAAGATCCGCGGCACGCCGCTGGAGGGCAAGGTAGAGGTCGTCGCCGAGATCAAGGGCGAGACGGAGAAACGGCTACTCAGCGGCTTCCGGCTGGACTAGCCGTAGCGCTCGAGGTCGAGCCGGCGCCGTTCCTTGCGCTTCTCGAGTTTGCCCTGGACGATCGAGAGCACGATCACGAGGATCGCGAAGAAGGCGATCACGCCGAAGCAGAAGAAGGTGACCGTCTTGTCGGTGGTCGGCCCGGCAAGCCCGACGCCGTTGTCGGCAAGAGCCAGCGGCGCCGCCAGCAGCAGCGAGAGCAGGGCGACGCAGATTGCCGCTCCGACGCTGGTTATGCGCGAGGGTGCCTTCACAACCGGGAATCTAGCGCAAGACACCGGCGCCATCGTCTCTAGCGCTGCGTAGGATGCGCCGCGATGAGCAACCTCGAAGCCATCGTCCTCGGCCTGGTTCAAGGACTGACCGAGTTCCTGCCGATCTCCTCCAGCGGCCACCTGCGGATCGTGCCGGCGCTGCTCGGCTGGCCCGATCCCGGTGCCGGCTTCACCGCCGTGATCCAGCTCGGCACGATGGCGGCGGTGCTGATCTACTTCCGCGCCGACCTCTTGCGCATCGCCGCTGCCTGGCTGGGTGAACTGCGGGTGCCGATTCGCCAGGCCAGCCAGGAGGCGCGCCTGGGTTGGTTCATCGTCCTGGGGACGATCCCAATCTCGATCTTCGGCTTCATCTTCAAGGACCAGATCGAGTCGGGCGCTCGCAGCCTCTACCTGATCGGCTCGGCCCTGATCCTCTTCTCTTTCGTGATGATCGCCGCCGAGCGGGTCGGCACCCGGCAGCGCTCGCTGGAGGGGATGGACGGCCGCGATGGGCTCTTCATCGGCGTCGCCCAGTCGCTGGCGCTGGTGCCCGGCGTCTCGCGCTCGGGGGCGACGATCTCGGCCGGCCTCTTCCGCGGCTTCGACCGGGTCGCCGCGGCGCGCTACTCGTTCCTGCTCTCGGTCCCGGCCGTCGTCCTCAGTGGCCTCTTCGAGCTGCGCAAGGTCGGCGAAGCCGGCAGTCCCTCGGTGGCGGCGACGGTGATCGCCACGCTCGTCGCTTTCGTCACTGGCTACGCGGCAATCGCCTGGCTGCTGCGTTATCTCAGCTCGCACAGCCTCGAGATCTTCGTCGTCTACCGGATCGCGCTCGGGGTCCTGGTCCTGGTCCTCACCGCGACCGGCGCAATCAGCTAGTTCGGCCCTTAAATGGCGAACGGCCCGGGGCAGTGGGCCGTTCGCGGTGACGAGAGAGGAGTCTCGTGAGGCTGGAATTCTGGCGCCGTGCCGGCCGCCAGCCGTGAACATCCAGAGAATCCCTTGAGAAGGTCGAGTAACAACTGCCAAGCATTCATTTTGACCGGCTTTTCCGCAAATTAGGGCAATCCACCTGTGAAAATCCAGTGAACGCAGGGTTTTTATCCCGTCACCCGCCGTTCTTGCTGCATACAATGGCCGCGTCTCCAAGCAGGTCCTTCCCTTCGCCAGAGACCAGCACCGCCCACTTGAATCCACAGCAGACCACCAGGCTTGCGGTAATCGATGACGACAGTGGTTTCGTCACCGTGCTCTCCAAGCGCACCGAGGCCGCCGGCTGGCAGCAGCGGGTGCTGAGCAGCGCGATCCCGCCGGATGAGCTGGTGGCGATGAAGCTGAACGCGCTGCTGCTCGACATGGAGGTGCTCGGCGACGAAGCCTGGGAGTACCTGGGGCGGGTCTGCGAGATGCTGCCCGACCTTGCGGTCGTCGTCTGCACCGGGCGCTCGACCGTGGCCCAGCGGGTGCGAGCGCTGCGGCTGGGCGTCGACGACTGGATCGGCAAGCCCTGTCATCCCGAGGAGGTGATGGCGCGGATCGAAGCTGTCTCCCGGCGTCGCCGTCGCCCCCGTGCCGCCGCCGAGGCCGGCCCGGTTGTTGTCGGTGAGCTGGAGATTCGCGCTGACCAATTCCAGGCCTTTGTCGGTGGCGGCAGCCTCGACCTCACTCGCCGCGAGTTCGAGCTGCTGCAGCTGCTCGCCGACACTAAGGGCCAGGTGCTCGAGCGCGAGGCGATCTACCAGCGGGTCTGGGGCTACGCGATGGCCCACGGCGATCGCTCGGTTGATGTCTTTATCCGCAAGCTGCGCCAGAAGCTGGAGAAGCGCTCGCCCGGCTGGCGCTACATCCACACCCACTTCGGCGTCGGCTATCGCTTCGATCCCGAGTCGGTCGGCGGAGTCGCACCCGAGCTGGCCGAGGAGGTCGATGCCAGCCTCGACTCGCAGGCGGGAAATTCACAAGTAGTTCACAGCAGCTTTACGGTCGCGTAACCGATCGCCGCCCGCCGCGGGCCATCCTCGCGGTCCATGTTGGAGATCAAGCCCGAGCAGCACGCCGCCCTCGTCGACGGTCGCCCGCTTAGCCTGACTGTGCGCGAGCTGCAACTGCTGACCACGCTGGCAGCGCATCCGCAGCGCATCCTCACCCGCGAGGAACTCTACGCCGAGGTCTGGGGCCGCGAACCGCGTCACGACGATCGCTCGGTCGACGTCTACGTCAGCCGCCTGCGCTCAAAGCTGAGCGAAGCGCTGCCGGGCCAGCACCTGATCCACACCCACAGCGGCATCGGCTACCGCTTCTCGCCCGAGGGATGAGCGCCAAGTGCGGCACTTCCGGGGCCTTTTACATCTTTTTCACAATCCCGATACAGCCAGGTAACAAGCTGTCGGAGCCGCGCTGAGAGGGTGGCCGCGAGCGCGGCCGATCTGGCCCGCTCTCGTGCCCCACGACGAAAAGGAGTTTTGTGTTGAGTCCCTCTAGATGGTTGGCCATTTTCGCCTCACTGGCCGTCCTCGCGATCGGCGTTTCCGCCTGTGGCAGCAGTAGCAGCGACAGCAGCAGCTCATCCAGTGGCGATCTTTCCGGTGAGGTAGCTGGTGCCGGCTCGACCGCGCAGGAGGCCGCGCAGGAAGCCTGGACTGCCGAATTCGAGAACGCAAACTCCGGCGCCACGATCACCTACGACGCCGTCGGTTCGGGTGGCGGGCGCGAACAGTTCATCGCCGCTGGCGTTGGCTTTGCCGGCAGCGACGCTGCTCTCTCTACAGAAGAAGGCGAACTGACGAAGGCGGCCGAACGCTGCGCTCCCGGCAAACTCGTCGAGGTTCCGGCCTACGTCTCGCCGATCGCGATCATCTACAACCTCGAAGGCGTCGAAGGGCTGCAGCTCGACCCGGAAACGCTGGCGAAGATCTTCAACCAGGAAATCACCACCTGGAACGATCCCGCCATCGCCAAAGCCAATCCCGGCGTCGAACTGCCCGACACCCGGATCACCCCGGTCAACCGCTCTGATGAGTCGGGCACGACCCAGAACTTCACCGAATACCTCTCCGAGGTCGTCCCCAGCATCTGGAAGTACGAAGTCAGCGGCGACTGGCCGGTCAAGGGCGGCGAGGCCGCGCAAGGCACCTCCGGCGTGGTCGAAGCTGTGACTGCCGGCGAAGGTGCGATCGGCTACGCCGACGCCAGCCAGGCCGGCGAACTCGGCGTCGCCACGATCAAGGTCGGCAGCGAATACGCCGAACCGACTCCTGAGGCCGCGGCGAAGATCCTCGAGGAGTCCCCGGAAGCCAAGGACGAGGCCAAGAGCCCCTACATGTTCCCCTTCGAACTCGATCGCAAGACCGAATCGCAGGGCACCTATCCGATCGTGCTGGTCTCCTACTTGATCGGTTGCACGAAATACGACTCGGCCAGCGAAGCGGCCATCGTCAAGGGTTACTTCGAATACGCGATCAGCAGCGAAGGTCAGAAGATCGCCGCCGAAAACGCCGGTTCCGCACCGCTCTCCGCGGCGCTGACCAAGAAGATCCAGCCGGCCGTCGAAGCAATCGAAGGCAGCTCCTAGGCTCTGAGTGGAGGCTCGCGCCGACACGACGACCAACGCCGGTCAGCTCCTCGCTGCCGCCTCCGGAGGGAGGCGGCAGTGGGGCGACCGGATCTTCTCCAACTTCTCCGTCGCCGCCGCGGTAACGATCCTCGCGCTGTTGGCGGGGGTCGCGACCTTCCTGCTGATTCAGGCGGCGCCGGCGATCACCGCCAGCTCCTCGGAACTGCCGGGGGGCAAGAGCCTGATCGACTACATCGCGCCGCTCGCCTTCGGCACCGTGCTGGCAGCGACGATCGCGGTGATCCTCGCCGTCCCTCTCGCGGTTGCGGTTGCGCTCTTCATCAGTCACATCGCGCCGAAGCGACTGCTCTTGCCGCTTGGTTACATGGTCGACCTGCTCGCCGCCATACCGAGCATCGTCTACGGGCTCTGGGGCATCTTCGTGCTCGGCCCGGCCGCGGTGGGGCCGATGAAATGGCTCGAACAAAAGCTCGGCTTCATCCCCTTCTTTCAGGGCCCGGCCTCGGTCACCGGCCGCACAATGCTCGTCGCCGGCCTGGTCCTGACCGTGATGATCCTGCCGATCGTCTCCGCCGTCGCCCGCGAGGTCTTCTCGCAGACCCCGCGCAAGCTGCAGGAAGGCGCTCTGGCACTGGGTGCGACCCGCTGGGAGATGCTGCGGATGACCGTGCTGCCCTTCGGCAAGTCCTCGATCATCAGCGGCGCCATGCTCGGCCTCGGCCGGGCGCTTGGCGAGACGATGGCGGTGACGATCATCCTCTCGGTCTCCGGCATCGTCACCTTCAACCTGATCAGCCAGGCGAACCCCTCGACGATCGCCGCCAACATCGCCCTCGACTTCCCCGAATCGACCGGGCTCGCGATCAACACGCTGATCGCCTCGGGCCTCGTCCTCTTCGCGATCACCCTGGTCACCAACCTCGCCGCGCGGGCAATCATCGCCCGCCAGAACATCCAGTGAACCCCACGCTCGAAAGCGGCGTGCTGCCCGATTGGTCGCCCTACGGCGTGGTCGCCGGCTCGGCCGTGCTGGCCGCGGCGCTGCTGCTGGCCGCGGGCGCCTTCAGCGTCGCCCTGCTGCTCGTCTTCACCGTGCTGGTGGCGATGGTCGTCACCTACACCTGGTCGCGGCGGGTCGAGGGCCCGCGACGGGCCAAGGACCGGCTGATCACGCTGACCATCGTCGCCGCCTTCGGGCTGGCCCTGATCCCGCTGCTCTCACTGATCTTCGAGGTCGCCAAGCGCGGCATCCCCGGCCTCAGCCTCGAATTCCTCACCGAGGACGCGCGCGGCCAGATCGGCGGCGGCGGCGCCGCCCACGCCCTGGTCGGCACCCTGGTGATCACCGGCGTCGCCGCCCTGATCTCGATCCCGGTCGGGCTGATGGCGGCGATCTACCTGACCGAGTACGGCGGCGGCCGTCTCGGCCGGGCGCTGACCTTCTTCGTCGACGTGATGACCGGCATCCCCTCGATCGTCGCCGGCCTCTTCGCTTACGCTCTCTTCGCCCTCTTCCTCGGCCCCGGTATCCGCCTCGGGGTGATGGGCTCGGTGGCGCTCTCGGTGCTGATGATCCCGATCGTGATCCGCACCTCCGAGGAGGTGCTGAAGATCGTTCCCAACCACCTGCGCGAAGCCTCCTACGCGCTGGGCACGCCGAAGTGGAGGACGATCACAAAGGTCGTCCTGCCGACCGCCTTCGCCGGCCTGATCACCGGCATGATGATCGCCGTCGCCCGGATCATCGGCGAGACGGCGCCGCTGCTGGTCACCACCGGCGTGGTCGACTCGATCAACAGCAACCCCCTTTCAGGCCGCATGCAGAACCTCGCGGTCTACGCCTACAGCGAGTACCGAACACCCGGCGTCTTCAAGCAGGCCTCGTACGACAGAGCCTGGGCAGCCGCGTTGACCCTGATCGTTATCGTCATGGTCCTCAACCTCGTAGCTCGCCTGATCTACCGCCGGTACCGAACCGAGATCCGCTAGTGGATGGAAGGAGAGCACGCCCGATGGGAGCCATAGGAGCAACCAGGGCCGAGGCCGAGGTCGGCAAGACTGAGATGAAGGTGACGACGACAGGCACGCAGCCCGCCCCGGAGGCCGCCGCAGCGGCGGACGGCAGGCCGGCGAAGACGCTAGAGACGCGCCAGGTCAACCTCTTCTACGGGGACTTCCACGCGGTCGAAGACGTGACGCTGAAGGTCGAGCCGAACAAGGTGACGGCCCTGATCGGCTCATCGGGTTGCGGCAAGACGACCTTCCTGCGCTCGCTCAACCGCATGCACGAGCTGACCACCGGCGCCAGGGTGGAGGGCGAGATCACCCTCGACGGGCAGGACATCTACGGGCGCGGTGTCGACCCGGTCCAGGTCCGCCGGCTGGTCGGCATGGTCTTCCAGTCGCCCAACCCCTTCCCGACGATGTCGATCTACGACAACGTTGCCGCCGGCCTCAACCTCAACGCCGGCCGGGTCAAGAAGAACGAGAAGGACGCGATCGTCGAGCGCTCGCTGCGCGGCGCTCACCTCTGGAGCGAGGTCAAGGACCGCCTAGACAAGCCCGGTTCCAGTCTCTCCGGCGGTCAGCAGCAGCGGCTCTGCATCGCTCGCGCGATCGCGGTCGAGCCCGAGGTGCTGCTGATGGACGAGCCCTGCTCCGCCCTCGACCCGGTCGCGACCCTGGCGATCGAGGATCTGATCGGCGAGCTGAAGAGCAAGTTCACGATCGCGATCGTCACCCACAACATGCAGCAGGCCTCGCGAGCCAGCGACATCACCGCCTTCTTCAACCTCGAGGAGACCGGCAAGCCTGGTCGCCTGATCGAGATCGGGCCGACCGAGAAGATCTTCACCAGCCCTGCCCAGCAGGCGACCGAGGACTACGTCAGCGGGCGGTTCGGCTGAGCATGCCAGGCGGTATCAGGGTCGAATACCAAGAGGAACTGGAACGCCTCGAGGCGAGCGCGCTCGGCGGCATCGACCTGGCCAGCGCGGCGCTGACCCGCACCCTGGAGGCGATAGAGCACCAGGACGTCGAGCTGGCCCAGATCGTCGTCGCCGACGACGATCGCATCGATGGCCGCTACCTCGAGGTGCACCAGGCGCTGATTACGCTGCTTGCAACGCAATCGCCCGTGGCGACCGACCTGCGGCTGATTTCGGCCCTCCTACACGTCTTGAAGAACGTCGAGCGGATGGGCGATCAGTGCGTGAACATCTGCAAGATGATCCCGCTGACCGGCAACGAGCCACCGTCCGATCAGCAGATGGTGGGGTTGATCCTCGACATGGGCCGCCAGGCCAAGATGCTGCTCAGCCAGGCCAAGCGAGCGTTTGGGGACCGCGACATCGAACTGGCGCGAGATCTGGTCCGCCAGGACGACGTCGTCGACAACCTCAACCGCGAATGCTTCCGGCTCGCCCTGGAGATCGGCGACGACGCCGACAAGCGCGAGTGGGCGATGACGATGCTGCTGGGGGCGCGGGCGATCGAGCGGATCGCCGATAACGCGGTCGACATTGGCGAGCAGGTCGCCTTCGTCGTCACCGGGCTCTTTCAGGAGTTCGAGGATGCGTCGCATCCGAGTGTGTGAGGGTGGGGTGGTCATGCATCGCCGGACATACAGCCTGCAGCTGTATTGAGTGTCCGTTGATGCATGACCACCCCACCTGCCAGAGCTTGAGATCCGACGGTTCTGGGAACATCAGAAGAACGCCGTGACGCTCTGCGCTGCCATAGATATTGGGTCGAACACCACTCGTGTGCTCGTCGCCGAGCCAGTTGAAGGGCAGTTGAAGAAGGTAATGGAGCAGCGGGCGTATACGCGGATCAACAAGGCGCTCGATGGTGATGGCGCAATCCTGGACGCGAAGATTGATGAGGTCTGCGATGTCGTCGCGACCCAGGTGCGGCTGGCGAAAGAGCTGGGGGCCGAGGAGATTCGCGCCGTCGCGACTGCGGCCGTGCGCGAGGCCTCCAACAGCGATGAGGTCGCCGCCGCGATCGGGGACGCCGCCGGCGTCCGGGTCGAGGTGCTGAGCGACGAGGAGGAGGGAAGGCTCTCCTTCGTCGGCGCGACAAAGACACTCGGCCACCCGGTCGAGGGCACGGTCGGTGTCGTCGACGTCGGTGGCGGCTCTACCGAGGTGATCCTCGGCACCGTGCCCGGCGGTGCGCGTGAGGTCCGTTCCTGGCGAGTCGGCTCGGGCGTCCTAGCCAACGAGTTGATCTCCTCCGATCCTCCTTCCGCGGCCGAGATCCGCAAGGTCCGCGACCGCATTGACGACATCTTCGAGGGGGTTGAGATCGAGCGTCCGGCCCAGGCCGTCGCGGTCGGTGGCAGCGCCACCTCGCTGCGTCGCCTGGTCGGGGCGGTGCTCGAGTACGAGACCCTGGAGCGGGGGATCCGCGTGCTCTGCGGAGACCCCGCCGCCGACGTGGCGCGGCGTTTCGAGCTCGATCCCGAACGGGTCCGCATCCTCACCACCGGCGTGCTGCTGCTGGAGAAGGTCTCCGAGCTGCTTGGCCAGCCGCTGCAGATCGGCAAGGGCGGGCTGCGCGAGGGCGTTGTCCTCGACCTGCTCAACGGCAACAGCAACGGCTCCAAGCTCCGCCTCGTCGCCTAGGAGGGCCTACCGGGCTCAGCCGTCCTCTAGCCTCCGGGCGTGGCCGGTGCGCGCAAGGTCAAGCTCGACTGCGAGGGATCGTTCTCCGGGGCGGCAGCGAGGGTCGTCAGGGTGCGGTCCAAAGAGGTCTTCGCGCACTCGGAGGGCGTCCTCGACCTCGGCGATGTCGAGCGGGTGCACGACATGCGGGTGGCGACACGCCGCCTGCGCGCAGCGCTGGAGATCTTCGAGCCCTGCTTTCCGCACAAGCGCCATCGCAAGGCGCTGAAGAAGGTGAAGGCGCTGGCCGACGCGCTCGGTGAGCGCCGCGACGCAGACGTCGAGATCGCCCTGCTCGAGGGTCTCGTCGTGGAGGCGGCGGAGGCCGATCGCAGCGCTTTGCTCGCCCTGATCGAGGAGCTGCGGGTGCGCCAGGCCGAGGCAAACGAGGAATTGGTGCCCTACGTCACTCCGAAGCGGCTGAAGAAGTTGCGACGGCGGCTGAAGAAGCTGATCAAGAAGGCCGGCCCGCGATGACGGCCGTCAGCGAGGCGGGCCGCGCGTGAAGGCGCGAGGGATAGAGGGGCTGGACCCAGGCGGGCCGCTGTCGCCCAACGTCGGGCGAATCGTCACGGTGCGGGTCGACGAGCTGCGCGGTTTGGCCGACGAGGCACTCGCGCCCGATGCGAGCGAGGCCCAGCACAACATGCGAATCGCCGCAAAGCGCCTGCGCTACGTGCTCGAGATCTTCGCTCCCTGTCTCGGCGAGGAGGCGGAGACCGCCCGAGGCGCCACCAAGCGCCTGCAATCGGTGCTCGGCGACCTGCATGACTGCGACCTGATGCTCGCCAAGGTCGAGCAGATCGGCTCGGTTGCGGCAATCCTGCGCCAGCGCCGCCAGCGCCTCTTCCAAGAGTTCGTCGAGCTCTGGCAAGCCGAGGCGAGCCGCGGCACCCGGGCCACGCTTGACGCCAGCCTCTGAGCACGCGCCCTCCCTTGACTACCTCTGAGGTGGTGAAAGGGGGGCGCGTCGGTTACCGCTTGTTTACCTGCGGTTCTCTGCCCGTTCACATCTCTTGTCCTCCGATGCCGAACTCTGGAGGTGACAGAAACGACTAGAGCAGGGAGACGCCGATGACTTCCCGTGTAGACATGCATTGCCACTCCACCGCCTCGCAGCTTTCGCGGCTCGGAGTTCAGCGTTCACTGGGGCTGCCCGAGTGCGCGACGCCGCCCGAGGAGGTCTACGACCTGGCCAAGCGGCGGGGGATGGACTTCGTCACGATCACCGACCACGACACGATCGATGGCTGTCTCGAGCTCGCCGATCGTCCCGATTGCTTCGTCTCCGAGGAGCTGACCGCGCGCTTTGCCGGCGAGCCACAGGCGGTTCACGTCCTCTGTTACGGGATCACCCCCGGAGACCACGAGTGGCTGCAGGCACACGCCGGCGACGTAGAGGCCTGCGCCGCGTACCTTGCCGAGAACGAGATCGCCTCCGCCCTGGCGCACCCGTTCTACAACGTCGATGCGCCGCTGACGCCGCGACACCGGCGCCGGCTCGCCGAGCTCTTCCCGATCTGGGAGGTGCGCAACGGCTCTCGCGCCGCCGAGCTCAACATGCCGGC
>DATMIH010000085.1:0-15145 GCA_035554595.1 Solirubrobacterales bacterium
CGCCGGCTCCACGAACGAACGAGCCCGAGCGGCTGCCCTGGCCCTGAGTCGATCCCGCGGGCGATGCCTTCGCGTGGCGAGTCACGTAGCTCTCTCCTTGTCCCGTGAGCCCCTCTGCCCGCCGCTTCCCTTTGCGGCTTCCTCGAGGCTCGGTTATGTCCCTGTGGCTTCGTGGTTTCGCAAGATTGAACACTTGCGTACATGAAGCTAGGCGGAATTAGAACAGGGGCGTTCCAACCTGTCAAGGAAAAGATTGTGTTTACAGAAGGCCAGGTACCGCGTGGGTTCCCATAGGAATTTGCTCTCCAACAGGGAGCGGCGTCGGGAAGCGGCGAGTTTCCCTAGCGGGAGCTGCGGGCGACGCTGCGGATGGTGCGGCCGATCGCCTTGTCGGTCGCCTCGGCCATCGCGATCTGAAAGACGCCCATGAGGACGTCGGCGCCGAGCGGGCGGGTGCGCTCCAGGGCCTGGCCGACTTTGGGCCAATCGCCCTCGGGGCGGCCGGCCTGGTCGAAGGGCTCCCAGACTTGCTCGAGGAAGAGCTGGGTGAAGAGCTGGGCGATGTCATTGGCTTTGCGGCGCAGTTTCTCGGCGGTGGCGAGGACGGCGTCGGGGCTCATGCCGACTCCGGCCAGGGCGGCGGCGGCCTTCATCATCCGCGGGCTGATCACCTCGACCTTGCCGTCCGGAAGCGCGCGGATGACTCCGAGCTTTTCGCCCCGCTGCAGCATCTCGGGGCCGCGACCTTCTTCGACCTCCGTTTTCCAGAGCTCGATCAGCTCGGTCAGCTCGACGATTTCCGGCGCCTCCTCTTCGAAGGGTGCGCGCAGGGAGCGGGTGAGATTGTGGATCTCCTCGGCGGCGCCGTTGACGCTTTCACCCATGCGCCGGATCGCCTCGAGGTTGAGCCCCTCGCCCTGCAATTCGCGGGTCAGTTCGATCCGCGCCACGTGCTCCTCGTTGTAGTAACCGGTGCGGCCGTGGACGACCGGCGGCGGCAGGATGCCGCGGGTCTGGTGGGCGCGGATGTTGCGCACCGTCATCCCAGTGCGCTCGGCGAGCTCGCCGATCGTCATCTCGCTCTTGGAGGGTTTGCTCACCCTCGCATCGTAAGCGGGAATCGCTGCCCGTTCATCTTTTTTGCCTGGTCCGAGCAGAGAAATGCGATCGCCCCGGCGAGGTCCTCGGCCGGGGTGAAGGTGGGGAAGTCCTCGCCCGGGCTCTCCGCACGCATGCGCGGCGTCAAGATCGCGTCGACGACGACGATGTTGGCGGTCGCCGAGGTGCCTTCGAAGCCGTCTGCGTAGGCCAGCGTCCAGGCCTCAGCGGCGGCCTTAGCGGCGGCGTACGCCGCGTTGGTGTTGGTCGGCGCCTGCGCCTGCTTGGAGGAGACGAGGACAAAGCGACCGTGCTCGCCGGCGAGCAGCGCGTCGTGGAAGGCGCGCGTAGTGTGCTGGACGGTGCGCACGAGCGAGTCGTGGAGGACTTCCCAGTCCTCGAGCGAGGCCTCATGCAGGGCCTCTCCCCCACGCCAGCCACCGACCAGGTGCAGCAGCGCGTCGACCCGGCCGAAGCGCTCGAGCAGCGCCGCGCACCAGGCGCGGGTGGCGTCCTCGTCGAGCAGGTCGATCGCGCGCCCGTCCCAGCGCTCGGCGGGCAGGCCGAGCGCCGCGCCGACCTCGTCGATCCGCCCCTGGTCCATGTCGGTCCCGGCGATCGTCGCGCCGGCGCCCGCGAGCCGCTCCGCGACCACGGGTCCGAGCCCGCCGGCGACCCCGGCGATCGCAACTACTCGGTCGTCAAGGTTGTACACCCTTTGGAAACTACAGCGCTCGGGGGAGGCTCGATGCGCTCGAGCACGATCCGCCCGTCGCCGTCACTTCTCGCGAGAAGCCGATCTGCATCTTGCAAGCCAGCATCGATACAAGCTTGCTGTGGCAATGTCACCCGGCGCTTCTGATTTATGAGGCACTGGCCGTTTTGGCCTCGAGAGCGCTCGTACCGGGAAAGCTGGAAGCCCGGCCGAGGCCGAAATGGGGGAGGCAGGATTCGAACCTGCGAAGGCTGAGCCGGACGCTTTACAGGCGCCATCCGTTGACCGCTTGGATACTCCCCCGGCGGCGGCGATTCTATAGAGCGATCCTCGCCATAGACGAGCTGGTCAATCGGCCGACCGGGCTCGATCTCGAACTGCGCGTACTTGGGACCACCGAGAGTGATTGAGGTGGACGCCTCCAGCATCGTCGAGGGAATGAACCATCTGCGGCCGTTACCTGTGTGGGCAAAGAGATAGTCGACAAGCGCCGGATCCAGGCTCTTGACGGCCCCACTCCAGCTCCGATTCCCACCACGGGTGACGATTGAAACTGCGCACCGTTCGTGTCCGTTAGCGGTCGTGACGCGCTGGGTCGACGTCTTTACCTGAACTCTCAAGAGCCGGCCATGCGCACAGGCCACCAGATCGACATCGGGGCTACGGCCAAGCGGCGTGAAGATCGTCGCACCCACGGATGTCAGCCACTCGATTGCAGAGGCCTCGCCAAGATCTCCCTGCTGCCCTCGATTGATCCTCCGCTCCATCAGCAAAAGAATACGACTGAATGCAGACAGAAAGCTTCGGACAATTAGGCGACGCCCAGGCGCTCCTTCATCTGCTCGTTGAAAGCAGTGAGGGCGGACATCGGGCGCATGAAGACGGTGAGCTCGGCGACGCGGCCGTCCTCGTCTAGCTCGAGGAAGTCGATGCCCTCGAGCTCGCGGTCGCCGACGTTGGCCTTGAAGCGCAGGGCGACCGAGCTGCCTTCGTGCAGCTCGTCTATATAAGTGAGGTCTTCGAGCGTGGCGGCGACGTGGGTGAGCACGGCGCTGACCATCTCGCGGCCCTCGAAGCCGCGGAAGAGGATCGGGCTGTGCAGGACGACGTCCTCGCGCAGCGTCTCGGTCATCAGCTCGAGGTTCTTGGCTTCGGCGGCGCGGCGGAAGGGGTGCGGCTCGGCCATCGCGGTGTACCTTACGCCCCGTGCCAAGCGACCACACACTCGCACGCTTCTCCAACTCGCTCGGAGCCACCGGGCTGCGTTGGGCCGGCAAGCTCAACACTCCGCTCTACCGGATCAGCGGCGGGAGGATCGGCGGCAAGGTCGGCCGGGCGCCGGTCCTGCTCCTCACCACCACGGGTCGCAAGTCCGGCCAGCAGCGCACCGCGCCGGTCGTCTACCTCGCCGACGGCGAGAACGTGGTCGTGATCAACACCAACGCCGGCAACGCCAAGGTCCCGGCCTGGTCGCTCAACCTGAAGGCCATGCCGGAGGGCGAGGTCGAGGTCGGGCGCAAGCGCTACCCGGTCCGCGCCCGCATCGCCGAAGGCGAGGAGCGCGAACGCCTCTGGCGCGCGCACAACGAGCAATACGCGGGTTTCGATGACTACCAGCGCAAGCTCGACCGCGAGGCGTCGGTCATCGTGCTCGAGCCGCGCTAGCGGCGACCGAGCCGCCGGCGATCGTTCAGCTGGCCTCGCGCAGCATCTGCGCCTCGGGTAGGGCGCGCAGCTTCTTCAGCGTGTTGGTCTCGATCTGGCGGATCCGCTCGCGGGTGACGCCGAAGGTCCTCCCCACCTCCTCCAGCGTCAACGGCTCGAGCCCGGAGAGCCCGTAACGCAGCTCGATCACCTGGCGCTCGCGCTCGGGCAGCGCGTCGAGAGCGCGGCGCACGCCCTCGCGCTGCAAGTGCTCGCTCGCTTCCTCGAAGGGTTGCGCCACTTCTTCGTCGGCGACGAAGTCGCCGAGCTCCGATTCGTCCTCGTCACCGACCGGCTTCTCCAGTGAGACCGGCAGCTGGGAGACGCGCAGGATGTCGCGCACTTCCTCGAGCGGCCAGCGCAGCTCAGCGGCGATCTCATACGGCTCGGGCTCGCGGCCGAGCGACTGCACCAGCTGGCGCTCGACGTGGGTTACCCGGTTCAGCTTCTCGACCATGTGGACGGGGATGCGGATCGTCCGTGCCTTGTCGGCGATCGCCCGCGTTACCGCCTGGCGGATCCACCAGGTGGCGTAGGTGGAGAACTTGTAGCCGCGGCGGTAGTCGAACTTCTCGACCGCACGGATCAGGCCCAGCGAGCCCTCCTGGATCAGGTCGAGGAAGCTCAGCCCCCGCCCCAGGTAGCCCTTGGCGATCGAGACGACGAGCCGCAGGTTGGCCTCGACCATCTGCCGCTTGGCGACCATGTCGCCGCGCTCAATCCGCTTCGCCAGTTCGACCTCCTGCGCCGCGGTGAGCAGGTCGACCTGGCCGATCGAGCGCAGGTAGAGGCGCAGCGAGTCGAGGCTCGGTTCGACCGTGAGGTCGAGGTCAGCCTCTTTTTTCGCCGCTGCGCCGTTGCTCTCTTCGGCGCGCGCTTCCTTGTAAGCGTCGACTCCCTCCTCGGCCAGCACTTCGACGCCCTGCTCGACCAGATGGGCGTGCAGGCCGGCGATCTGCTCCTTGGTGACCTCGACCTCCTCGAGCGTGTTGGCGATCTGCTCAAAGGTCAGGTAGCCGCGCTCCCGGCCCAGCGCGATCAGTCCGCGCAGCTCCTCCGGCTCCGCAAAGGGCTGTGCGTCCGAGTCCTGATCCAGTCCCACAGGGACCGTCTCCAACGGTTCGATCTCGCTGCCTCCGGTGCAACCCTGTCCCCCTGGCAGGGGAGGCCGACCCCAACGCTCCGGCCGCAGCCAAGTATAGGCAGAAGAAATCGGTTCGGTCAGGCTCGCCGGGAGCCCGACGAAGCGCCCGGTCGCTTACGCTTCATAAGCCGTGGCCAGCCGTACGACGATTACACCCACCCGCTCTGCGCCGGACGTGCAGGCATCCGTGCCGGCCACCCAGGTCAGCCTTTCGCGCGTCGGTGTCACCGGGGTCGAGAAGGTGATCCGGGTCAAGGCCGATGGCGCCGAGAACCTCTACCACGCCAACTTCGAGTGCTTCGTAGATCTCGAGCCGCGGCAAGCCGGGGTCCACATGTCGCGCTTCGAGGAGAACGTCGGCGAGGCGATCGACGCGGTCGTGCTCGGCGAGGCGTTCCAGGCTGAGGTCCTCGCCGCCCACATCGCCCAGCGCGTGCGCGAGACCCAGCACGGGCGCCGCGCCGAGGTCTCGGTCGAGGCGCGCTACCCCGAGACGGTGCAGACGCCGGCGACTGGCCACTCGACCCAGGAGATCTACGGCCTCTTCGGCACCGCCGTCGCCTCCGAGCACGGCACCCGCACCCTCACCGGCGTGCAGGCGCAGGGCATGACCGCCTGCCCCTGCGCCCAGGAGATGGTCGCCGAGCTCGGTCGCAAGCAGCTCGCCGCCGCCGGCTTCGACGCCGAGCAGGTCGAGCGGGCGATCGAGGCCGTCCCCGTCGCCACCCACAACCAGCGCGGCATCGGCACCCTCTATATCGGCTGCCCCGAGGGCGGCCCGGCGTGGATTGACGCGCCGGAGCTGCTGCGCTTGGTCGAGAGCTCGATGAGCTCAGAGATCTACGAGCTGATGAAGCGGCCGGACGAGCTCGCCGTCGTCGCCAAAGCCCACGCCAACCCGCGCTTCGTCGAGGACTGCGTGCGCGAGATGATCCGCGCCGTGGTCGAGGGCTACCCCGAGCTGCCGGCCGAGGCCTTCGTCATGGCCCGCCAGGAGAACCTGGAGACGATCCACCGCCACAACGTCGTCGCCGAGCGCTACGGCACCCTCGGCGAACTGCGCCAGGAGCTGGCCTCGGGCGAGCACACCGGCCCCCACGTGACGATGCGCGACTGGCTTGAGTCCCCGGGCGCGTAGCTCGGCCCCCTCGCCCAGCGCGACGCACCCCTGCTCTCGAGCGTCGGCACCGCCCGCCCGAGGTCACTGCAACGTCTTACGGCGCTGAGAGCACCGAAAGACGGTGCACCTCTTCTAGGCCGGACCACGCCGCACTCCGTGTAACGCGCAGCAGCGTCGATGGAGCCGAAAAACGTTGCACCTCGCTTAGGGGGACAGGGAGCCGCGAACGAGGGCGAGGAATGGGCCCGGGTTGGCCTCGAGCATTTTGTAGGTGGTGCGATGGACTCGATACCCAGCCACTTCCAGGTCCACCGTCGACTGGTGGTCCTTCTCGAAGCCGATGGGGTCGCCGTGAAAGCCCCAGCTGTCGGCCTCGACGATCAGCCGCTCCTTGGGCCAGTAGAAGTCGACTTTCTTGCCTTCGACGAGGGCGTTCACCTGCGGCATCTTCAGTCCCTCTTCCCGGCAGAGGATCAGGAAGTCGACTTCGGCCGTGGAAACGGCGTCGGCGAATCGTGGGTCCGCGCGTGCGGCAACGCGCTTGAGGCGCTTGGTGCCCTTCCTACCCCGGCCATGCTCGGTGATTGCCTGCCACAGCTTCGGCCAGCGCAAGCGACGACCCCGGTCGGCCTCGACGAGATCGTGCTCGACCTGGCGCTCGTCCAAGCGGGCGGCGGTGTCGAGGAAGGTTCGCTCGATGGTCGTGACCGGGATGCCGGCCTCGATTGTGACGTGCTCGTCTGGAAGCGATCTGGTCTGGTGGAGGCGGATGCCGTGCGGCCGGCGGTGCCCGGAGACGCGAGTCACCTCGATCGGCTTTCGCGATCCTCGGATCCCCCAGAGCTGGGCGGCGGTTCCATGTGAGAGCACCGCGCCCGGCCCGCAGGCGAGCATCGCGGCCATCCATTCTCCGTAGAGCCCGATGCGCCGGTGACCGAGTGCGAAGACGCCTCGATGCAGCGGAACAAGCTGGCCGTCCTTGATCCGACTCTTGATCTGGCCTTCGGTTAGGCCAAGCGCGACCAGCTGACGCCAAGCCACCACCCCGTGTTGCTTCTCCGCCAGCCTGCGAAGCACCCGAGTCGGCTCTTGCCGTGCAACGTTTTTCGGCTCCACGGAAGCTGCAAAACGTTGCACCTGCCCGGGGGTGGGTCGCGCCAAGTCGGGTGCAACGCGTTGCGGCGCCGACCGAGCCGAAAAACGTTGCACCTCCGGGTGGGTGGGCTCCTCTGGGTGAGGGGGGCGCGCCTTGGGGTGGGGAGAGTGGGGCATGGGGCGACTGTCCCAGGAGATGGCGCGTGAATGGTGCGCTCGGTGTCGCGGGTTGCGCGTGGGCATGTGACGCGACGCGCGCAGCTACGCTCTGCGAACTGGTGGTGGTCGATCGGCCGGTGAAGCTAGCTCGGCTTGGTCTTGGCCACCGCGCGGGCCTCGCGCTCGGCCTCGATGCGGCGGCGCAGGCCGAAGAAGTAGTCGGCGCCGCTGATCAGGGTCGCGGCGACGGCTAGGTAGACGAGGATGTCGACCCAGAGGGGGGCCGGGTTGGCGGCGATCAGGGCGATAACGGCGGCGATCTGCAGCACGGTCTTGACCTTGCCGAGCCAGCTGGCGGCGATGACAATGCCGCGCTCGGCGGCGATCGCGCGCATCACGGTGACGGCGAACTCGCGGGCGATGATCACCATCGCCACCCAGGCTTCGAGCCGGTCTAGCGAGACCAGGGAGACCAGGGCGGCGACGATCAGCAGCTTGTCGGCGATCGGGTCCATCAGCTTGCCGAAGGTGGTGACCGCGTCGCGCGAGCGGGCGAAGTAGCCGTCGAGGCCGTCGGTGAGCGCAGCGAGGGCGAAGACCGCGGCGGCGAGGGCGTCGCCGTTGGGCGTCTCACCGAGCAGGGCGACGACGACCACAGGCACGGCAAGGATCCGCAGCAGCGTCAGCGCATTGGGCAAATTAAGCGGAAACACCCGCTCAACCCCCCGCCTCCGGGGGCCGACGGGACTCAAAGTGGTCTATATCTCCACTTTGAGTCCCGTCGGCGGCGAAGGCGAGGGCGGCGTCGCGCTTGGCGAAGTACTCCTCGCCCTCGATGCTGATGTGGGGGACGAGGCGGCCAAGCCAGCCGGGCATCCACCAGGCCCACTTGCCGAGCAAGACCATGATCGCCGGCACAAGCAGGCAGCGGACCAGGGTCGAGTCGATCGCGATCGCAACAGCGAGGCCGACGCCGAACTCCTTGACGATCGGGTTGCCGTTGAGGACGAAGCTGGTGAAGACGCAAACCATGATCGCCGCCGCCGAGGTGATCACGCGGCCGGTGTTGGCGAGGCCTTCGATCACCGCCTCCTTCTCGTCGCCGCTCTGGCGGTAGTGCTCGCGCATCTGGGTGAGCAGGAAGACCTCGTAGTCCATCGAGAGGCCGAAGAGGATCGCGAACATCAGCAGCGGCACGAAGCTGACGATCGGGATCGGGTGGTCGAGGCCGATCAGCGAAGAGCCCCAGCCGAGCTGGAAGACGGCGGTGACGACCCCGTAGGCCGCCGCGACCGAGATCAGGTTCATCGCCGCCGCCTTGATCGGCACCAGCAGCGAGCGGAAGGCGAGCAGCAGGACGATGAAGCTGAGCCCGACGACGATGCCGATCATCAGCGGCAGCTTGTCGCTGATTTGGGTGGCGAGGTCGATGTACCCGGCGGTCTGGCCGCCGACGTAGGACTGGGTCTTGGTTCCCTGCAGCGCCGCCGGGATCGTCTCATCGCGCAGGTCTTCGACCAGGCTGACGGTCTCATCCGCCCAGGGCGCCGATTTGGAGATGACCGTAAAGACGGCCGCCGTCCCGGTTTTGTCGAGGCTCGGTTCGGAGACGCCGGCGACGTCGTGGGCGGCATTGATTTTCTGCTCCAGGATCGGCAGCACCTGTTTCGCTTCTTCCGGGCTCTCGAATTCCGAGGCGATCAGCAGCGGGCCGTTGACGCCGGGGCCAAAGCCCTGGGTGAGGCCGTCATAGGCCTGGCGCGCGGTCGTCGACTTGGGCAGGGCGCTGATGTCGTTCTGGCCCAGCTCGAGCTGCAGCAGCGGGATCGCCAGCACGATCAGGACCGCGAGGGCGGCGAGCGCGGAGCGCCAGGGGCGGTTGGCGACGCCGCGGGCCCAACGCCGCCAGCCGTGTGGCTCGGCTTCGTCGGGGTGCGTTTTGCCGAACTGCACGCGCAGCGAGTTGATGTGCGGGCCGAGTGCCCCCAACATGGCCGGCAGCAGCGTCGCCGCGGCAAGGACCGCGATCACCACCGCGATCCCGGCGGTGAAGCCCAGCGTGGTGACCAGCGGGATGCCGGCGGCGGCGAGCGAGCAGAGCGCGATCACGACGGTGAAGCCGGCGAAGACGACGGCGCCGCCGGCAGTTGCCGTGGCGCGGGCGACCGACTCCTGGATCTCCATGCCGTCGGCGAGCTGCAGCTTGTGGCGGGTGACGATGAAGAGGGCGTAGTCGATGCCGACGCCGAGGCCAATCATCGTCGCCAGGGTCGAGGCGACGCTCGGCACCTGCAGCACGTGCTCGAGCAGGCGGATGATCGAGAGCGAGCAGGCGAGGCCGAGGATCGCTGACGCGATCGGCAGCACCATCGCGGTCGCGGTGCCGAAGGCGAAGAGCAGGATCACGATCGCGGCGGCGATGCCGATCGCGTCGCTGGCGCCGGTGTCCGGCTTGGAGAGCTGCGAGCCCACGTAGGCGCCGATCGAGACGTTGAGGCCGGCCGCTTCGGCGGGCTTGCCCGCGTCGAGCACGGCCAGGGCCTGCGCTTCGGTCAGTTCGCTGGGCCCGACGCCGAGGACCACCGGCACGTAGGCGACCGAGCGGTCTTCGCTGAGGAACTGCGCGCCCTGCGGCGTCAGCGGGTTGACGGCCGAGTTGACGTCGTGCAGGGCGTTCAGCCGCTGGACCGATTCATCGATCGCGCTCTTGTACTTGGGCGCGGTCAGCACTTCCCCGGCCTTGGCCTGGAAGACGAGTGGGTTGCTGCCGAAGGCCTGTTCGGGCAGCTTGTCTTCGAGCAGTTCGGTCGCCAGGGTCGAGCCCGTGCCCGGCAGGGTGAGGTTGTCGTTGGTCTTGCTCTCCCCCGCCTGCCCGGCGAGGATGAGGGCGACCGCGGCGACGATCCAAACCGCGATCGTCGGCCAGTGGTGTCGCGAGCAGAAGCGGCCGATCGCGTAGAGGGGGCCGGTCACGCGGGCATCATCCCCCTTTGCCAGGCGGCACGGGTGCCGACGCTTCGCCGGTCTCGAAAGCGTCGGGAATCGAGGCGGCGAGACCAGTGCCGAGTAGCTGGCGCAGGGCGACCATGTGCTGGGCGTGGCTCGCGGCCAGCGAGGCAGCAAGCGTGCTCGCCGCCGAGGTACTCAGGTGCGACGTCGCGTCCAACGCCTCGCCGAGCGCCGCGTTCTCCTCTTCATAGGCGAGCAGCAGCGCTTCTTCGCGGCCCTTCGGACCGGGAGTTTCGAGTTCGGCCGCTTCGGCTTCGGTTTTGCCGCCGATGCCGCGGATCGCCTTGGTGATCGCGTCGAGGTGGGCCTGGTTCTGCCCGCGCAACTGAGCGGCCACGGCGAGGGTGCCGCCGCGCAGCAGCGCCAGCGCCTCTTCATAGGCAGCCACCGTCGTCAGTTCCTGCGAGAGGACGGAGTTGAGGACTTCGGCATCGGCCGCCTTTTCGCTTTCACTGGCAGATACGTGACCGCAGCCGGAGACCGCGATCGCCAGGACGACCAAAAAGGCAGCGGCGCGACCGAGGCCGCGCCGCTGACTGCTGATGGCAAATGCTCGCTTCGAACCCATATGCGGGCCCGAAGCATAAGAGGAGTTCTAACCGCTTTTGCTCGAAATTACTAGACCTACTTGGCTGCCTTCTTCGCGCGACCCTTTTTAAGGCCCTTCGTCGACTTCGCCTCCGCGGACAAACCCTGGAAGTTCATAACGACCATGGTCGCGGGAATACCTTCCTCGCCAGACTTTGCGAGCCGCTTGGCGCTATCGGCATGAATCGCGAGGACGCGATCAAGAGTTTCCGCCGCTAGATCTACTGTTTCCCCCCAGCCTTGCTCGTCAACAACTCCTGGCGTCCAGCTGAGATGACGGTCATCGCGCGCATCGAACGTGCCACCCGTGAGAGCGCCGACGACATCGTCGATGATCATCTGGATGCTTGACGCGCTCACACCTGGCTTCACCGACTCCGGCAGTGACTGCCAGTCGCTGTCTGTCAGGAAAGCCCTTGAGGTCGCGCGGTAGTAGTGCTCGACAGCTCCGCGCCGCGGCTCGGTCTTGACCATTTCGATGCACTCGAAGTCCTTGAGTACTTTGACGTGGTAGCTGACCTGGCTGAGGCCCTCTTCGAGCTCCTTGGAGAGTTCGTTGGGGCTCGCCATGCGCTCATTGAGAATGGTCAGGATTTCGACGCGCAACGGGTGCGCCAACGCCTTCACCAAGCGCTGGTCAACGCCGTTTCCCTTCTTTTTCTTGGTCTTGGTCTTTGCAGCCAAAGCGACTCCTCATTTCGTTTTCGCAAGCTTGTACCACTCGATCATATTGGACGCAAAGCTGAAATGACAACAAAGAAGTAGGTATTTTGCAGGCCTGAAACTTATTACTGGAACTTTTTCCAGCATTGGATTGGTCTAAAGCGTCGTACCGGGTGGGTCGCGACCCCCAACCGCAAGAGCTGACGATTGCGAAGGGGGTGAGGCAGGGTGAAGATCGGCAAGACCGAGCAGGTCGTTCCGCTGCTTTCGATCAACAAGACGCGCTAGCTGCGAGCACGGTTGATGGGCCGATCCTGAACTCGGGATCGGCCCAGACACCTGCTGATACGCGGGTGGGCATGATTCGGAGCTATGAGCAAAAGCTCCCGATCTCGCGGCTCACCTTCATTGCGACTCCACCAACTAGCCGCGGAGATTCACAACTGCCGGCTGTGCCCGCGCCTAGTCGAGTGGCGTGAGGAGCGCGCCGCCGACCCCCCGCGTCGCTATCAAGGTCAGGACTACTGGGCCCGGCCGCTGGATGGCTTTGGTGACCCGGACGCCAGAATCGCCATAGTCGGCCTCGCTCCTGCCGCTCATGGCGCCAACCGGACCGGGCGTATGTTCACCGGCGATCGGTCCGGCGACTGGCTTTATGCCGCCCTGCATCGCGCCGGCTTCGCGAACCAGCCTACGAGCACTCACCGAAATGACGGGCTTGCCCTAAAGGACGTCTACGTGACCGCCGTTGTGCGCTGCGCGCCACCCGCAAACCGGCCGACCCCGAGCGAGCGAGACCAATGCCTGCCGTACCTCGAGCGAGAGCTCGCGCTACTGGAGAACTGCCACACGATCGTCGCCCTGGGCGGCTTTGCCTGGGACGGGGCGCTGCGGGCGCTTAAGGCCCGCGGCAACGAGGTACCGCGGCCACGGCCTCGCTTTGGCCATGGTGCAGAAGCGGTGATCGATGAGTGGACGCTGCTTGGCTGCTACCACCCCAGCCAGCAGAACACTTTTACCGGTCGACTGACCGAGCAAATGCTTGATGCGACGTTTGCTCGGGCGCGCGCTCTTGCCCGTTAGGGCCTTCCGAGTGAACAAACGAGGGCGTCTCAAAGAAGACCGTCCTCTTCGCCCGAAAGAAGTGCTCGCGGCCGCCACGCCGCTGCTCCGACTCGACCCGCTCGATGCAGCCGAATTTCTCGAGCTCTTCGACGTGATGGTAGAAGGAGCTGACGTCGGCGCCGAGTTCCTCGCCGATCTCGCTGGCGCTGGCGATCCGCTCGTTGAGCACGGGCGAGGATGTGCTCTCTGACCGGGTGACCGAGGGCTTCGATCAAACGACGATCGAAGAACGCTTCAGCTCATCCGATTTCGCACAGCTCCCTCATCGACTTGCCTTGCATAGCGACCCCCTCTGACGGTTTGGATGGAAATCACGATAGATCGCTCCGCTCCGGCAAAACCTAGACTCAATACTAGAATTTAGGCATTATTTGAAACTAATCTGAGCAATAGGGCGGTCTCAAGCGTACCCATAGGAGGTGGGCATTCATGCAACGACCGCGGCTCAAGCGCACTACGCAGCGAATGGAAGCGCCCAACGGCGACGTCTACCTGCTCCGCCCCAGCTCCGGCGCGGACATCCACATCGAGAACCCCGACCGGGAGGGCCGGCGCCTGCTCGCCGCTCTCGACGGGACCTGGACCGAGGAGGAGTTGATCGAGGAGTTCGGCACCGATGAGGTCGGCGACCTGCTCGCCCAGTTCGAGGAGCTCGGCGTGGTCGAGGACGCCGCCGATGACGACGGGATTCCCGAGGCGGTGGTCGAGCGGCTCGACCGCCAGCTGCGCTACTTCAGCGACATCACCACGGGGCCGACCGCGGCCGAGTGCCAGAAGCGGTTGGCGAAGGCGCGCATCGCCGTGCTCGGCGTCGGCGGGCTCGGCGGCTGGGTTGCCCTCAACCTGGCCTGCTGCGGAGTTGGCGAGATGCTGCTGCTCGATTTCGACCGGGTCGAGCTGAGCAACCTCAACCGCCAGGTCCTCTACTCCGAGGCCGACATCGGCCGCTTCAAGGCCGAGGCGGCGGCCGAGCGGCTGGCCGGGTTCAACTCGGGGATCAAGCTCGAGCCGCGCGTGCAGCGGCTCGACAGCGAAGCGGCGATCGCCGAGACGATCGCCGGCTATGACCTCGTGATCGACGCCTGCGATTGGCCGGCGCACGACATCGAGCGCTGGATCAACTCGGCCTGCTTCGCCGCTCGCATCCCCTTCATCGCGATGAGCCACTTCCCGCCGGTGGCGCGGGTCGGGCCGCTCTACGTGCCGGGCGTGACCGGTTGCTTCTCCTGCCAGGAGATCGCCTACCGGCGCACCTTCCCGCTCTACGACATCGCCGTCAACCAGCAGCGGGGCAAAGGCTCGCCCGCCGCCACCCTCGGCCCCGCCTGCAGCATGATCGGCGGCCAGGTCGGGCTCGACATCATGCACCACATAACGGGCCTCGCCAGGCCCTCGACCCTGGGCGTCGGGCACATGTATGACCTGCGCACGATGGCGGTCGATCGGGAGCCCGTCGTGCCGGACCCGAGCTGTCCGGTTTGCGGCCCGATGCAGCCTTCCTCCGACCAGGAGCTTCGCGAGACTGCTCCCGGCTAACGGCTCTTGCTGAGGGCGCGGCCGGCGATCGGAACGAAGAAGAGCGCCAGCCAGCAGTAGGTCGCGAGTTCGGGGCTGAAGAGGGCGACCAGGATCGAGAGCAGGAAGATCCCGGCGATCGCCAGCGCCGAGCGCTCGCCCGAGCGCGCCTGCTCGGCCGAGACCTTGCTCAAGCCGGCGCGCCTGGCGTCGGCGAAGAGCAGGACGCCGGCGAGGATCACGCCGACCAGGTTGACCGCGTAGAGGATCACCGCCGCCTCCGCCCCACCGTGGTCGCCGAGGATCTGGCTGCTGAATGGGATCAGCACAATCCAGGCTAGGTAGAAGAGGTTGAGCACGATCAGGCGGCCGTCGAAACCGGTGACGTCGCCGAAGAAGCGGTGGTGGACGAGCCAGAAGCGGCCGATCACGGCGAAGCTGATCGCGTAAGCGAAGAGGTCCTGCCGCTCGTTCCACAACGCTTTGCCGAGCTCGTGATCGGAGACCGCGGGCTCCACTCCCAACTGCAGGACCAGCAGCGTGATCGCGATCGCGAAGACGCCGTCGCTGAAGGCGACGATGCGCGAGAACTCGATCTCGTTCTCCTCCCGCTGCTTGGCCGTCTGCACTCGCGACACGGCCCCATCATTGAGGCCGGCCGCGACGGAACCGCGACGGCACGCGTCTGACTCCGCGGCGAGCTTTGGAACATCCAGGATTGGATTCCCGAATCGGGGGCAGACAAGGGGGAAGCACCCAACCGACCAGGAAGAGCGATGCCCCAAGACCCACCGATGAGCGAGCAACGGACTGAGAGCGACGCCGCGTTTCGCGACCGCGAGGGCAACCCGAGGCGCGATTACACGCAGGAGGGCGCCGCCGCACAGAGCAGCTGGTGGGCGACGATCAAGCGCACTGCCACCGAGTTCCAGGAGGACAACCTCAGCGACTGGGCGGCAGCGCTCACCTATTACGGGCTGCTCTCGCTGTTCCCGGCGCTGATCGCAATGGTCTCGCTGATCGGAATCTTCGGCGATCCCAAGTCGACGACCTCGAGCCTGACCGACATCATCACCGAAATCGGCCCCTCCTCAGCGGCGGAAACCTTCAAGGGCCCGATTGAATCGATCACCAAATCGAGCGGCACCGCCGGCATCGCCCTCGTTCTCGGCATCGCCGTCGCGCTGTGGTCGGCGTCGGGCTACACCGG
>DATMIH010000086.1:0-17089 GCA_035554595.1 Solirubrobacterales bacterium
TCGGCGCAGACGGCGCCGACCTTGCGGCCGACGTCGACCGAGCCGGTGAAGAAGACCTTGCCGACGCTGGAGCGGGCCAGCGCGTCGCCGACCGCACCGCCGCCGTGGACGACGCGGACGAGGCCCTCGGGCAGGCCGCCCTTCTCGAAGACGCGGCGGATCGCCTCGCCCAGCAGCGGCGTCAGGCTGGCCGGCTTTAGCACGACGCCGTTGCCGGCCATCAGCGCGATCGCGACCTCGCCGAAGGGGATCGACCAGGGGTAGTTCCAGGGAGCGATCACGCCGACGACGCCGATCGGCTCGTAGGAGAAGTGCCCTTTCTTGCTGAGCAGGAAGCCCTGAGTCATCCGCACCTTCTCGTCGGCGAGGATCTTGGGGCCGGCCTTGGCGCACCAGTGCAAGGCGTCGACCGTCGGCAGCAGCTCCATCGTGTAGGCCTCGGCGCGCGGCTTGCCCTGCTCCTGCACCAGCAGCTCGGCGATCTCGTCGATGTCGTCGAGTAGAGCGTCGGCGACGCGCTTCATGTAGCGGGCGCGGTCTGCCAGGGAGAGCTCAGCCCAGGCGGGCTGGATGCGGGCGACGTCGTCGACCACACCTTGGACCTGGTCCGGCGTGATCGTGGCTACGGAGCCGACGAGCTCACCCGTAGCCGGGTTGAAACTCTCGAGGGTGGACTGGGACGGGGGCGCCTGCGTTGCGATCTCCATCGGGCGATTCTAGGCCCCATGCCAAAGACGGTCCAAATAACGGGACGGCCTCAGCGTTCGCTTTGGCGCCGCTGCTTCCACGGCAGCACCGGGATCCCCTCGCGAGCGCAGCCGAGCGCTTCGACCTGAGGCAGCACCCGCCGCTGCTTTCCCGGCCTCCATTCGTAATGCCCGCTCGGCATTGCGGCCACGAGCTCCGGGATCGGGTCGGCGGGATACCTGTTTGCCCGATCCAGTTCGCGGAAGAGCGGCCAGCGCTCGTAAGTAGACATCGCTCTTTCAGCTTCGCCCGCCTTTGTCTTGTCGCCGCTCCGGCGGGCCTCGCCCCACTGCCGGAACCAGAGGCAGGAGACGGTGCCGATCACGGCAGCTTCGACCTGACCGCGATTTGTAGTGATGCCCGCGGTGGGTACCTGCGAAGGGCTGAAGCTGTCCGGTAGGGGGATTCCCCTCAGCATCTCGCGCACGGTGGCGTCTTGGTCGGCCGCTTTGACGACTTGCGGGGGCATCGCCCCGAGCCACGCCTGCGAGTCGACCTTCGTCAACCACGTGAGCCTTTCTTCGAAGGCGGCGAGGTCGGGAACCGCGGCCCGGAGTTCGAGCAGATAGCCGTCTTCAGACCAATACGCGGTCATCTGACGGTTGCCGCCGCCGCCCTGGTTGACGAACTGCTCCGCCCGCGTGTCGACATCTGCCGTAGTTCCCAGTACCGGAAGTCTGACCCAGTGCTGACCATGAGGACGGGGATACGCATGGGCGTATTCGAGTTCGCTCGCGAGGGACCGGTGAGACCAGCGAAGTTCGACCTTGCGCTGGCGCACCGCAGGGGGCAGCGTCCCCGACGCGCGAAACTTCGTGTGAACCGGGACCGTCGAGCCGGGGAGGTGCGTCGGTTTCCCCACTTCGGTGGTGTGGATGGTTTCGTCGGGGATCGGCTTCCCGGTGACGAATTCCATCGAGCCTTCGCCGGCGCTGCCTCGCGGCCGATAGGGGCCGCGAAATGCCTCGTACACATCTTCGACCCGCCAGCCGGGGCCTTCGAGCAGCAAAAGCGGCGTCGATTCGGCGAAGCGGACGAGCTCGGCACCATAGGCGCGAGAGGGATGCTCCGAGGCGCCCCCGGCGAGAATCGCGACGGCGACGGCGATGGCAGCGACGGCCGCACCGACGAGCGCGAGCGCGAAGTGCCGTGGGCGTCGCTGACGGGATGCCTCGGCCTGGAACGGAGAAGCCGACTGCTCGCCGTCGAGATCGGCGAGCAGCTCGGCCTCCATCGCCCCGAGATCGAGCCGGTCGAGCCGATCGCGGTCGACCGGGTCAGCTGCGGTGAGTGCTGCCTCGACCTCACGCATGTTCATCGTGCCTCCTCCGTGTCGAGTTCTGAACTTCGGTGCGTGGCCAAGTTGCTGCCCTCGATCAGGGTCCGCAGCCGGCGGCGGGCGCGATGGAGCCGGCTGCGGGCGGCAAGCGAGGAGATCGACAGGACCTTTGCCGCTTCGCCCGGCGAGAGCCCCTCCCAGGAGATGAGCAGCAGCAGCTCACGGTCCTCGTCGCTCAGTTCGGCCATTGCCCGCAGGACCTCGACAGCCTCGCCGCCCGGCGAAGGATTGGTCGCAAGCTCGGTTCGAAGCGATTCGGCGAGCCGCCCGCCAAGGCGGGTCCGGCGGCGCTCGGATCGATGCAGGTTGGCGATCGTGTGGCGTGCGACCGCGTAGAGCCAGAGCCTCGCCTCCGCGCCGGCCGGGACCTCGGCGAGGCGCCGCCAGGCGATCAGGAAGGTCTCGGCGACGACGTCGGCAGCGTCCTCGCGATCTTCGACGCGTCGCAACGTATAGGCAAGGATCGCCCGGCCTTGCTCACGGTAGAGCCGGCTGAACTGGATCTGGGCGAGCTCGTGGCCGAGCGCGCCCTTCTCGATCTGACCCTGCGCCATCGTCTCTATATGTCCGGTCCGCCCCTGCCGTTGCACGAACAAAGGATCGCGGCGTCGCCCGGCTCGGTCACACTCAACCAGATGGCCGACAGCCTCTTCGACAACACCGAACCCGTCCACGAGCAGTTGCCCGCCGATGCTCCGCTGGCGGTGCGGATGCGGCCCCGCTCGCTCGATGAGCTTGTTGGGCAGGAGCACGTTCTGGCTGAGGGCTCATCCCTCAGGACGGCGATTGAAAGCGGTCATCCGCATAGCGCGATCCTCTACGGGCCTCCCGGGGCGGGAAAGACGACGCTTGCTCGGATCGCGGCCGCTGGAGCGGAGGGCGCTTTTGAGGAGGAGTCGGCGGTCAACGCGGGGCGGGCTGAGATTCGGGCGGTGATCGAGCGGGCTCGGGAGCGACGACGCGGCAGCGGCCGGCCAACGGTGCTCTTTCTCGACGAGATCCATCGCTTCAACAAGGCGCAGCAGGACGCCTTGCTGCCGGCAGTCGAGGAAGGGCTGCTGACGTTGATCGGGGCGACGACGGAGAACCCTTACTTCGAGGTCAACTCGGCACTGCTCTCGCGCAGCCAGATCTATGAGCTGCAGCCGCTGGAGCCGGCGCACGTGGAAGAGCTGTTGCGGCGGGCGCTCAACGATCCGGAGCGGGGTCTAGTCGACCCACCGCTGGTAGAGGACGCGGCGTTGGCAATGCTGGCGGAGCGCAGCGGAGGAGACGCCCGGGTGGCGCTCTCCGCTCTGGAGCGTGCCGTGGAGCGCGCATCCGACATTGACCACAGTGGAGGTGGGTCAAAGTCGGATGCGATCGACGTCGCCGCGATCGAGGATGCGCTGCAGCGCAAGGCGCTTGACTACGACCGCCAGGGCGATCGCCACTACGACTTCGTCTCGGCCTGGATCAAGGCGACGCGCGGCTCCGATGTCGATGCCTCGCTCTACTACCTGGCGGTAATGCTGGAGGGCGGAGAGGACCCGCGCTTCATCGTCCGCCGCATGGTCATCCTCGCCTCTGAGGACATCGGCAACGCCGATCCGCAGGCGCTGCTCGTCGCCGATGCGGCGGCGCGGGCGGTCGACCGGGTCGGGCTGCCCGAGTGCGCGCTCAACCTCGCCCAGGCCGCCGTCTACCTGGCGCTGGCGCCGAAGTCCAACGCCTCCTACAAGGCGCTCGAGGCGGCTCGGGCCGAGGTGCGGGAGAACGGGGCGAAGACACCGCCTGATTACCTGCGCGACGCCCACTATCCCGGTGCCAAGTCGCTCGGGCGCGGCGAGGGCTACCGCTACGCGCACGACGAGCCGGGCGGCGTCAGCGACCAGCAGCTGCTGCCAGAAGGGCTCGAGGACCGGCGTTTCTATACCCCCACGGATCGCGGTTTCGAGGCCGAGCTGAGTCGCCGCTGGGCCGCTCTGCAAAAGAAGATCCGGCCCGGTTGAGACAACCGCAACTTCTTTCTGAATTCGTGTTTTAGAGGTCGGCTTTCCAAGCTAGAGCCAGGGAGAGCCGACACACCGGCCGGAGGTCTGGACTGGGGACCTCCGGCCGGGTATCAAAAGGGACACAGGGGGGAAACGGTGACGCGCCTGGCTCGATGGGCGTCGTCACCGCGTAAGGGGCCAGGTCAGGGAGCGGCGTATTGCGCCGCCGCTCCGCCCCGCGCCCATGCGGCCGACCGCCTATCGTGAACGCATGGCCACTGAGGAGAAGGAGCGGCTGCGTCTCGGCGGCATGGCGCTGCGCAATGGGCTGCTGATCCACGGCCCGACCCACTGGGCCGCCGCGGTGCGCGATGCCGACGGCAGCATCGAAGTCGCCTCGGAGCGCAAGCCCGAGCTGGCGCCCGCGCTGGCGGCGCGGCTCCCCGGCCTGCGCGGCCCGCTGAGGCTCGCCGACGCGCTGGCGGTGCTGCCGCTGGTGCGGTTGCGGATGCCGGCGGCGCGACTTCCCTTCGAGAACCTGCGCGTGCTGGGCACGATCGGCGCCACTCTGGTGGCGACCGCGGCCCTGCGCAAGCGCTTCGGCAGCTCGGCCCTGCGCGAGGGCGTGGTCCAAGTGGTCGGTGCAGCGCCGGCGCTGGTCGCCCTGCTCGACCGCGACCTCGCCGCCTACCACGGGGTCGAGCACAAGGCGATCGCCGCCTACGAGCAGGGAATCGACGATCCGGCGGGGGTGCCGAAGGAGCACGACCGTTGCGGCTCCAACCTGATCACGCCGATGATGTTGCTCTCAGTTGGCGGCACCGTAATGCTGGAGCGCCTGGTCGAGAAACCAAGCCCGGCCGCCCGCGCCGTGGTGGGGCTGGCCGGCGCCTCGATCGCGGTCGAGATGTTCGCCTGGAGCGATCGCCACCACGGCGACCCGCTGGCCGAGGCCTTTCACACGCCCGGCCGCGAAATCCAGCGCCTGATCGCGACCAAGGAGCCGACGCCACAGCAGCTCGAGGTTGGCGTCGCCGCCCTGGCCGAGATCCTGCGAGCCGAGGCATCGTAAGATGCGCCGCCCGCGGCGGACGCGGGAGAGAGTGAGCGAGATCGCCGGTAATGATGAGCGCGAACGAACGAGAGCAGAGCACGCGGGCGGAATTGTGAATTTCGGAAGAATCGACCACATAGGCGTCGCCGTCGAGGACCTCGACGCGGCCATCGAGCTCTACGAAAAGAGCTTCGGCATGGAGCTTGGGCTGCGCGAAACGATCGTCGAGCAGGGCGTCGAGGCGGCGCTGCTGAACGTCGGTGACGGCCACGTCGAGCTGATGGCGGCGACCGGGCCCGACACGCCCGTCGGCAAGTTCATCGCCAAGCGCGGCGCCGGCATGCACCACGTCGCCTACGCGACCGACGACATCGACTCGACGCTCGAGCAGCTAGCGGCGAGCGGAATCGAGCTGATCGACGCCAAGGCACGAGTCGGCATCGGCGGCAGTCGCGTCGCCTTTCTGCAGCCGCGCTCGACCGGGCGCGTGCTCACTGAGATCGTCGAACCCCCTGAAGGAGGGCACTGATGGCGGACGCACAGAAGGTTGAGATCGGCTTCGAGGGTGGTCAGGTCATATCGGTCCGGCTCAGGGACGACGAGCTCAAGGACCTGCGCAAGCAGGTCGAGAAGGGCGGCTGGCACGACGTCAAGACCGAGGACGGTGTGCTCGCCCTCTACGTCGGCAAGGTCGCCTTCCTGCGCATCGACTCCGGCGATCACCGGGTCGGCTTCTCGCTCAAGAACTCGGACTGATGCGCGCTCGCAAGCTGCTCGGCGCCGCCGCCCTGGCGACGCTGGGCGCGGCGCTGTGGTGGCGCAAGAACCCCTCGGCCTGCCCCTACGGCCAGCGCTTCTGGGTCGAAGCCCCGCACCCGATCATCACCCGCGAGCGCCTGCGCTCGGTGCTGGCGCCCGAGCCCGGCGAGCGGATCCTCGAGATCGGCCCCGGCGTCGGCTACTACACCCTCGACATGGCCGAGTGGGTCGGCCCCGAGGGCACGATCGAGATCTTCGACCTGCAGCAGGAGTTCCTCGACCACGTCGGCAAGCGCGCCGCCGAGCGCGGCCTCACCAACATCAACCCGACCCAAGGCGACGCTACCGCGCTCTCCTACGAGGACGACTCGATCGACGCCGTCGTCCTCACCGCTGTCCTCGGTGAGATCCCGGACCCGGTCGCCGCCTTGAGCCAGATCCAGCGAGTGCTCAAGCCCAACGGCCGTCTCGTGGTCGGCGAGCTCTTCGGCGACCCCCATTTCACCACCCAGTCCGCGCTCAAACGCCAAGCCGAGGAAGCGGGTCTCACCTGGGAGTCGCATTCCGGTAACTGGTTCGCCTACTTCGGCCGGCTCGCTATCTAGCGCTGGAATCCTTGCGAAGAAGACGACTGTCATCGGTTCGAATCCATTGACGTCCGTCGGCGTCGCCAAAGGCCAATATGACTGACGGCCGCTTGATCGGTGCAGGCCCTCGCATAGAGCTCGCCGAGATCAAATGCTCCAAAGTGCCACCGGGCTCTAGCACCGCTCGCTGAGTAGCGGGCGCCCGATCCGGCAGTGCGTCCTCGGCGGGCGACTGAGGTATCGGTGTTACCAGCCAGGCCCTTACGTCGCGAACGATCTGCTCACTAGCGTTATGGACGAAGACGCGACGCCCCTCGTCAGTGCGCTTCCCGGCCCATGCGCTAACTCGTTCTGCTTGCGCGCGCTCTTTGAACCGCTTGACCTCGCCGCGCACTCGTTTCTCGCCAAAGTCTTTGACCAAACCGAACCCAAGACCCGCAACGCCTAGGGAGACGGATATGACTTCCGTGATTTCAATCCCCATTCCCGCGACAGTCTAATCTTTTAGATCCACTCTGCTTGTTCTGCCGTGGGGGTAAGCCGATCGCGGTGAGAGCTATCGGGACGCCTACGATCTGCCCCTCGCCACCTTTGCGAGTCAGGCCTCCCGCTTCCCTTCGAGGCGTGCTCCTAGTAGCGCGGCGGCAGGTCGCGGCGTTCCTCCGGGACCCGTTCGACCCGTTCTTCTGGAGCGACGACGGCGCCGCGGGGAGCGCGTCTGGACCAGATCATCTCCTGGAAGAGACCGAGGATGAGGCCGGCTGCGCCGGCGATCATCAGGATCACGCCGACGGTGTCGAGGCTGACGCCTTGAACATGGACGTTGGTCGCGAACTTGAGAATCGCGCCAACAGCGATCAGGAATATCCCTCCACCAATAGTCATAAGGTCCCTGATACCCCCCGGTTTAGATCGGCAAACGGGTTGGGACTAGGTATTGGACGCCTGGGCAGCGGCCTGGCAGCTCGGGCACCAGTAGGTGGTGCGGTTGGCGTCGCCCTGACCGCGGGAGCGGATTTTTGTGCCGCAGCGGGGACAGGGTCGGCCGGCGCGCTTGTAGACGGCGCGGTCCTGGCGCCCTGCCTCGACCGCTTCGTGCATCAGGTCGTGGGCTGCCTGGGCGACGTGGCGCAGCTGCTCCGCGGGTACATCGGCGACCTGCTGCCATGGGTCGAGGTGGGCGGCGAAGCAGGCCTCGCTCTTGAAGATGTTGCCGATGCCGGCGACCAGGTGCTGGTCGAGCAAGGCGTCGCCGAGGCCGCGGTCGGGGGCGCTGGCGAGCGATCGCGCAATTAGCTCGACTTCGAAGTTCGGCGCCAGGATGTCGGGACCAAGGCGGGCGAGGACCGGGTCGCGGCGCACCGAGGAGGCCCGCAGCAGGCGCAGCGTCGGGCCGCCGAACTGGACGGCTTCGGCCCGCTCTGTCGAGAGCACCGCCCAGGCAGCACCGGGCGGCTTGCGCCAGGGCTCGCCTTGCCGGTAGGTGTGCCAGGAGCCGCTCATGCCCATGTGACTGTGCAGGACCAACTCGCCGAAGTGCAGCAGCAGGTGCTTGCCGTGGGCGCTGGCGCGCTCGAAGGTGTGACCGTCGAGGCGCTCGATCCGCGCCGCGCGCCCGCGCGGGTTCGGGGCGCTGGCCTCGACCACTCCGCCATCGAGCGCGGCTTCGATCCGCCGCGCCGCCCGCAGGATCGTGTCGCCCTCGGCCACCGCTCAGGCCAGGGCGGTCCAGAGCCGCTGCTCGGCCTCGAAGACGCGGTGGGCGGCGGCATCGATCTCGCCCCAGAGGCCCGGCTCGGGATCGTCGCGCTCGCTGGCGGCGTGGAAGGCGGTGGCCAGCTCGGTCCAGCGGGCGGCGGCCTCGGCGGCGAGCTGCGCCTCGGCCCGTCCCGCCTCCTCGAGGAAGCGCGAGTACATCAGCCGGAAGGCGCCGCCGCCGGTGCCGCGGCGCTCGATCACCTGGTAGCCGAAGCGGGCGCACCACTGCCAGTCCTCGGCGACCTCGGGCCAGCTGCCCGCCTCTTTGGCCAGGCGCTCGACCGCGCCGAGGCCGGAGAACTCGCCGAACTCCGAGGCGACCATCGCCTGGGCGGCGCGCTCGATCGCGGCCGGGATCGCCGCGCGCAGCTGCTCCTGCGTCACCCCGCCAGTGGCGGTGAACATGTGGCCGGCGAGCGGGTAGGCGGGGTGGCCGCTGTGGCGGGCCTTGTCGAGGTCCTCCAGCCGCGTCGTCGTCTGCAGCTGCTCGAAGCCGGTGTCGGAGAGGTGCGCGTACTGCTCGTCGTAGCCGGCGAGGACCACCGCGTGGCCGGGGAAGTGGGCTGAGTTGCCGTAGTGGTCGAGGTAGTAGAGGTCGGTGAGCAGCAGCACCGGTTTGCCGGCGTCGACCTCTTCGCGTGCCGCCTCCCAGGCCCCGTCATCGCCCTCCTCGAAGGTGCGCAGCTGCAGCGCCGCCCCGGTCAGCTGGTCGAAGTTCTCCTCCAGTCGCGCCGTGCGGCCATTGAACCAGCGGGTCGGCGAGGCGTCGTCGAGGACCACATAGTAGAAGCAGGCGCCGGCGCCGAGCCCAAAGGCCATCTCCTCGCTGATCTCGGCGCCGTGGAAGCCCAGCAGGTTGCGCAGGGCGGTCGATCCACAGTGGTGGCCAGGCGTGTGGACGTAGCCGGGGACCGAGGGCATGACGGGATACTGACCTACCGGCTTATCCTGCGCGCCCATGCACGAAGCCGATCTAAAGCTCCTGCGACTGATGCGCACGCGCGGTCACTCGCCCGGGCTCGAGTCCGCCGCCAAGGCGCTGGGCAAGGCCGGCAACAACGGCGTGGTCTGGGTCGTGCTCGGGATCGCGCTGGCGCTGCTCGACCCCGAGCGGCGCGAATCGTGGCTGATCTGCGCCGCGCTCGGGCCGATCTCGATCGGGCTCAACTACGGGATCAAGCTGCTGGTCAAGCGCCCGCGCCCAGTGCTCGAGGGCTTGCCGCCGCTGGGCGGCGCGCCCAGCTCGCTCAGCTTCCCCTCCGCCCACGCCCTCTCCTCCTTCGCGGTGGCGACCACGATGTTCCGGGTTGATCCGGCCACCGCCGGCGCCCTCGTTGTCGCCCTGGCGCTCTCGCTCGGCCGCCCCTACCTCGGCATGCACTACCCATCCGACGTCCTCGCCGGTGCCCTGCTCGGCATCATCCTCGGATTGCTCGTCCCACTTTCCATATGAGCAGTGAGAGAGCCGCCCCCGGACGCGGAAGTGGGGGGCCATCCATATCTGATTCTTTGGCCCCCCACGAGAGCAGAGGAGGCGGCGTTATATGAAGGTCGGGATCGTCGGTCTGCCCAACGCGGGCAAGTCGACCCTCTTCAACGCGCTGACCGAGGGCGGGGCGCAGACCGGCGATTACCCCTTCACCACGATCGAGCCCAACGTGGCGATCGCCGAGGTGCCCGACGAGCGGCTCGAGCAGGTCGCCGCCACGCTCAAGTCCTCCAAGCTCGAACCGGCGACGATCGCCTTCCACGACATCGCCGGCCTGGTCAAGGGCGCCTCGGAGGGGGAGGGGCTAGGTAACCAGTTCCTCGCCTCGATCCGCGAGACCGATGCGATCTGCCACGTCGTCCGCTGCCACGCCGACTCCGGCGTGCCCCACCCCGACGGCCGCGTCGACCCGCTGGCCGATATCGAGACGATCGAGACCGAGCTGATCCTCTCCGACTACGAGCAGGCCGAGCGCCGCCTGCACCGGGTCGGCAAGGGCGCCAAGTCGGGCGACGCCGAGGCGATCGCCGAGCGCGACTGGCTCGAGAAGGTGGTCGCGGCGCTGGCCGAGGGCAAGCCGGCCCGCTCGATCCCGGTCCCCGATGCGGCCGCACACGGCCCGCGCAACCTGCAGGCCCTGACCTCGAAGCCGATCCTCTACGTCGCCAACGTCGACGAGGGTGACGCCGAGCCGCCGCAGGCGGTTGCCGATCATGCCGCTGCGGTCGGCGCCGGGGTGGTCGCGGTCAGCGCCCGGATCGAGGGCGAGCTGGCCGAGCTCGACCCGGCCGAAGCGGCGGAGATGCGCGAGTCCTACGGGGTCGAGGGCTCTGGTCTCGCACGCCTGATCCGCGCCGCCTATGAGCTGCTCGACCTGCTCACCTTCTTTACCGCCGGCGAGGGCAAGGAGGCGGTCGCCCGGCCGATCCCGCGCGGCTCGACCGCCTGGGAGGCGGCCGGCACGATCCACACCGAGATCCAGGACGCCTTCATCAAGGCGGAAGCGATCGGCTGGCGGGAGCTGGTCGAGTGCGGCGGCTACGCGCCGGCCCGCGACAAGGGCCTGCTGCGGATCGAGGGCCGCGACTACGTCGTCCAGGACGGCGACGTGATCACGATCAAGGTTTAGAGGCCTGCAAACCGGCGCATCTCGGGGTCCTCGGTCGGCTGGATCGGGTCACGCACCAACTGTGCGCTCCCCTCACCAGCCTCCCTGCGTCCCCCGACCTGCTTGGTTTTCGGCCTCTAGGGTTAGTTAATGGATGAAGGCGCGCGCTTCCCGGGGGTCGCGGCAAAGGCCGGTCACTACGAGAGCTTCTACATCAAGGCCTGCCGGTCCGGAGGAGGCCAGGGGATCTGGATCCGCCACACGGTCCACAAGCGTCCCGGCGCCGAGCCCAACGCCTCGATCTGGTTCTGCCTCTTCGATCGCGAGGCCGAGGGCCCGCGAGCTACCAAGGTCACCGTGCCGGCGGAGAAGCTCTCGGCGCCGGTCGGCTTATGGATCAGGATCGACAAGGCCGAAATCGGACCGGGTCGAGCGGCTGGCTTAATCGAGACCGAGGCGCTGAGGGCCAGCTGGGACCTCACCTTCAGCGGCGATGCCGAGCCCTGCAAGTACTTGCCGGCCGACTGGCTCTACGAGGCGCCCGTGCCGCGGACCAAGTTCGTCGCACCATATCCCAACGCAAGCTTCAGTGGCCGGCTCGAGATCGACGGCGAGGAGATCGCGCTCGAGGGCTGGCCCGGCATGATCGGCCACAACTGGGGCTCAGAGCACGCCGAGCGCTGGGTCTGGCTCGAGGGCACCGGCTTCACCGAGGACCCCTCGATCTACTTCGACGCCGGCGCCGCCCGGGTCCAGATCGGGCCGTGGACGACGCCCTGGCTGCCGTCGGGAATGCTGATGCTCGACGGCGAGGCCCACCGGCTCGGCGGCTTCGGACAGATCCGCTCCGCCTCGATCGAGGCGGAGCCCGGCGCCTGCGAGTTCACCCTGCCCGGCCGCGACATCGTCGTCCGCGGCCGCGTCTCCGCCCCGAAGAAGGACTTCGTCGGCTGGGTCTACGCCGACCCCAAGGGCCCCGAGCACCACACGCTCAACTGCTCGGTCTCCGACCTCGAGCTGACCGTCGAACGCCCCGCGCTCCCCGCCCGCCAGCTCACGCTAAGCGCTGGCGCCGCCTATGAGTTCGGCATGCGCGAGACCGACCACGGCATCCCGATCCAGCCCTACTCGGACGGCTAGCCAGCAACCTTCTGGAAGCTCATCCAGGTGCTGTAGCCACCGAGCGCGACCTCGAGCTGTTCGCCGCTGACCGCGGTCACGCCGCCGGTGCCGATCAACTTGGCGGCGACGATCCGCGGCGAGACGCCGCGCTTGGTGATCACCACCTGCTTAAGCTTGCCGTCGAGGTAACCACCGAGCTTGGCGCTGATTTCGGGACCGGAGAATTTGAGTGTCCAGTCGTGCAGCGGGCAGTAAGTGTCGTAGGGGTCGGGGACGGCGGTCAGGTAGGGGATCGCCGGGCCGCCGAAGACGTTCTGGACGCTCTCGGTGTAGCCGCCCGAGCAGGCGGAGAAGTAGGTCTCGACGATCTTGCCGCCATAGGTCACGACCTGGCCCCGGGTCGCTTCGGTCGCGGCGTTGGTGGTCGCGGTCTCGCTAGAAAGACCGTCGTAGACCTGGCTGCGGGTGTCGTTGTAGAGGTCGAAGCCGTTACCGCCGACCCCGGCGGTGAGGGCGAAGGAGCGCGACTCGATCGCCTGCGCCTGCAGCTCGGCCGCCGGCCAGGAGGGCGGTGACTCGTTGGGGATCACGCCCTTGACGTACTGCTCGACCGGCAGCGCGTTGATCACGTTGAGCGAGCCGGGGTTGCTTTCGGTCGGCACCGCCTCGAGCACTCCGCGGTAGGTGCCGACGCCGGCAATCGTGATCTTGCCTTTGCCGGCGGCGCGCAACTTGGTGCCGCAGTCGGCCAGTGGCTTGCCGGCCGAGCTGCGCAGCTTCACCCGAGCGCCGTCGCGATGCGCCTCGTAGGTGCGAGCCGGATCGAGTGCCACCCCGCAGGCGCTGGTCGCGGCGCTGAAGCCTGTGTCGCCCGGGGAGATGTCGAGCAGGACGCGGACGATCCGCGTCCCCTCGATCTGCCCGATCGAGCTGCCCTGGTAGTAGTGGGCGAGGATGAAGCGATAGTCCTTGCCGTGCAGGGCGTAGCCGTAAGCGCCGTACTGGCTGACCCCGACCCCGTGGCCGAAGCCGTGCCCGCGCACCACCCAGTTGACGCTGGCGCCGGCCGCAGGGGAAAGGGCGAGCAGGCTGGTGAGGGCGCAGAGCGCCGCGGCGGCGCGGGCGATGGTCAGGTGGCGGCGGAGGCGGCGCATCTCTGTGGAACAGCTTCGCCACCGGCGAGTCGCGCCCTGTGCGCGGGCCGGGGCGGGACAACCCTTGCGCCCAACCGCCGTCCGTTTAGGAATCAAGCCAAGCGTAGAGCACCGAGCGCGGCCACGAAGTGATGTCGAAGTAAGCGGGCTTTGAAAGAAAGGAAAGAGCTAATTTGCAGGTATAAACAATCTGTTTCTTGACTTTTAGACCCGCGTCTGCCCTAATTCCACTTGCCATCCAGGGGCACGAAGCACGCGGTTCCGGAGGGCGGCACCACCCGCCGGTATGGGACCGGCGACATCGCAATGGCAAGGGAATTTAGGGAGAGAATCACGTGAGGACGCTTGGGGCCGCACTGGCAGGGCTTTGCGCCGTTGTTTTGTTGGTCGTGGCGAGTCCGGCGGCTGCGGTTCAAACCCATCTCTTCGAAGGGGTGATCGGCGTCGGCGAACTGAGTTCGCCCGGAGGTCTGGCCGTGGACAACTCGAATGGCGATGTCTACGTCGCCGATGCTGGTCTGGAAGCAGTCGTGCGCTACGACTCCAACGGTGTGCCGGCGGAATTTCCCGCGACCGCAACCAACGCGGTGACGGGGCTCTCCCTCGATGCGTCGGCCAGCCAGGTGGCGGTCGCTCAGGCGGGCCCAAGCGCCGGCGACTTCTACGTAACCAACTCCTTCGGCGGCGGGCTCCAGGGCTTCACTTCGGCGGGAGCGCCGGCGACGTTCAGCGGATCCGCCGCCTACATCAGCGGTAATACTCTGAACGGTACGCCTGATGGCGGTTATAGCGAGGCGTGCGGTGTTGCGGTCGATGGCTCGGGCGCGATCTACGTCGGTGACTATGGGGGATTCGTCGACGTCTACGCACCGGGCGGAGAATTTCTCACCCAGCTTGCCACGCCTGAACCCTGCGCGGTCGCGGTCGATTCGGCTGGGAATGTCTATGCCAACACATTCGCCGGAGGCGTAAACGTCTTCTCACCCTCTTCCTTTCCGGTCTCAGCGTCCACCACCTATGCCGGCCCGGTGTCGGTCATCGAAAGCCCGTCCTTCGGGGTCGCTGTCGATGGTGCCGACGACCAGTTGTACGTCGACCAGGGCGATCGAATAGCCCAGCTCGACTCGTTTGCGGAAGGCAATGATTTGATCCTGACCTTTGGCGCGGCCGAGCTCGAAGGAGAATCGAGAGGGGTCACGATCGACCGCTCCGGTGGCTCTGCCGACGGGGGCGTCTATGCATCAAAGCCCGGCGAGGTCGACCATTTTGGCCCGCTGATGACAATTCCTCCGGGCCCGCCCGTAGTCCACGCTGAGTCGGCCACGGCCGCATACACCGAAGCCGAACTTGAAGCGTCGGTGGATCCCAGCAACGCCGAGACCACATATTTCTTCGAGTACGGGCCGACTCCCGCCTACGGCAGTCGCACAGCCGAACGCACGATTCCCGACGGGAATCTCGCGGTCAATGTGGCGGCCCACCTCGTCGGTCTAACTCCTGGGGGTACCTACCACTTCCGGATTGTGCTGAGCAACAGTGTCGCCGACGTGGCGGGTGAAGACCGGACCTTTTCCACAGTCGCGATCCCGGGGCCCGACGGCTGCGGGAATGCGTCGATTCGCGCTCTTCAGGGATCCGCGAGCCTGCCCAACTGCCGCGCATATGAGGAGGCTTCGCCGCCGGACAAGAACGGCACCGACGTAAAGGACAACGACAGCGTTCAGGCCGCCGCGAGCGGTGGCGGGGCGGTCTTCTCCTCCCTCGGGAGCTTCGCCGACTCGCCGTCGGGGACCGTGCTCAGCTACTACCGGACGGAACGCGCCGCGCAGGGTTGGACGGTCCATGGGATCTCGCCACCGGTGCTGCCCCAGGGAGGGCGAGTCCTCAGCACATCGATGATGGCCGTCTCACCGGATCTCTCCACCATGGTGATGCGGTCATATCCCGCTCCGCCGTCCGCACCGGGGGAACAGCAGCGTGCCTACGACTTCTATCGGCGCGATCTTCCGGGCGGGCAGTTCGAAAACCTGACCCCTCAGGTTCCCGAACCGGCTGAACTCGAAGGCAACAGCTTTTTCGCCGAAGCGAGCGAAGCGATGGGAACCGTCGGCATCAACAGCACTCAGGGCCTCACCCTGGATGCCCCGGCTGGGGAACTGCCGAAGGGGTACGTCTGGCAGGGCGGCGAACTGCACTACGTCGGCGTCCTCCCTGACGCGAGCCTGGCGCCCGAATCCTTGGTCGGGGGCCTCCATGGCCTCGAGGCGCACAACGCGATCTCAAGCAACGGATCGAGGGTCGTCTTCACCGCGGTCAGCCCAGGGGTGCCGCGCGGTGTCTACGTGCGAGAGGATCTCGCGACGACGGTGGAGGCTTCGGGATCACAGCGTGTCCCGCCCGAACCGACGCATCAGCCGGCGGAATTCCAGGGAGCGTCTGACAGCGGCGACCGCGTGTTCTTCCTTTCCACGGAGCAGCTCCTCAACTCCGACACGGATTCCGGCAACGACCTCTACGTCTTCGAACCCGGAGACGAATCCCTGCGCCGCATATCTATCGATGCGGAATCGGGCGATGGCGAAGAAGCCGCTGTCGTCAGGGTTCTCGGCATGGGCGAAGATGGCGCCCGGGTGTACTTCGCTGCGTCGGGGCGGCTTGTGGCCGGCCAGCCTGACGACCCTGGCATGCATATCTACGCGTGGAGCGACAGTGGTGGCACCAATGGCTCCATCGCCTACGTGACCAGCCTCGATCCGACGCTTGATTCGCTCGACTGGGAAGCGCAGATCAGCAACAAGGACCGGCGGGTGCAGGTCAGCCGCAGTGGGCGCTATCTGCTGCTCACCGCGAGCACTCCGATCAGCAGCTTCGACAATGGCATGCACACCGAGCTTTATCGCTACGACTCGGACGCCGGCGCGCTCGCCTGCGTCTCGTGTAATCCTCGGGGTGCGGTGGCGGTCAGCGATGCCTCGATGTTCGGTCTTGAAAATCCCGTCGTGAACGGACTCAGCGATGCCGGGTTCTCACCGCGCAACGTGACCGACGGCGGGCGGGTCTTCTTCCAGACCGCCGACCCCTTGGCGCTGGGGGACAGTAACGGTGTCGAAGATGTCTACATGTGGGAAGACGGATCTCCAGCGTTGATCTCGAGCGGTCGAAGCACGATCCCATCGGGGTTTGGCGACGCTAGCGCCAGTGGCGACGACGCGTTCTTTCTCACCGGGGAGCGTCTGGTCAGTACCGACACCGACAACAACGTCGACCTTTACGACGCCCGGGTAGACGGTGGGATCGGCGCTCAGAATCCCACCCCTCCTGTGATCTGCGAAGGAGAAGGGTGTAAAGCGGAACAGCCTTCGGCACCGGTGTTGACAGTCCCTGGCAGCAGTCAGGTGAGCGGGCCTGGTAACCACCCTCCCCACCGGCACAGGAAGCGGAATCGACACAAGGTCAAACACCACAAAAACAAGCATCAGCGAGCGGGCAGGAGGACCTCGAGATGAGCGCTGCGATCGGATTGCGCTGGGTTGCCACCGTCCTGGGGTCTTTGCTTGTAATGGCTTTCGCGAGTTCACCCGCGCAGGCGGCCTTCGGCATCGCCGCCTTCGATGGTGAAACGGTGGACGCGGCCGGCGGTGCCTACACCCAGGCCGGCGGCCACCCCTTCGCGGCGACGACCAAGATCGAGTTCAATCGGGCGACCGACAGCGAAGGCGAAACCATTCCCGACGAGAGTGTCCGCAACATTGAAGTGGAGCTTCCGCCGGGTTTTGTCGGCAACCCGCAGGCGACGCCGACGCTTTGCACCGAGGCAGAGCTGACCGGTGGTCCGCCGATCTCGATCGGTACCTGCCCGCTCAGCTCGCAGGTTGGCGTGACCGAGATTGAAGTACCGGAAAACTTCCTCGCGGCCACGACGGTGCCTGTGTACAACATGGTGGCGGCGGCGGGTGAACCCGCCCAGCTGGGCATTCGCTTCCTGACGACCGACATCCA
>DATMIH010000087.1:0-8085 GCA_035554595.1 Solirubrobacterales bacterium
GGGCACCAGCGACGTCGAGTACCTCTTCCCGATCGGCTGGTCGGAGCTGGAGGGGATCGCCAACCGCGGCGACTTCGACCTCACCCAGCACGCCAAGTTCAGCGGCGAGAAGCTCGAGTACTTCGACCAGCAGACCAAAGAACGCTACGTCCCCCACGTGATCGAGCCGGCCGCCGGCGCCGATCGCGCCACCCTCGCCTTCCTCGTCGACGCCTACGAGGTTGAGGAGGTCGAGGGCCGCCAGCGCACCGTCCTGCGCCTCCACCCCCGCCTCGCCCCCAACAAGGCTGCCGTCCTCCCGCTGGTCTCGAAGGACGGCCTGCCCGAGAAGGCCCGCCCGATCTTCGAAGAGCTGCGCACCCGCATGCCCACCGAGTTCGACGAGGGCGGCTCGATCGGCAAGCGCTACCGCCGCCAAGACGAGATCGGCACCCCCTGGGGCATCACCGTCGACCACCAGACGATGGAAGACGACACCGTCACTTTGCGCGACCGCGACTCACTGGAGCAGACGCGCGTCCCGGTCACAGGCCTCGCCGATGACCTCGCCTCGCGCCTCGCCCAGCCCTGGCAGAGCCCGAAGCTCGGCTAGTTACTCGCCGCCCTCGATCAAACCGATCACGTTGCCCTCGGGGTCTTTGAACTGGCCGAGGACCATGCGGCCCATGATCGTCTCGGGGCCCATCACGCGGGTGCCGCCCAGGGACTCGGCCTTGCTCAGGGCCTCCTCGACGCTGGGGACTTCGACGTAGAAGGTGACGTGGCCCACGTAGCCGTCGGGGCCTTGGCCGATGCCGCCGCCGAGGCCGATGCCTTCGGCGTTGCTGTTGGCCGCACGGTCGACGAGGCCGTATTTCATCTCGTTCTCGGCGTTGACTTTCCAGTCGAATAGCTCGGCGTAGTAGCTCTGCAGCTTCTCGCCGTCGCGGCCGACGACCTCGAAGTGGACCACTGGCTGTCCCATCTCATCTCCTCCTGTTTGCCTAGGCGCTTGCCATGAACCGTTCCACATCCGCCGCGTCGGCGGCTAGCGCTGCCGACGCGGCCTTCGACACCCTGCCCAGCGGCTCAACCGTGACCTTGCCACGGTTGAGCTTCCAGGTGCCAACGGCGCGGCCCTTGACCATTGCGAAGGGGCGGAAGATGCCGTTCAGCGTCACCAGGTGAGTGTGGGGACCGAGGATCAGCTCGCGCGAGGTCCAGCCGAGCAACAGCGGGTCGAAGGCTCCGAGCAGGCGCGGGCCGGGCACCTCGGCAATGGGCGGGTGCTTGGCGAGGTGGAGGAGGCCGTCGTCGCGCTCGACCAGCTCCGAGGCAATCGCGGCAAGGCCGGCGCGGGCGTCGCGCAGCGGCAGCCCAGCCCAGCGCGCCAGGTCGCGGTCGTTCGCCGGCGCGTGGCCGACCAGGTAGCGGCGGGCGAGCTCGGCGAGGGCCGCGTCGCGCTCGGCGGCGGGCTGCGGTTCCAGCCAATCGCGGACGAGCACATAGGCGTGATCTTTGCCGGCCATCGGCCCGCGCACGGCGACTCCGCGCACCGCGGCGAGGAAGAGCAGGTGGATAAGCGCCTGGCCCGCGGTGGGAATGCCGGCCGAGTCGAGGCGCTCGCGCAGCTGGTGTCGGGTGAGCGGGCCCTCCTTGGCCAGGCTCCGTTCGATCGTCTTCACGGCCTTCTCCCCCTGCTGCGTGGTGACCCCCTCCTGGCGGAGGCGGCGGCTGCACGACGACACCAGCGGCGGGGTCGTCAGCATCTGCAGCCACGGGTAGTCCTCGCTGCGAACCAGGTGAAGGGTCCCGCGGTTGAGCCAGGTGATCAGCAGCGAGCGCTCCTCGGTCAGGGCTTGGTCCACGTGCGCGGCGGTCAGTCCCTCGCTGCGAGCCCTGACCGCCAGCCGGGCGCCGCGCGGGTCCTGACCCTGGACGGCGAGCAGTCGACCGGCCACGTCGGCAGGGTCACGCTCAGGCTGGCCCGCGAGGCCCTGTGAGACGAAGCGTTCGGCGAAGATCGATGCGGTCGGCACGGCAAGATGATCGCGCCCGCACGGAAACGGTGCGGCTAAGACCCCTTGGAGTGAGGTGTCTGCTGGTGAAAGGCGAGCTTCCAGCGCCCCTCGTCGTCCCTGACATAGGCACTCGAGAGCGTTGCCGCGTAGTGGTCCTGACCGCGGCGACCGCGAAAGAGGTAGGTGAGAAGGGCTACGTCGGGCCCGAGTCCCAGCACCGCCTCCTCGCCGATCGAGACTTCGTCCCAGCCGTCCGAGGCGTCGATCGCCTCGACCGTCGCGGCGCGGTCGAGGCGATCGCCGGGAATGACGACAACCGCACCCTCGGCCAGGTGGCTCTCGTAAGTGGCGCCGTCGCCGCGCGCCAGCTCGTGCTCAATCCGCAGCAGCTGCTCCGCGATTCCATCGGCCAAGGCCTCCATATGCAACGAGTACCCGAGGTCTCAAGCCAAAAAACGGGCGATGGGCCGGGAGCGGCGAAACGTCCGCAGATGCCGCCGAGGGCGCGGGCCCTCGCCTATTTGACGGCGAGGAGGTCGATGGTGAAGATCAGCGTTTCGTTCGGCCCGATGCTCGGTGGCGAGCCTTCGGCGCCGTAGGCGAGTTCCGGCGGAAGCAGAAGCTCGCGGCGGCCGCCAACTTTCATCCCTTCGACACCCTGGTCCCAGCCTTTGATCACTTCGCCGGCGCCGAGAGTGAAGGTGAACGGTTCGTTCCGGCTCCAGGAAGAGTCGAATTCTTCTTCGCTGTCATAGCCAACTCCCACGTATTGAACCGTGACTTCATCGCCTTTTTTGGCTTCCGCCCCTGTGCCTTCTTCGATTTCCTTGATCGCATACTTCTTGGGCGAGATCCCCTTCGGTACCGTGACCGTTGGCTTCGTCTTTTCGCCGCCCGAGGTCGATTCACTCGATTCCTTCGATTCTTCGGTCGAACTGCCGGCTTCGGTGGAAGCGCTCGAGCCGGTCGACGAGTCGCTACTGCTTCCGCACCCGGCGACCGCGGTCGCGAGGACGGCGCAGAGCGCCAGGATGATTAGCGAAAATCCTACGCAAGCGCGGCCCGAAAAGGCGCCACGTTCCTAGCGCTTGCCTGTCATCGAGTTCCAGGCCCGCCGGAAAAAGCCCGGGCGGCCGCCGATGAGATCGGCCGGGTTGACCGCGAGCGACCCCGGGTTGGCATCAGGCGCCGTCAGCTTCGCCGCCTCGGCCGCGTCGATCTTCAGCAAGACCCCGCGCTCGTAGATCTGGCCCACCTCCGGAGCGTCGACGAAACGGTGGCCGCCCGGCCCGGCGGTGGTGTCGAAGACGATCCCGTCGAACATGTCGAGGTTAGGGGCGGAGAGCACTCGCACGACCCGGCCGAGGTTCTCGCCGTCGCTCGAGTAGACCGGCGCTCCTTTCGGCACCGCGAGGTATGAGGTGGGCTCGCCCAGATCCTCCATCGAGATGAGCATATCCAGAGCAAATGCCGCCCATCCCTCCACACCGGGCTATGCTCGCATCGGTACCCAGGGTTCCTACAAGGAGGAAGCGATGGCGATCGGCCTGCGGTTGAAGTTCGAGGGCGGCACTCAAGACCAGTACGAAGCGATACACAGCCACATGGGCATCGACGGCGACCCACCGGAGGGCATGATCTTCCACTCCGCCGGGCCGATCGACGGCGGCTGGGGCGTGATCGACTTCTGGGAGTCTCGCGACCACTTCGACCGCTTCCAGGGCTCGCGGCTGGGACCGGCGATCCAGGAGATAGGCGACCGGGCCTTCCAGGGACCTCCCGACATCAAGGAGTTCCGCGTCCACCACATCACCAAGCCCTAGGAGCGATGGGCCTCAATCTCGCATCGCTGCTGACCGAAAGCGCCGAGCGGTCGCCGGAGAACCCGGCGATCCGCCTCGGCGAGGTCGAGCTCTCCTACGGCGAGCTCGACGAGCGCAGCGCCCGCCTGGCGAGCCTCTTGCGCGAGAAGGGCGTCGGTCCCGGCGACCGGGTCGGCGTGATGCTGCCCAACGTCCCCGAGTTCCCGATCGCCTACTACGGCGTCCTGCGTGCGGGCGCCGTCGTCGTGCCGATGAACGTGCTGCTGAAGCGCCGCGAGATCGCCTTCTATTTGGAGGACTCGGGCTCGAAGCTGCTGCTCGCCTGGCACGGATTCTGCGCCGAGGCGCGCGAGGGGGCGACCGACGCGGGCGCCGAGCTGATCGAAGTTGAGCCAGCGGGCTTTGCCGAGCTGCTGGCCGAGCACGAGCCAATCCCGAACCTGGTCGACACGGCCGAGGACGACACCGCCGTGATCCTCTACACCTCAGGCACCACCGGCAAGCCCAAGGGCGCCGAGCTGACTCACCTCAACCTCTTCCGCAACGCCGATGTCTCCAGCCGCACCACCTGTGAGATAGCCAGCGGCGACGTCGTCCTCGGCGCCCTGCCGCTGTTCCACTCCTTCGGCCAGACCGTTGGCATGAACTCCTCGCTCAAGGTCGGCGCCTGCCTCACCCTGGTGCCGAAGTTCGACCCCGGCGAGGCGCTGGCGACAATGCAGCGCGATAAGGTCACCCACTTCTACGGCGTGCCGACTATGTTCGGTGCCCTGCTTCACCACCCCGAGCGCGAGAGCTACGACACCTCCGCGCTGCGCACCTGCATCACCGGCGGCGCCTCGATGCCGGTCGAGGTCCTGCGCGGCTTCGAAGAGGCCTTTGGCGCGGTCGTGCTCGAGGGCTACGGGCTCTCGGAGACCTCACCGGTCGCCTGCTCCAACCACCCCGGCAAAGAGCGCAAGCCGGGCTCGATCGGCACCCCGATCGAAGGCGTCGAGATGCAGCTCGTCGACGAGAACGACAAGCCGGTCGCCCAGGGCGAGGTCGGCGAGGTCGTGATCCGCGGCCACAACATCATGAAGGGCTACTGGCAGCGCCCCGACGCGACCGAGGAGGCGATGCGCGGCGGCTGGTTCCACAGCGGCGACATGGGCCGCATCGACGAGGACGGCTGCTTCTACATCGTCGACCGCAAGAAGGACATGATCATTCGCGGCGGCTACAACGTCTACCCGCGCGAGGTCGAGGAGGTGCTCTTCGAGCATCCGAAGATCCGCGAAGCGGCCGTGGTTGGCGTTCCCCACGACGAGTGGGGCGAGGAGATCGGCGCCGCGGTCGTCTGCCACGAGGGCGAGGAGCTGAGCGCCGAGGAGGTCAGCGCCTACGTCAAGGAGCGGATCGCCGCCTACAAGTACCCGCGCCTGGTCTGGTTCCTCGACGACCTGCCCAAGGGGCCGACGGGCAAGATCCTCAAGCGGGAGATCGACACTCCCGCCTCTGTGTGACGAACTCACCCCATCCGGTCCTGGCTGCTCAGCCAGTTTGGCAGTAACCTCCGCTGCGGCAGCCCGCCGGACCAGCAAAGGAGAGAGATGAGCGTCGCATCGCAGAGCCTGATGGACAACGTCACCTATGAGGACCTCTACAAGCGCTGGGAGCAGGGCAACTGGAGCGCCTACGACATCGACCTCTCCGCCGACAAAAACGGCTGGGACGGGCTCAGCGACATCCAGCGGCGCTCGGCGATGTGGATCTACTCGATGTTCTTCTACGGCGAGGATCGCGTCGCCGACACCCTCGCCCCCTACATCACCGCCGCGCCGAGCGAGGAGCAGGCCTACTTCCTCGCCACCCAGCAGGTCGACGAGGTGCGCCACTCGGTCTTCTTCCACCGCTTCTTCAAGGACGTGATCGGCGTCGGCGGCGACTCGATCGAGCAGACCCTCTCCTCCACGCTGCCCCAACTCAACTGGGGCTACCGCGGCATCTTCGACCGCCTCGACGTGATGGCAGAGGAACTGCGCAAGGACCGCTCGCTGCCCAAGTACGCGCAGGCGATAACGCTCTACCACCTGATCGTCGAGGGCTCGCTGGCCCAGCCCGGCCAGCACTTCATCGAGGACTTCTTCTCCTCCGAAGACACGATGCCCGGCTTCAGCTCCGGCATGGCCAACGTCTCCCGCGACGAGCAGCGCCACATCGGCTTCGGCGTCAAGGTCCTCTCCGAGCTGCTCGCCGACGAGCACCCCGCCCACGAGGAGTGCAAAGCGGCCGTGGTCGAGCTGCTGCGCGAAGTCCTGCCCTACGGCCCGGCCGTCTTCTACCCGCCCAACTTCGATCGCGAATACACCGAGTGCTACGGCTTCTCGCTCGAGGACATCTTCGCCTTCGGCCTCAAACTGATCCGCCAGCGCTGGCGCACGATCGGCTACCCGACCGAGGAGATGCCGCCCGGCGTCTTCCCCTTCGACCCCGAGGCCTCGGCCGAGGACGTCGCCAAAAACCAGGTCAAGTTGATGGAGGCCGGCATCCTCGGCCCGCCCGACCTGACCCCGGAGGCGACACCCGAGACGCAGCGGATCTACTTCGACGTGGTCAAGCGCGCCGCCAACCCCAAGGCCGCCAATGGCTCGCCCCTCATCTACCAGTGGCGCTTCACCGACGCCGAGCCCTGGCACCTCGTGATCGACAACGGCTCGACCCGGGCGGAACCGGGCGAAGCGCCGAACCCGACCGTGACCCTGGAGGCGAGCTGGGCCGACTTCGTCTCGACCAGCAAGCCCGAAGCCAACCCGCTGAAGCTGGTGCTGACCCGACGCATTCGCCCGCGCGGTTCAATCCGCGAGATCGCGCGGATGCGCAAGGTGTTTGGCTAGTCACCCATCGCGCCAGCTCGGGCCACATGCCCACAGCACTCATAAACAGTAAGAATAATCGGCTGTCATGCCAGAAGAGGCCCTCGAGCCAACCCCTGATAAGTACCAGTGAAGTCGTTTGTCGATCAACTCGCCGGAGCAAGCGATGAGCTCGAGCTCGAGCTATCGGTGTTGCCAGCGGTCAACTTCGCGCTCGTCCACAGCGGGGTGCCGGTCCTCAGACACCTGTCTCTGCGGAGTACCAGCGACAAACCGCTTCGAGACCTCGCGGTGTCGGTGGAGCTCCATGGGCCCAGCGGTGCGCTTGCCGAGCCCTGGCACCGCGAGATACCTGTTCTAGGCGCAGACGAGCGCGTTGTTTGGGCAGACCTCGGTGAGTTCGCACTCCATGCGCACACCCTGTCCCGATGCCAAGAGGCATTCAACGCAACCCTCGAGGTCACAGCAAGTCACCCCTGGGGTCAACCGCTGCGAGTTGCCGGGCCACTGCGCATCCTCGCTCACAACGAGTGGCTAGCTAACCCGGCGCTTTTCGACACCATCGCGGCATTCGTCCAGCCGAATACGCGTGCAGTCGCCGAGATCCTGCGCGAGGCAACCGAGATTCTCAAGGCGACCAGCGGCGACACCGCCATCGTCGGATACCAGCGGGGGCCAGAGAGGGCAATCGAAACCGCCGGGGCCATATATGAGGCCCTACGTAGTCGGGACCTGGCCTACTCGCCTGCCCCCAGCTCATTTGAGAACACCGGTCAAAAGGTGAGAACCCCGCCAGCGGTGCTCGGCGAGCGGCTCGGCAACTGCATCGACCTCGCGGTCACTTACGCCGCGTGCCTCGAGCAGGCCGATCTTCGCCCCCTCATCTGCATTGCCGACGGCCACGCTTTCGCTGCGTTCCATCGCGACGACGAGCGACTCCCTGAATCCGTGCTGCTCGACGCCAACTCGATGATCAACTTGATCGATACCGGACACCTGATTCCCGTGGAGACGATCGGGATCAGCTCTGGGGAGGAATCTCGACTGTTCCCAAATGCCGTCTCCGCGGGCCTGTCCCATTTTCAGAATGTGGCCTCGTTGCGAGGCTTGGTAGACGTGCACCTTGCCCATCAATCCGGCATCGACCCGCTGCCATCCGCGGACGACAACGGCCCAGACGCTGACGCCGCACCCAGCGATGACTCGGCCAAGGTCCCCCCGTCGATCGGGTTGACCGCGGTCGACCCGAGCACAGCCGACGACCGCATATCGGAGCGAGGGCTCACCGCTGACAACGTCAGCCTGCCAGAGGATCTCCGGCCCACCGTCCTAGGGGACGCGCAAGATGTTGGCCGCGTCTACCAAACAGATGACTCCGCACCTGCTCGTGTCGAGAAGTGGCGGCAA
>DATMIH010000088.1:0-25078 GCA_035554595.1 Solirubrobacterales bacterium
GTGCGCGGTACCTCGCGCCATCCCTACTCGGCCCACAAGGCGGCGGTCGAGGCCGAGCTCGAGGAGGCGCTGCGCGACTCCCGCACCGAGGCCTTCGTCTTCCGCCCCTGCATCGTCGCCGGGCCGGAAGCGACGCTGCTGCTCGACTTGATCCCGATGCTGGCGATGGGGCAGAGGATCCCCGGGCCGCTGCGCTGGGCGCTGGGCAAGGTGCCCGAGCTGCGGCCGGTGCTGCCCGATCCGGGCGTTCCCTTCCAGCTCGTCCATCACGACGACGTCGCCGCCGCGCTCACCGCAGCGGTGCTGGGCCACGGCCCGCCCGGCGTCTACAACCTCGCCGGACCCGGAGAGCTGACGATTACCGACCTCGCGCACGCACTCGGCTGGCACGCCGTCCCGGCGCCGCACCTCGCGGTCGGGGTCGCCGCTGAGGCGGTCTCGCTGATGCCCTTCCTGCCCGACGAGGCGGCCTGGATCGAGGCGGTGCGGCGGCCGGTGCTGATGGACACAACCCGCGCCCGGCGCAAGCTGCACTGGATGCCGCACCACGACGCTCGCGAGACACTGCGGCAGACGATCGCCGCCGTTCGCTCGCGCTAGTACCCGCCGCCGTAGGGGTAGGGGTTTTCGGGTGGCGGCTGCGGGGCGGGTTCGGCTGCCTTCTGCGGTGGGCTCGCCGCGTGCCAGGTGCCGACGTCTTTGATCCCCTCGCCGTTTGCCTGCCCGGCTTTGCTGTCGCCGCCAAAGCGGTAGAGCGGGCGCCCTTTGTAGGTGACCTGGGTGCCACCTTCCGGGCGCTCGACGGTGCCGAGCTTGACCGGGCCGGTCGGGCGCACGCCGGCCGGGACCATCAGCGGGTGCCAGACGGATAGGCAGGAAGCGGTGCAGATGAACGTGCCGTTCTTCTCGAGGCTGAGGCTGTAGAGGGTGCGGCCCTTGGTCGTGGTCAGGACGGTCTTGCCGAGGGTCGGGTTTTCCGCCTCGGTGGCGACCCGCTTGCTTGGCTTGGCGGCGAGGACCTGCGGCGCACCGATGGCGATCAGCAGGAAGAGCACTGCCAACGCCCCGATGGCGGGAAGTCGAAGCGATGGGAGGGCAAGCTTTCGTGAGCGCGGCATCCGGTCTCCTCGGTCGTTTTTTCGCTTACTCCTGATTACGGCCGAGGTAATCGGATGGTTCGGTTGTGAGATGACCCAGATTCGTGCCTTTGAGCGCACCACGCGCGCATCGAGAGACGCCAGCGTGGCGGCATGGACGCGAGGGGACAAGACGGCCAGGCTTTGCCGCTTGCGCTCGGCGGTGCGTTTGCGCTGATCATCGTGGCGCTGGCGTTGGTCGCCATCGCCGGCGCGATCACGGGTAAGGGGCGGGCTCAGCGCGCGGCGGACCTGGCGGCGATCTCGGCCGCGCGCTCGATGCGCGACGACCTCCCGGGCCTGCTCTCTCCCTCGCGCCTGCCGAACGGCGCGGCCAATCCGAGCCACATTGAGAAGGCCGCCTATCTCGCCCGCGCCCGGGTGGCCGCGACGGCGGCCGCGAAGGCCAACGGCGTGTCGGCCGCTCGCCTGCGCGTCTCCTTTCCCGACGCTGACTCGTTTGCGCCGGTCCGGGCTGAAGTCGTGATCACCGCCGGGATCGAGGTCGGTGGCGAGACCGCGCACACGGAGGCATCAGCGGTGGCGGAAGCCGGTGCGCCATCGAGCTCCTCCGGCGAATCGACTGCAGCGATGGCGAGCGGTGGCGGCTACAGCGGCCCGCTTGTCTATCGCCAGGGCCACGGAATGAGGCCCGACGTCGCCGCCGCCTTTGACCGCATGGCGGCGGCGGCCGGACTGGCCCTGATCGTTAACTCCGCCTTCCGCTCCGACGCGGAACAGGCCGCCCTCTTCGCCGCCCACCCCGACCCCACTTGGGTTGCGCCCCCGGGTCACTCGCTGCACCGCTGCGCCACCGAGCTCGACCTCGGCCCGGAAACCGCTTACGGCTGGCTGGCCGCCAACGCCGGCCGCTTCGGATTCGTCCAGCGCTACAGCTGGGAGCCGTGGCATTACGGATACGACGCCGGCCCGGCGCCCTGCTCGCAGGCGGGCAACGCCGTCGGCGAGAGTGGGGGAGGGGATGGGGTCCTGGCGGGAGCCTCGCTTCCCACTTTCGTCCCGGCCGAGTTTCGCGGCATGATCACCGGCGCCGCCAGTCGCTGGAACGTCTCCGCCGCCCTGCTGGCCGGGCAACTGATGGCTGAGTCGGGTTTCGACCCCTACGCTGGCTCGTCGGCCGGGGCGGAGGGAATTGCGCAGTTCATCCCAAGCACGGCAGCCTCCTATGGCCTGCGCGACCCCTTTGACCCAGCCGAAGCGATCAATGCCGAGGCGCACCTGATGTCGGACCTGCTTCGCCAGTTTGGCTCGCCCCAGCTCGCCCTCGCCGCCTACAACGCAGGGCCCGCCCCGGTCGAAGCCTGCCACTGCGTCCCAGCTATCCCCGAGACCCAGGCCTACGTCACCCGCATCCTCGCCCTGCTCGGCGGCGCCGGAGCGATCGCGACGCCGTCGTTTGAAGTGAGGCTGGTGGCGTGAGGGGCGCTCGCATTCAGCCAAATGCATACGAATGCTAGGATGCATCAGAGTATGCGCACCACGATTGAGCTCAGCGATCGAACCTACGCTCGCCTGCGGGCGAGAGCGGCGGAACGGGGACTACGCGGTTTCTCTCCGATTGTCGAGGAGGCGCTTGAGCGCCTCCTCGAACAGGGCAGCGAGGACAACCTTGCCTCCGCATTGGCAGAGGCCGAGGGAGCTTGGAGCGAGAGTGACGTCAAGGAGTGGGAACGGGCGCGCGAGGAGGCGTGGGCCACTTGGCCGGCGGACCGGTACTCGACTCCGACGTCCTGATCGACTATCTGCGTGGGGCGGGGCCCGGGCGCGATCTGGTCCGAGCGTTGAGTCAAGGTGCCGGCTACCGGGTGACGGCTGTCACCGCGTTTGAGCTGGCACTCGGCCGGTCTTACCGAGAGAGTCCGCGACCTGTCCACACCCTTCTCGCTGCTCCACTGCTGACGCTAACGCGTAAGGCTGGACTGCGGGGCGGAGCGCTGCTCGGCGAGCTGCGTCGAAGCGGTGATGCGATCGACGTGCGCGACGCGATGCAGGCGGGTATCTGTCTTGAGGCTGGCGTGACTCTCGTGACTCGAAACGTTGCCCATTTCGAACGGGTTCCCGGCCTGCAACTCTCCCATCCAACCGAGTGGGTCTGAAGGACGGGATGGGGTAGACGAGATCGCTCGCGCTGGCGCTAGTCAGTCCACCAGTCGCGCCGGCCCTCGACGTCCTCGCGCGGAGTCTCGCCGAGATTGGGCGCGCCGATGACGAGGATCTCGAGGCCCTCCGGGCCGGCCTCGTAGCCTCGCCATGTACCGGGTGGGATGCGTACTGCATCCCATTCCTTGAGCTCGATGATCTCGTCATTGAGCTTCATCCGCCCGCTCCCGCGCAGGACCACGTACACCTCCTCCTGGGTCTTGTGCGTGTGGCCGTACGGAAAGCGATAGCTGGGCGGGACGCGCTGGTAGCCCAGGCCGGACTTCTCGAGCTCGAGTGCGCCAGTCGCCAAGCGGAACTCCAGGTCCGGCGAGCCGTCGAAGTTGGACCCGACGTCCTCCAGGTCCTCCTTGAGGTTCCTGAGCGTGAACGGCATGGGGCAATCCTACGGGCCCACTGCCTGGGGTATTGATCGGACGAGTTACTCAGCGGGAGCGGACCCGGAAGCCGAACGTTGCCGGCGAGCGGTCGCGGTTGCCGGCGATATCGATCGCGAAGACGCGGAAGACGTGTCGTCCGGGGGGGACGAGGTAGGTGCGGGGCGAGCGACAGATGCGCCAGGGCCGACCGTCGAGCTTGCAGTGAAAGCTGGCTCCGGGCTCGGAGGCAAAAATGAAGGAGACGCGACGCCCCTTGCCTGACGCGAGCAGTAGTCCTGCGGGATGACGTCGCAGTTGGGTCCCGGGCGGCGTGCGGTCGGCCCGCGGGGGGCTCGGTTCCTGCGGCTGGGGCGGCGGAGGTGTTTCCGGTTCAGGTTCCGGTTCCGGTTCGGGGGGTGTGTCTGGCGGACGGAAGCTGTTCGGAGCGCGTTCTTCCACCGACTCGCAGCCGACGGGCGGGCCATCGACGATCGGGGTGAAGTCGATCAGCGCCGTGTCGAAGCCCTCGCCGCAGTCGACGGTCCCGTCGGAGTCGCCCGAGTTGACCAGCAGCAGGTCGTTGCCGGCGCCGGCGAAGAAGTTGTCCGGCCCGTCCCGGCCGAGTAGCTGGTTGGGCCCGTCGTCCCCGATCAGGTTGTCGGCGCCGTTGGTGGCCTCGATGTCCTCGATCGCCTGCAGGCTCGTTAGTTCGTTGGCGCTGTTACAGCGTGCTTGGCCCTGGGGGCCAATCAGGCCGGCAACGTGCTGGGCCATGTCGATCGTCACGCCGGATTCGAAGTTGGCCCAGTTGGCGTTGTCGCGATCGGCGCCGCCGTCGAGGAGGTCGCCGTCGCAGACCGCATTGGAGATGAAGAGGTCCTCGCCCGCGCCGGCGTGGAGCTGGTCGGCGCCGCCGTTGTTCGGCAGCGCGTCGTCTCGCCCCGCGCCGTTCACCGTGTCGTTGCCCGCGCCGTCGACGAGCGCGTCTTCGGTTTCGCCGCCGGTGAGGGAATCGTCGCCTTCGTTTCCCAGGACGACGACCGAGACGGCTTCGGGGAAGCCGGGGGCGGAGAGGACATCGTCACCCGCCAGGCCAGCCAGCAGGATCGAGTCGGGGGTTTCCGGCACCGGACAGGAGACCGATCCGCCGCTTGGGGCGGAGCAGCCGCCCGCGGTGCCGGCTTCGAACGGCCCTTCGCTGCCCGCGGCCAGAGTGAACGTCACCGCGCCGGAGGAGTAGCTCGCCGTCACTCGATCGCTTTCGTCGCTGCCGGTCAGGTAGACAGCCGGCCCCCCGGGGCCACCAGGAGACATGACGCCGACTGCGATCGAACCGGGATCGCGCAGGGCGATTTCTTCGCCGGAGAGCTCACAGTCCTCCGTCGCGACGTTGACGCAGCCATCTTCATCAGCGCCGCCGTGGGCGACGTCGCCGCCCCCGCCCCCGTCGATCAGGTCCGCACCGCCGCCGCCGTAAAAAGTCTCCGCGCCGGAGGTGCCGACGATGTAGTCGGGAAAGGGGGTGCCGATCACGGTCTCGAAGTCGCTGAAGTCGGTCGCCGGTCCCAGCGGTTCGTCGAACCCACCACCGGAGGGCGCTTGTCCGTCGTTGGCGAAATCGTCGCCGAGGTCGATGTAGACGCCGCGTCCCTCGGCGCCAGGCGGGAAGCCGGCGTCGGTGAAGAAGGCGCCGGTGTTGGGGAAGCCCGGCGTCACCCCCGTCGCAAAGCTGAGTGTGTCGCTGCCGCCGCCCGAGTCCCCGATCGAGTCGATCGTCGCATCGCCGCGGTCGAAGTCGTTGCCACCTTCGCCGTCGAGGGAATCGGCGCCAAACCCGCCAGAGAGCCGGTCGTCGCCAGGGCCACCGCGGAGCCGATCATCGCCGACTCCTCCGTACAGTCGGTCGTTACCTTCCCCGCCGAAGAGGCTGTCGTTGCCGCGCTGGCCGTAGAGGACATCGTCGCCGCCTTCGCCTTTGACGGTGGTGAGGTTGCGGGGCATGCGGATTGTGTCGGCGCAAGGCGTGCCGATGATCGTCGTCCCTACGGTTTGCGGGCCTTCGGCGCAGCTCGGTGCCGCGGCGCTGGAAGAGGGCAGCATCAAGAGGGCGCATGGCAGGGCAGCGAGAGCTAGAAGTCGGCGCGGTTGCATCCTCATTGTCACTCCCCCCTTTCAACAGGTTTCAGTCGCGCTAGGAGCGTTCCAGGCGAATGCGGCTCGAAATGAGCCAACCTTGGCCCGACCGGGGCGCTGCGATTAGACTGGCGCCGATGGCGAGCGTCGAGGTACAGGGTGTCGAGGGCATGCAGGCCCTGGTCGGCCAGGAGATCGGCCCGAGCGAGTGGCGCACGGTCACCCAGCAGGACATCAACACCTTCGCCGATCTCTCGGGCGATGACCAGTGGATCCACGTCGACGTCGAGCGGGCCAAGGCCGAGAGTCCTTTCGGCACCACGATCGCCCATGGCAACCTGACGCTCTCGCTCGTCGACGGCTTCCGCAAGGAGCTGATCTCCTCCACCGGCTTCGCCCTCGGCGTCAATTACGGCTGGAACAAGATCCGCTTCCCCGCCCCGGTGCCCGTTGACGCCCGCGTCCGCGGCCGCGCCGAGGTCGTCTCGGTCGACGAGAAGGGCGGCGGTTGGTACGAGGTCATCACCCGCTTCACCCTCGAGGTCGATGGCAACGAGAAGCCCTGTTTCGTCGGTGACAGCGTCACCCGCGTGATGGCTCCCGCCACATAGTCGTCACGGTGTGCCGGCCTTCGGGGGTCGAGAACTGGCTGCGGTGTTTGAAGCCAAGGCGTTCGTAGCGGGCGTCGTTGGCGGGGTTGCTCGACTCCAGGTAGGCGGGCATGGACTCGGCATCGATTTGGGCCAGGTTCGCTGATAGCAGGCTCATCCCAAGACCGCGGCCGCGGTGGTCCGGGTGGGTTCCCAGGAGGCTCAGGTAGTAGAAGTCCTGGTCCTCGGGGCAGGCTGACTCGAATGACTCAAACACCTGCAGGACCGGCTTGGCGTGGGGGCCCAGCTCGGCGGTCAGGAACGGCTCGACCCTTGCCTCTGCCGCCTCGCTGAGCTCGCTCTTTCCTGGTGGCGTCCACACGGCCACGGCAGCGGCTTGGTCGGTCATCCAGACCCAACCGTTTGGAATTGCGCTCTCGACGAAGAGGCCGAAGAAGATCTCGTATTGCGAGGGCCGCTTTGCGTCGTCCGGAAAGGCCCAGCTCCAGAGGGGGTCTGCATCGAAGGCGGCGCTCAGCGTTGCGGTGACTGCAGCCGCGTCGGCCTCGGTCGCCAGGCGTGGACGGGGCTCGCCCTCACTCATTTGGTTTTCCCGGGCACGGCTTAGCCTGACTGCGCCAGCTCGACCACCGCCCGCTGGGCGCCGGGCAGGCGGGACTCGTCGGTGAAGAGGCGACCCTCCTCGAACTCGATCACGTGAAAGCGAAGGCGCAGGCCGGTGCCGAAGACGATCTTCGCCCTAGCGCCCTGGGTCAACGGGCCATCGAGCTCGGCCCGCTTGATCTCGGCGTTCCACTTGGGCCAGGCCGCGGCATCCGCGTAGGCCTTCTCCCAGACGGAGGCTGGGCTGGCCTCGGCCTCCAGCGTGCTGGTCGTCTCCCACCGGCTCACGCGGTGAGAATAGCCTCGCGGTGGGGTGCGAGGCCTCGGTCCTATTGCACCGTCAGCTTGCCTTCCATGCCGGCTTCACGGTGACCGGGGATCGAGCAGTAGTAGGTGTAGGTACCCGGTTTGAGTTCGGTGTTCATCGTGTAGGTGCCGTCGTAGATCAGACCGGTCTTGGCGACTTCTTTCCCGTTCGCTGATTCGATCAAGACGTCGTGCGTGAGCGGCGTCGGATTGACGAACTCGATCGTCACTTTGCCCGCTTTGGCCGTCTCTTCACTGCTGGTGAAGGCGAGGTGGCCGGTGGAATCGGGGGCGTTGTCAGGGTCCGCTTCGAACTTCAGCACGGGCGCGCCGTTCGGCTTTTCACCGGCTTCGATTGCAGCGCCTTCGCCGCCGCTTGTCGTTGTGGTGGAGCTGTCATCGCTGCCACCGCCGCAGGCGACGAGCGCCAGGGCCGCGAGGGCCAGGACCAGAAACGCGGCGAGCTTCTTCATGACCGGAGAGTCCTCTTCTGGAAAACGAATACTCAGGGAAACTGTAGCTGGATACCTGAGCGTTGAGCCGTCCGGTGACCTTCAACCGGACGGCCCTCCGGTGCGCGGTCTCGCTGCCTACTTCACCGTCAGAGTGCCTTCCATGCCGGCTTCGCGGTGGCCGGGCACGGTGCAGAAGTAGGTGTAGGTGCCGGGTTTGAGGTCGACGCTCGTCGTGTCAGAGCCGTCGGCGATCAGTTCGGTGGCCCCGACTTCCTTACCGCTCGAGTCTTCAATCGCGACATCGTGGGTGAGGGACTGGGGGTTCTTGAACGCGACCGTCACTTTGCCGGCCTTGGCCGTCTCGCTGGTCGAGGTGTAGGCGAGTTCGCCGCTGGGGTCGGCTTCGAACTCGAGGGTCGAGCCGGGACCTCCGCCAGCGCTGCTGCTTTCTTCCGGGGCTCCACCACCCTGCTCGGCCTGGCTTTCGCCCCCGCTGGCTTCCGTCGTGCTCGAGCTGCTGTCGCTGCTACTACCGCAGGCGACCAGGGCGAGCGCCGCGATGGCCAGGACTAGAAATGCGCCGACCTTCTTCATGACTGGGGGTCCTTTCCTGGGGGGACGAATGCTCGGGAAGACTGTAGCTGCATACGCGGGAGATCCGTCCCCGGTTCAGTGGCCGTGAAACTCCGGGGTGCCGCCGCCGAAGAAGGCCTCGACGCCGCCGCGCAGATCCTCGGTCGCCATGCTGTCGGCGATGCCGTGGCGCTCCAACTGAAGGTGCTCGGTCAAGGTGTGCTCGATGCTGGTATTGGCGAGCTGCTTGGCCATGCGCACATAGTGAGGGGCCTTGGCGGCGAGCTTCTCCGCCTTGGCACGCGCCCGGTCCATCAGCTCGTCCGGGGGGACCACCTCGGCGACAATGCGCTCTGCCAGCGCGTCCTCAGCCTTCATGTTCGGGTCGTTGAGCAGGATCTCAAGCGCCCGGCTTGGCCCGACCACACGCGGCAGGAAGTAGGTCATCCCGCCGTCCGGCGAGGCGCCGATGCGGCCGTAGGCGCAGGCGAAGAAGGCGGTCTCGGAGGCGATGCGGGTGTCGCAAGCGAGCGTCAGCGAGAATCCCGCCCCGGCCGCCGGACCGTTGACCGCGCAGATCACCGGATAGGGAATCCGTCGCAGGTCGACGATCGCCGCGTGCAGCGCCTCGGCGCCGCGCCGCACCTCCGAGGGCAGGTCGATCTCCTCGCTCTCGACACCCTGTTTGAACCAGTTGATGTCACCGCCGGAGCAGAAGGCCTTGCCGGCGCCGGTGATGATCAGCGCCCGGATCGAGGCCCGGTCGGCGAGCCAGGAGAAGGCGACGGTCAGCTCGCCGATCATCTCGGGGCTCATCGCGTTGAAGGCGTCGGGACGGTCGAGGGTGAGCGTTCCAATCTCGCTCTCGATCTCGATCTTCAGCGTATTCAGCTCGGGCGGGGCGCTGGTCAGGGCTACGGGGGTGGTCATCTCGCTCTCCGTGTCGGGGAAGTCTTCACCGGCGTGTGACTTGGCCGGGTGGCCAGGAGCCTACTCTTTGACCCGTGAGCGGAGGCGCTGACAACGAGGAGCTCTCGCGGGCGGAACGGATCGCCCAGCAGCGCCGCGAGCTGCCCGATTCACCCGGGGTCTATCTCTTTCACGGCGCCGACGGCGAGACCCTCTACGTCGGCAAGGCGCGCTCGATTCGCAAGCGCGTTAACTCGCACTTCTCGGCCAAGGGTGAGGGCCGGATGACCTCGCGGGTCGACCACATCGAGTTTCTCGCCACCTCGACCGAGGCCGAGGCCCTGCTGACCGAGCAGACCTTCATCAAGCGCCATCGACCGCGCTTCAACATCCGCCTGCGCGACGACAAGTCCTACCCCTATGTCTGCGTCAGCCTCGACGAGGACTATCCGCGGGTTTACTTCACCCGCGAGAAGCACCGCACGGGCCGCGCCTACTTCGGGCCCTTCTCCAGCGCCAAGCGGGTGCGCGAGACCCTCGACCTGCTCGGCAAGCTGTTCCAGTTCCGCACCTGCGAGGGCGCCGAGCCCGGTCGCCGCTCCGGTAGCCCCTGCCTCGACTACTACATCAAGCGCTGCGGGGCGCCCTGCGTCGGCTACGTAAGCCGCGAGGAGTACCGCCACAACATCGACGCGATCGTCGACTTTCTCTCTGGCCGCTACCGCCAGGTCGAGGGCGACGAGCGGCGGAAGATGGAGGCCGCGGCCGAGCGGCATGAGTTCGAGCGCGCCGCCCTGCACCGCGACCGCCTGCAGGCGATCTCCTCGCTGTTCGAGCGCCAGCGGGTCGCCGGCGGCACGGTCGGCACCGCCGACCTGATCGGCGTCGCCGCCGAGGGGCAGGACGCCAACGCCCAGGTCTTCCAGGTGCGCGACGGGATCCTCGCCGAGCGCCAGAGCTTCTACCTCGACAACCAGGCCGAACGCGAGCTCGCCGAGGTCGCCGAGGAGTTCGTCGGCCAGTACTACTCGGCCTCGCCGTCGGTGCCGCGCACGGTGATCGTCGGGCCCTATCTGAGCGAGCGCGCCGAGCTGCTGGAAGCGGCGCTGAGCGAGCGGCGCGGCAGCGCGGTCGAGGTGCGGGTGGCCGAGCGCGGCGACAAGCGCCGCCTGCGCGAGCTGGCCGAGCGCAACGCCAAGCTCGCCCTCGATCAGGACCGGCTGCGCCGCGAGCACCGCCGCCAGCGCCGGGTCGAGTCGTTGGCCAGCCTGCGCGACGCGCTCGGCATGGCCGACCTGCCGGTGCGGATCGAGGGCTTCGACATCTCCAACATCGGCGCTGAGCACACCGTTGCCTCGATGGTGGTGTTCGAGGGGGGTGCGACCAAGAAGTCCGATTACCGGCGCTTCCGCGTGCGCGGCGAGAGCGGTGAGGGGCGCGGCGACGGTCCCGACGACTTCGCCTCGATGGAAGAGATCCTGGGACGGCGGATGAACCGCTACCTCGAGCAGGTCGACCTCTCGCCGCACGACAGCAAGCGCGACGCCAGCTTCTCGGCGCTGCCGGCGCTGATCATGATCGACGGTGGCAAGGGTCAGCTGGCGGCGGGGATGCGGGCGCTGAAGCCCTTCGTCGACCGCGGCGTCACCGTGATCAGCCTCGCCAAGCGCGAGGAGGAGGTCTATGTCCCCGGTCGCTCCGAGCCGATCGATCTCGCCGCCGACTCGGAGGCGTCGAAGCTGCTGCAGCGGGTCCGCGACGAGGCCCACCGCTTCGCGATCGAGCACCACCGCGGCCGCCGCGACCGGGCGATGACCGGCTCGGTGCTCGACGAGCTGCGGGGCATCGGGCCAGTCCGCAAGCGCTCCCTGCTGCAGCATTTCGGCTCGCCAGAGCGCTTCCTCGCCGCCAGCCGTGAGGAACTGGAAATGGTGCCCGGCCTGCCTGGCAAGGTTGCGCGGGAGATCCACGAGCAACTCAACAGGACGGGCTGATGGCAAGCACGGAGAGAGCACAGAAAGTGGATGCCGAGCCCGACGGCGCGGGACCCGGCCGCGAGGTCGAGCTGGTCGTGATCACCGGCCACTCCGGTGCCGGCAAGTCGGAAGCGATCGCCGCCTTTGAGGACGGCGGCTACTTCTGCGTCGACAACCTGCCGCCGCGGATGATTGGCAGCCTCGGCGAGCTCTTCCGCCACGAGGGCAGCGGCGTCGAGTGCGCCGCGGTGGTCTCCGACGTGCGCGGCGGCGACTACTTCGACGATCTGCTGCAGGTGCTCGACGACCTCGAGGCCGAGGGCCTCAAACCGACGGTGCTCTTCCTCGAGGCCGACGAGGAGACGCTGGTCGACCGCTACAAGGAGACGCGTCGCCGCCACCCGCTGGCGCCGGAAGGGCGGATCGTCGACGGCATCCGTGCCGAGCGCGAGCTGCTGGCGCCACTGCGCGAGCGCGCCGACGTGGTGATGGACACCGGCAACCTGACCGGGGCGATGCTGCGGCGGCGGATCGCCGAGGACATGCTCGACCACCACGAGACGGGAAAGATGGCGCTGACCCTGCTCACCTTCGGCTTCAAGAACGGGCCCCCGCACGACGCCGACCTCACCCTCGACGTGCGTTTCCTGCCCAACCCGCACTACGTCGATGACCTGCGCCCGCTGACCGGGCTCGACAAGCGGGTGCGCGAGTACGTCGAGTCGGGGACCCAGGCCGGCGAGTTCTACGGGCGGCTGCTGCCGCTGCTCGACTTCCTCGTCCCCGCCTACGTGGCCGAGGGCAAGAGCCACCTGACGATCGCGATCGGCTGCACCGGCGGCCGCCACCGCTCGATCACCGTCGCCGATCGCATTCGGCGTGAGCTGGAGGGGCGCGAGGACGTCATCGTGCATCTCAAGCACCGCGATACTGAGGTGGGGTAGCGGCTTCACCTTGAAGGGCGGGCGTCGGCAGGGCCTCCTCACTCGCCTGCCTGGCTGGATCGCCTGCTGCCGTCCGAGAATGGTTTAGGGCCAGCGGCGCAAAACGTTCGGGAGGCCCTACCGACGCCCGCTCGGCAACCGCGATGCCGAGTCACCCGAGCTTCCGAGGCATCCATAGAATCGCCCGGCTTTGCCTGATCCCGTCATATCTATCTGCGGCTTGCGCAAGAGCTATGGGGAGTTCGAGGCAGTTCGGGGGATCGATCTCGAGGTGCAGTCCGGCGAGGTTTTTGCATTTCTCGGGCCCAACGGGGCGGGCAAGACGACGACGGTTGAGATCCTCGAGGGGTATCGCAAGCGCAGCGGTGGGGAGGTCGAGGTGCTGGGGGTGGACCCCGAGCACGGCGATCGGGCCTGGCGCGAGCGGATCGGCATCGTCCTGCAGAGCTGCCGGCTCGACCCCTACCTGACCGTGCGCGACTCACTCGGCCTCTACGCCGGCTACTACCGGGCGCCGCGGCCGGTCGACGAGGTGATCGAGCTGGTCGGCCTCGGCGGCAAGGCCGACGTGCGGGCGAGCAAGCTCTCCGGCGGCCAGCAGCGCCGCCTCGACGTTGGCATGGCCCTCATCGGCGATCCCGAGCTGCTCTTCCTCGACGAGCCGACCACCGGCTTCGACCCCTCGGCGCGGCGCCAGGCCTGGGAGACGATCGCCGGCCTGCGCGACCTCGGCAAGACCGTCTTCCTCACCACCCACTACATGGACGAGGCGCAGCGGCTCGCCGACCGGGTGACGATCATCTCGCGCGGCCAGGTGGTGGCGAGCGGCACACCGGATGACCTCGGCGACCGCGAGAGCCTGCCGACCACGATCAGCTACCGGCTCGGCGGCGAGGAGATCTCGCTCGAGACAACGACCCCGGTCGCCGACCTGCACCAGCTGACCGAGCGGGCGATCGCGCAGGGGCTCGAGCTGGAGGGCCTGGAAGTGACCCGGCCCAACCTCGAGGACGTCTACCTCTCGCTGACTGCGGACGGGGAAGAGGCATGAACGGTCTGGCCCTCTTCGCCCATCAGTTCCGCTACGACCAGAAGGCCTTCTGGCGCAATCCGGCCTCGGTCTTCTTCACCGTGATGTTCCCGGTGATCCTGCTGCTGATCTTCGCCACGGTCTTCGGTGGGCAGACGGTGAACGTTCGCGGCGGGATCAAGACCACCGCCTACTACGTGCCGGCGATCATCACCCTGGCGGTGATCTCGGCGACGATGCAGTCGCTGGCGATGTCGCTGGTGATCGCCCGCGAGGACGGCCGCCTTAAGCGCGGCCGCGGCACGCCGATGCCGGCCTGGGTCTTCATCGCTGGGCGGATCGGCAACTCGGCCGTGGTGGCGCTGCTGATGCTGGCGCTGATGGCTGCGATCGGCCGGCTCCTCTACGGGGTGGCGATTCCGTGGGGGCAGCTGCCGCAGATCGTCGTCACGCTGCTGATCGGCGCCGCCTCCTTCTGCTGTCTTGGCATCGCCCTCACCGCCGCGATTCCCTCCCAGGACGCCGCGGCACCGATCGTAAACGCCCTGCTGCTGCCGCTCTACTTCCTCTCCGGCGTCTTCATTCCCGACGACCAGCTGCCCAGCGGGGTGATCCATTTCGCCGACCTCTTCCCGATCCGCCACTTCTTCGAGGCCTTCTTCGGCGTCTATGACCCGGGTCGCGGCGGCGGCCTGCAGTGGGACAACCTGGCGATCGTCGCGATCTGGGGCGTGGCCGGCCTGCTGCTGGCGATCCGCTTTTTCCGCTGGACACCGCGCGGCGGCTGATCCGCTCGCCCGTATAGCCTCCGGTCACGATGCTTCACCACGTCCTACTGGAGGTTTCCGACCTCGAGCGGAGCGGCTCGTTCTACGACGGGCTGCTTGCCCCACTTGGCTGGCGGCGCCACTTCGAGGAGGACAAAACGATCGGCTGGGGCATCGCCAAACCCGTCTTCTTCATCGCTTCCCATCACGAGCCGAAGGCGGGCTTCGGCCTGCTCAGCTTCTCCGCGCTCGGCATCGTCGCCGTAAAGGCGGCCTGGGAAGGCGGTATGAACGGCGGGGGCACCGTGGTCTCCGAGCCCGGCGAGCGTCGCTCCTACGGCTCCGGCTCCTACTCGGCATTTCTCAAGGACCCGGACGGGTACGAGATAGAGATCACGATCGGGTCGGACTGAAGCTTGTCACGGGCCGGCAGGCGCCGGTCCATAACATCGAAACATCTCCCACAACGAGTCCAGGAGGAACTGAGCAATGGCTGTGAAGGTCGGCATCAACGGCTTTGGGCGGATTGGGCGCAACGTGTTCCGGGCGGCGCACGCTGCCGGAGCGGACCTCGAGTTCGTCGCCGTCAACGACCTCACCGATCCGGAGACGCTCGCCCACCTGCTCAAGTACGACTCGAGTGTGGGTCGCTTCCCGGGCGAGGTCAGTGTCGAAGGGGACACGATCTCGGTCAACGGCGCGCCGCTCAAGGTGCTCTCCGAGCGTGACCCGGGGGCGCTGCCCTGGGGCGACCTCGGGGTCGACGTGGTGATCGAGTCGACCGGCTTCTTCACCGCGCGTGACGACGCCGCCAAGCACCTCTCGGCCGGCGCCAAGAAGGTGATCATCTCGGCTCCCGCCAAGGAGCCGGACGTGACCGTCGCCCTCGGGGTCAACTTCGACAGCGACTACGACCGCGACAACCACCACGTCATCTCCAACGCCTCCTGCACGACTAACTGCCTGGCCCCGTTCGCCAAGGTGCTGAACGACTCCTTCGGCATCGAGCACGGCCTGATGACGACGATCCACGCCTACACCTCCGACCAGCGCCTGCAGGACATGCCGCACAAGGACCTGCGCCGGGCGCGCGCCGCCGCCGTCAACTTGATCCCGACGACGACCGGCGCGGCCAAGGCGGTGGGCCTCGTCCTGCCGGAGCTGAACGGCAAGCTGAACGGCCTCGCGGTGCGCGCCCCGGTGATCACCGGCTCGGTCGTCGACCTCGTCTTCCGGCCCTCGCAGCCGACCGATCCGGCCGCCGTCAACGCCGCGATCAAGGAGGCGGCCGAGGGCCCGCTGAAGGGCATCCTCAGCTACACCGAGGATGAGATCGTCTCCACCGACATCGTCGGTGACCCGCACTCCTCGATCTTCGACGCCGGCCAGACGATGGCGATCGGCGACGGCAAGCTGATCAAGGCGGTCTCCTGGTACGACAACGAGTGGGGCTACTCGAATAGATGCGTAGAGCTGGCTGGGAAGGTTCTGGCGGACATTTCCAGTGATCAGCCGTAAATGACGGGCCCAGATCGTCGCCATGCTGCGTCCTCAGTCGCCCGAATAGCGCTGCTATTCGGGCTCCCTGCGTCCTTGCCTGGCGACGCCTGGACCGCGTCATTTCCTGGCTGACACGTGGAAATGGCCGCCAGAACCTTCCCAAAGAGAACTGTTCAGGAAATAGATTGCGCGGGAAAGCGCGTTCTCGTCCGGGTCGATTTCAACGTGCCACTGGAGGACGGCAAGGTCGCCGACGACACCCGCATCCGCGCGGCGCTGCCGACGATCGAATCGCTGCGCGAGCGTGGCGCCTCGCTGGTCCTGGTCTCCCACCTGGGACGGCCGCAGGGCAAGGTCGTGCCGGAGCTCTCGATGAAGCCGGTCGGCGAGCACCTGAGCGAGCTGCTTGGGGCGCCGGTGCAGCAGGCGCCGGCCGTGGTTGGCGATGAGGTGAAGGAGCTGGCTGAGGGGCTCGGCTCGCGCGACGTGCTGCTGCTCGAGAACGTGCGCTACGAGGCGGGGGAGACCGAGAACGATCCCGCCCTGGCGGCCGACCTCGCCGCGCTCGCCGACCTCTACGTGAACGACGCGTTCGGCGCCGCCCACCGCGCTCACGCCAGCACCGCCGGCGTCGCGGCGCTGCTGCCGGGCTTCGCCGGGCTGCTGCTCGAGCAGGAGGTGACGGAGCTGACCCGCGTGGTCGAGTCGCCGGCGCGGCCGCTGGTCGTCGTCCTCGGCGGCGCCAAGGTCACCGACAAGGTCGGTGTGATCGATCGCTTCCTCGAGATCGCCGACGAGATCCTGATCGGCGGCGCGATGTGCTTCAGCTTCTTCCGCGCCCAGGGCATCGCCACCGGCAACTCGCTGGTCGAGGAGGAGGGCGTGGAGCTGGCGGGCAAGGCGCTGGCTCAAGCCGAGGGCTCTGACTGTGAGCTGCGCCTGCCGATCGATCTGGTGCTGGGCGAGGCGTTCGACGCCGAGACCAAGGTGCGCGCGAGCGACGGCGTCGAGGTTCCCGACGGCTGGATGGGCCTCGACATCGGCCCGCGCAGCGCCGCCGCTTACGCCGAGCGGATCGCAGGCGCGGGCACGGTGCTCTGGAACGGCCCGATGGGCGCCTTCGAGCTGGCGCAGTTCGCCGCCGGCACGCGCGCCGTCGCCGAGGCGGTTGCGTCCGCGCCCGGGACGACCGTGATCGGCGGTGGCGACTCGGTTGCCGCCCTGCAGCAGTTCGGCCTTGCCGACGAAGTTGACTGGCTCTCGACCGGAGGAGGAGCATCCTTGGAGCTCTTGGAGGGAAAGAAGCTGCCCGGCGTGGAGGCCCTGCGCGATGCCTAGGACCCCCTACATCGCCGCCAACTGGAAGATGCACAAGACCGTCGCCGAGGCGGGTGAGTTCGTCGATGCGCTGCTGCCGCAGATCGCGGCGACGCAGTCAGACGTGGTGATCTGCGCGCCGTTCACCGCCCTGACCGCGGTGGTCGAGCGCCGCTACGGCACCGCGATCAAGGTTGCCGCCCAGAACATGCACGAGGAGGACTCGGGCGCCTTCACCGGCGAGGTCTCGGCGCCGATGCTGGTCGAGCTCGACGTCGAGGCGGTCGTGCTCGGCCACTCCGAGCGGCGCCAGTATTTCGGCGAGACCGACGAGGCCCTTGCTCGCAAGGTCCCGGCCGCGCTCGCCGCCGGCCTCGAGCCGATCCTCTGCGTCGGCGAGAGCGAGGAGGCGCGCGACGCCGAACAGACCGAGTCGGTGCTGGAGCGCCAGTTGCAGGCGGACCTGGCCGAGGTGGTGGGGACCAAGCTGGGCGAGGTGGTGATCGCCTACGAGCCGATCTGGGCGATCGGCACCGGCCGCACCGCTACCCCCGAGCAGGCGCAGGAGGTCTGCGCCTTCATCCGCGACGTGGTGCGCGAGCGCGGTGGCCCCGCCGAGGAGGTGCGGATCCTCTACGGCGGCTCGGTCAAGCCCGCCAACGCCGCCGAGCTGCTCGGCCAGCCCGACATCGACGGCGCCCTGGTCGGCGGCGCCGCCCTCGATCCCGCCGATTTCGCCGCGATCGTCGCCGCAGCATGATGTTCCGGTGCGCCTTTTACGGTCTATGCCCGCATAAAGCGCACCGGAAGGGGTTGTCGTGACGGTTCCCTCGCTGGCGCTGGTCATTCTCGACGGCTGGGGGCTTGCCGAGCCCGGGCCAGGCAACGCGATCTCGCTAGGCGAGACGCCGGTCTTCGACCGGCTCTGGGAGCAGTTCCCCCACACGCAGCTCTCCGCGCAGGGTCGTGACGTCGGTCTGCCCGACGGCCAGATGGGCAACTCCGAGGTCGGCCACCTCAACCTCGGCGCCGGTGCGATCGTCAAGCAGGACCTGGCCCGGATCGACGACTCAATCGCCGACGGCAGCTTCTTCGACAACGAGGCCCTGCTTGGCGCCTGCGAGCGGGCACGCAACAGCCCGCGCGGGCGCCTGCACCTGCTCGGCCTCGTCTCTGACGGCGGCGTGCACTCCGGCTGGGAGCACATCGAGGCGACGATCGAGCTCGCCTCCCAGGAGGGCGTCCCCGACGTCGTCTTCCACGCCTTCACCGACGGCCGCGACACCCTGCCCCACGGCGGCAAGGGCTACGTGCACGAGCTCGAGCGCTGGCTGCGCCAGGCCGGCCGCGTCGCCACGGTCAGCGGCCGCTACTACGCGATGGACCGCGACACGCGTTGGGAGCGGGTCAAGCTCGCTTACGACGCGATCGTCCACGCCCAGGGCCTGCGCGCGACCAGCTCCGAGGAGGCGATCGCCGCTTCGTATGAGCGCGATGAGACCGACGAGTTCGTCAAGCCGACCGTGATCGGCGACTACGACGGGGTGGCCGAGGGCGATGTCGGGATCTTCATCAACTTCCGCCCCGACCGGGCGCGCGAGATGACCCGCGCCCTGGCGGAGCCCGGCTTCGATGAGTTCCCCCGTGCCGGCGGGCCGCTGCTCGACTTGACCACGATGACCTCCTACCGCAAGGGCTGGCCCTACCCGGTCGCCTTCCCTGAGGCGCGGCCCGAGACGACCCTGGCCGAGACGATCTCGGCGGCCGGTGGCCGCCAGCTGCACGTCGCCGAGACCGAGAAGTACGCCCACGTCACCTACTTCTTCAACGGCGGCCGCGAGCAGGAGTGGGAAGGGGAGGAGCGCCATCTGGTCGACTCGCCGCGTGACGTGCCGACCTACGACCGCAAGCCCGAGATGAGTGCCCGCGCCGCCGCCAGCACCTTCATCAGCCACTGGGCCGACGACGATTACCGCTTCGGGATCATCAACTTCGCCAACCCCGACATGGTCGGCCACACCGGCGTGATCCCGGCCGCGGTCGCCGCGGTCGAGGAGGTCGACGGTTGCCTCGGCGACGTGATTGAGGCGGTCACCGCCAAGGGCGGCGCCTGCATCGTCACCGCCGACCATGGCAATTGCGACCACATGCTCGAGCCCGACGGCTCGCCCAATACGGCCCACTCACTCAACCCGGTGCCGCTGATCGTCACCGCCGAGGGCGTGGCGCTGCGCGAGCACGGCATCCTCGCCGACGTCGCCCCGACCGCGCTGGAGCTGCTCGGCATCCCACTGCCCGAGGCGATGACCGGGCGGTCGCTGATCGCCCAAGCAGGATCGTCCCCCCTATAGGGGGGACAAAGCGGGTCGGGCGAGATGCGAGTTGAGTCGGAGAGGCTGAGATTCGAGATCGGGGCGCGCGACGGCGCCGCCCGGACCGGCGTGCTGCGCACGCCGCACGGACCGGTGAAGACGCCGGCCTTCATCCCGCTGGCGACCAAGGGCACGGTGCGCGGGCTGGAATCGCACGAGGTGGCCGAGCTCGGCTACGAGATGGTGCTGGGTAACACCTACCACCTGTTTGTCTCGCCGGGTCCGGAGCGGATCTCCGCCGCCGGCGGCCTGCACGGCTTTATGGGCTGGGAGCGGGCGCTGATCACCGACTCCGGCGGCTTTCAGGTCTTCTCGCTAGCTCACGGCGGCGTCGCCAACGAGGTCAAGGGCAGCGGTCGCCAGGGCGGTGAGCAGGGCTCAGTCGTCTCGATCGAGGAGGAGGGGGTGCACTTCCGCTCCTACCGCGACGGAGCCGAGCTCTTCATCTCGCCCGAGGTCTCGATGCAGGTTCAGGCGGCGCTTGGCTCCGACATCGCCCTGGTCTTCGACGAGTGCACGCCCTTTCACGCTGACCGCGACTACACCGCCCGCTCAACCGAGCGCACCCACCGTTGGCTCGATCGCTGCCTCGCGTGGCACGAGCGCGAGGGGCCAGCACGCCAGGCGGTCTTCGGCATCGTCCAGGGCGGCGTCTACGAGGACCTGCGCCGCGAGTCGGCCGAGGCGGTCTCCTCTGCCGACGTCGACGGCCTCGCGATCGGCGGCACCCTCGGTCGCGACAAGGCCGAGATGCGCGAGGTGCTCGGCATGACCGCGCCGCTGCTGCCCGAGGCGGCGCCCAAGCACCTGCTCGGCATCGGCGAGGTCGACGACCTGCTCGCGGGCATCGCCCTTGGCCTCGATGTCTTCGACTGCGCCGTGCCGACCCGCCTCGCCCGCCACGGCGTCGCCCTCGTCTCCGATCCCGACAATCGCTTCCGCCTCGACCTGCGCAAGTCGGGTCACACCGGCGATCGTGCCCCGATCGCCTCGGGCTGTCCCTGCCCCGCCTGCCAAAACCACGACCGCGACTACCTCAGCTACCTCTCCCGCGCCGAGGAGCTGACCGCGGTCCGCCTGCTCTGCATCCACAACCTCACCTACCTGCAGGAGCTGATGGTGCACGCCCGCGCTGCGATCGAGGCCGGCAGCTTCGCCGCCTACTCGGCCGCCGTCATGGCCGGCGCCGCGCCCTGGGAGTCTTCTACCCGTCCACCGGAAGAACAAGGGACTTGAGGCTGTCGGCAGTGACGATCGACACTTTCAAGAGGTCCCGAAGGTCGGCGGCCCGACGCTCGATCCGCTCCTGCACAGCGGGGCTGAGCTCTTCGTCCGCGTAGAAGATCAACCAGCCGACGGAGTTACGCCGGTATCGGGATAGGTACCGCAAGAGCTGACTCTCCGCCTCTGCCATCCGGTTACCGATGTTCTTGCTCAGATGGGGTCCGGCAACCTTGATCTCGACGACAATGTCCGGCAGTTGATCGATCTGACTGATCAACAGGGCGTCGAGCAGGAGAACTTGACTTGATGCACCGCCGAGCCTGATCTTCGATTGAAGTTCGTAACGGGGGGCTGCGATTTCGGCCAGACGTTCAAGGACCTTGGTTTCGGCTTTTCGCCAAAGCTGTAGTTGCTTTGCGCGAGGAGTGGCGCCGGTGTCGGCGGGAGGTCGTCTTTGGGGCGGGCGTGTTGCCGCCACGGGCTTCGGTTGCTGCTCCTCGATCTCCGTCTCGGCCCGCCCTATTTCCTCACTGGGCGTTTGAGGTGATAGCTCGCGATGAAGCTTGTCTACCTCCGCTTTCGCATGTTCGTCGGCGGTTTTCTCCTGCTGCTTGAGGCGTGGAATGCCGAAGGCGATGAGAAGCGTTCCTGCAACCAGAAGGGCGCCGCCGAGGAAGGGCGCTGCACTGCCGGCGTTGTGGGCGATTCCCTGCCGACGCTCGAGCTCGTGCCTCGCCGTGGGAGTGAATTCCTCCAGCTCTCCACGAGGGATCGTCAACACCCCGGTGTCGCGAAGAATGAGCCCAGGTACGACAAAAGCGGCAACGACGAGAAACGCCCCGGCGGAAATGACGAATTTCGTGAAGCTGTGGGAATCCGGCCGCGGCGTCATTGGTAGACCGTCGCAAGCGCGTCCGACGGACCTTATGACGTTGTTCGTCCCACTATTCCTGGTTCTTCTTGACCAGTTCCTTGAATTCTTCGACGACCTTGTCGACCGTGTTGCCGGCGACTTCGGTTGCCTTGATCCCGGTTGCCTTGTCGGTCGTGTAGATCACGGCAGCGGCGACCGCGGCGGCGATCAGCACCAGGGCGACCAGGGCCATGACGAAGCGGGCGAAGCGCGAGAACGCACCGCGCTTGCGGGTGGCCGGCGCGGCTGGGCGAACCGGCGGCGGTGGCGCCTGCTGCTGCTGTGCGCGCGCGACCGGGCGCCGGGTCGGCGAGGGCTGCGCTGGGCGGTACTCGGTATGGGCGGTCTGGTCGAGGCGGCGGGTCGCGGTCTCGTCGCCGCCGAGCACGTTGGTAGCCGCGGTTCCCGCTTCCATCGGCAGGGTTACGTCCTCGCCCTGCATGCCGAGAGCCAGGCCGCCGGCGAACTCACTGGCGCTGGCGTAGCGGCGGTTGGGGTCCCCCTCCAGCGCCCGCAGCACCGCTGCGCCGAGTGTCTCCGGCACCTCGTCGTTGTAGGTGCTGGGCGGCAGCGGCTTCTCGTTTTGCTGGCGCACCGCCAGCTCGGCCAGGGTCGAGCCCTCATACGGCAGGCGGCCGGTGAGGAACTGGTAGAGGACGACCCCGAGGGCGTAGACGTCGGTGGCAGGGGTTGCCTCCTCGCCGCGAACCTGCTCCGGCGAGAGGTAGGCGGCGGTGCCGACGACCGAGCCGACCTGGGTGATGCGGGTCTGTTCGACCGCCCGGGCGATGCCGAAGTCGGTCAGCTTCATCGTCATCTCGCCACCGCCGACTGGGCCGCCGACGATCATCAGGTTGCCCGGCTTGACGTCGCGGTGGATGATCCCGCGCCGATGGGCATAGTCGAGGCCGGCGCAGGCCTGGGCGCCGATCTCGGCAGTGGTCTCGGCGTCGAGCGGTCCGTGGCGCTGCAGGATCTGCGCCCCGGAGCGCCCCTGCACGTACTCCATGACGATGTAGTGGCGACCGTCGTCGATGCCGGTGTCGTAGACCTGGACGATATTGGGGTGGATTAGTTTCGCCACCGCCAGCGCCTCGCGCCGGAAGCGGGCGACGAAGCGCTCGTCATCGGAGAGGTGCTCGGCGAGGATCTTGACCGCGACCGTGCGCTCGAGGATCAGGTCGGTCGCCTGGTGCACGCTCGACATGCCGCCCGAGCCGAGCCGCTCGCCGATCTCATAGCGCCCGGAGAGGATTCCCGAGGCCACTATTCGTTCCCCTGTTCGGGTGTCGCCGGAGCAGCCGGGCTGACTCCGCCCGGAGCATCGGTGCCGCCGCCTTCGGTCGAGGGCGTGGTGGGCGTGGTCGGCGCTTCTTCGGGCGTGGTTTTTTCAGCCGCCGGCGGTTCTTTTTTTTCCGCTTTCTCTGCTTCCTTTTCGAGCGCCTTTTCTTCCTTCTCCCGTTCCTTTTCTTCCTTCTTTTCGAGTCCCGGTGGCGTCTTGTCGGTTTCTTCGGTGGTCGTCGTTTCGGTCGTGGGCGCCACTTCTTCGGTTTCTTCTTCGTCGCAGCTGGCAATCACTTCGCTCAGCCGCGCGGCGCCCCGCTGGAGCGCTTCGACCAGCTTGGGATCAACGCCGGTCAGCCCTTCGACCTGGGCGTTGACTTCGGCGACCGCGTCTTCGGCGCCGACGCATTCGCCTTCTTCGGCGTACTGCTTGACCCGGTCGAGGTTTTCGGTGATTTCGGCAGCGGTGTTGCCGGGCAGCAGCTTGGCGTCTTCGCCGCCCCCGCACGAGGCAAGCCCGAGGGCCGCCGCGACGCCGAAGGCGAGGGCGAGTGTGGGTATGGCCAGCTGACGCACCGTTGCGAGTCTAGACAACCACCTCTGGGCTATATTTTCCCTGCATTTGGGCGTCATTGACCGGTGTAGAGGCGGTCGGCGAGGCGGCTCGGCAGGCCGGCGGCGGCGATTGGCGCCGCGGCGCGCTCGATCTCGTAGGGAACGCGGTGGAAGCGGGCCGTCGCCGCCTCGGTGTCGAGCTCCAGCCAGGCCGCCCGCGGGTCGCCGTCGCGCGGCTGGCCGACGCTGCCGGGGTTGAGCAGCCAGGCGCTGTTGCCGAGCTCGAGCAGGGCGTCGTCGCTCGCCTGGGCGCCGCGGGTGTCGTCCCTGGAGCCGCCGTCGGGCCGGCCGAAGAAGAGCGCCACGTGCGAGTGGCCGATCAGGCCGATGCGGCGCGGGTTGGCGTCGATGCCGGCGTCGGCCTGCTCGCTGGAAAGCACGTACTCCCAGACCGGATCGCGGGGCGAGGCGTGGAAGAGGCCGATCTCCTCGCGCTCGCCCTCCGGCTCGAGCTCGCGCAGGAACTCCAGCGTCTCCTCGCTGACGTTCGACCGCGTCCACTCGACCGCCAGGGCAGCCGCCTCGGAGAAGGAGTCGATATCGAGCGCCCCCAGCACCGCGAGGTCGTGGTTGCCGACCAGCGAGATCGCGCAGCGCTCGCGCACGAGGGCGGCGCAGGCATCGGGCTCGACCCCGTAGCCGAGCACGTCGCCGAGGCACCAGATCTCCTCGGCGCCGGCCTTCTCGACCGCCTCGAGCACGGCCTCGAGTGCGGGCAGATTGGCGTGGATGTCGGTAATTGCGGCGATCCGCACGCCGGCCAGCGTACTCAGTGGCCTGCGTGGCTAGGACAGAGCGCAGCCGCTGGCGGCTCTCCATACGATGAGCGCGACGATGGCAGCAACCGATCCGATCGCCGCCCTGCGCAGCGCAGTCGACGCCGCCTGTCGCGCCCTGCGCGAGGGTGAGCCGAGCGGGCCCGAGCCCAGCCTGGAGCGGCCGCCGAAAGCCGAGCTGGGCGACTACAGCTCCAACGCGGCGATGCTGCTGGCCGCCCCACTGGGCGAAAACCCGCGCGACGTCGCCGCCCGCCTGGCCGAGCGGCTGAGCGCCGAGCTGGGCGAGGAGACGGTCGAGCGAATCGAGGTGGCCGGCCCCGGCTTCCTCAACTTCTTCCTCGCCGACGACTGGTACCGGCGGGCGATGCTGAGCCTTGCCGGCGCCGGTGAGCAGCTCGGGCCCGCGCCGACCGGCTCGCCCGAGCGCATCCTGGTCGAGTTCGTCTCGGCCAACCCGACCGGCCCGCTGCACGTCGGCGGCGGCCGCCACGCGGCCTACGGCGATTCCCTCGTCCGCCTGCTCGAGGCGGCCGGCCACGAGGTCCAGCGCGAGTTCTACGTCAACGATGCCGGCAGCCAGATCGAACGCTTCGCCGCCTCGATCGCGGCGCGGATCAAGGGGGAGGAGCCGCCCGAGGACGGCTACGCAGGCGACTACGTGGCCGATCTCGGCCAGCAGATCGCCGGCGAGGGAATCGGGGCCGACGACCTCGAGGCGATTGGCAGCCGGGGCGTCGAGTTGATCCTCGAGCAGGTGCGCGGCACGCTCGATCGCTTCGGCGTCCGCTTCGACACCTGGTTCTCCGAGCGCGACCTCTACAGCCGCGGCGAGGTCGACGCGGCGCTGGCGCAGCTCAACGAGGCGGGGCACACCTACCGCCACGAGGAGGCTCTCTGGCTGCGCACGACGACCTTCGGCGACGACAAGGACCGGGTCTTGATCCGCGCCAACGGCGAACCGACCTATCTCGCCGCCGACGTTGCCTACCACTGGGACAAGCTGGAGCGCGGTTTCGATCGGCTGGTCAACGTGCTCGGCGCCGACCACCATGGCTACGTGCCCCGGCTGCGGGCGGCGATCGCGGGCCTCG
>DATMIH010000089.1:0-2835 GCA_035554595.1 Solirubrobacterales bacterium
CATCGAGCTCTTCCACAACACCCGGCGCCGCCACTCGGCGCTCGGGATGCTCACCCCGACCGAGTACGAGGACCTACACAACACGACCCAACAGGCCGCCTGACTCCAGAACCGCGACTCCAAAAAAGCGGGGGTAGATCACAGTGTCCAGCAAAGCGGGGCCACTCCACACCGAGTCGGCTTACGAGGTGTGCGGCAGTAGCTCCAGCGCCTCGACGTGGTGGGGACGCATCGTGCCGAAGTGACGATGATCGAGCGTGGCGAGCCTTGGCTCGCCCAGTCGCTCCGTGACCGCGAGAACCGCGCAATCGACAAAGCCGACTTTGAGATCAGCGTAGGCACGCAGCAACTCGGCCGTGCGCTCGTAGTCGGTGGCCGTCAGATTCTCGACTACGAAAGCGCCGCGCTGGACCTGATCGAGGACGGCGGTAAACGCCTGCTCGCCTGCGAAACGACCGAGAAAATGATCGACCTCAACGAGGACCGGCGAGGGAATCACGCGCCGCTCCTGTGCGCCCTCGATCAAGGTCGCGCACGCCGAATGTGCGGCGTCGCCTCGATCAAATGCCCCGACGAGAACGCCGGTGTCGAAAATCAGCGAAATGGCGGCGGCTCGTACACGTCGCGGCTGGCCAGCTCGCTCAAGTCGCTGCGGCCCGACTCGAACATGCCGATGCAGGTGACGGGCGGCTGCTCACCGTCTGCCGGGCCAAGCTCGTGCTCAAGCGCCTCGCGGACGAGTTGCGGCACAGCCACGCCGCGCTCGTCGGCGACACGACGGGCGCGCTCCAGCAGCTCGGCGTCTACTTCGATGGTTTTTGTCGGCGATGCAGCCATGCCGGCATTCTACCCGCAGCGACTTGAGCCTCGGGCATGTCTGTTGGCCTTGCCTTCGTGACCTTCAGCCCGCGGGCAAAGGCGCCCGAGGCGAATCGCCTCTCCCGGCGAAGCTGCTGCCCTACTCGCGGTATTGGCGTCAGAGGATCGAGCCGTCTGGGCCACCGCGTTCTACGCTGGGTTGCGGCGCGGCGAGCTACAGGCCCTTCGAGTCTGCGACATCGACATGGAGGCGAATCTGATCGCCGTCGAGCGTGGCTGGGACCAGGAGGAGGGTGTGATCGAGCCCAAGTCACGAGCAGGCCGGCGCGCCGTGCCCCTGCTCGCCATCCTTCGCCGCTATCTGGAGGAGGAGCTGCGGCGAACTGGGCGCAGGGGGGAGGAGCTGGTATTCGGTCGAACGGTTGACCAGGCGTTCTATGCTTCAACCGTGGACGGTCGGGCAAAGCGCGCCGCAAACGACCACTAGCAGGAAGTCGCCGAAGCGGAGGGCCGCGAGCCGTATCTGCTCCGGCCGATCACGCTGCACGAGTGCCGCCACACCTTCGCCTCCTTGCTGATCGACTCAGGCGCCAATCCCAAGGCGATTCAGAGCTTCATGGGGCACTCGAAAATCCAGACCACCTTCGACGTGTACGGGCACCTCTTGCCGGGCAGCCGTGATGAGGTTCGGGAACGCATGGATGCCTACCTCGGGCGCGCCGGCAACTCGCCCATCTGACCGATCTCCCGCTACGGCGTTCCAGGGCAGCCGATGGCCCAAAGAGCATCGCTTGCCCAGCCTCTGACGATCACGCGATCCGGGTCTGTGGATCGCTCTTCTGCGAATTGCAGAGCAAGCTTCTGCAGCTCGACAGTCAGCGGAATCTGTGCGAGGACTGGATGGCTGATTGACGGCTCGTTTATGCGGGCCACGGTGACCCCTTCGGTGCGAGCGGCCTCTCCCAGGGCGCCCAGGAGTCCGTCGGGATCGGCGTCGGGGTTGATTAGAACCAACGTGTCACCGGGTCTAAGGGGTACCGCGCCGCCATGGAGCAGATACTCGCCTCCATACCCCTCTGCGAGAACCTGCGCTGCCTCACGAATCTTGAGCGCTCCCTCCCGTGCCGTGATTGCTCCAGCCCCATTGCCGACAAGGATGATTGCGCGGTCCGGTGGTCCGATGGCTAGTCGGTCGGGTGAGGATGCGATCGTTTGGGTTCTGCCTGCGACACGCATCAGATCGTCTGACGAAATGCCCTTTAGGCCCAGCTCTTGGGCGAGGCGGCATAGAACCAAGAGCGCCGCCGTATAGCTCACGGTGTAGGTCTCGGAGCGCTCCATCTCTACGGTCTCAATCGCCTCGGGCCAACCGCTGCCGATTCCAGTAATCGAAACCACCTCTGCCCCCGATCGCATGGCTCTCTCTCGCGCTGCCTTTGCATAGGCAGTGCTCCCAGATTGAGAAATGACTATCACTGCGTCACGGGGCTCAAGTCCAGAAACGAGTCGAGCGAACTCGAACGAACCAGACCAGCGAGCGTCCACACCCGCCTCAGAGAGGAGTAGTGCGCCAAGCTCGGCGGCATGCTGGCTTGTTCCGGTGCCGACAAGCCAGACTCGCTGCCGGTCGCCAAGGCGGGTGGCGACCGGGCCAATGTCGAGTTTGCTTAGGCGCTCTAGCTCGTCTGGCTGTGAGTGGATTGCCTGCTCAAGATGAGTCGTGCCCATGTAACCCCCAACGTATTTGGCGAAACGGCGAGCCGCTATCCCGCGTTATCGCCGTCGGACTGTGGCACCGACTGTGGCACGAGCGCGCATTGGCTGTCCCGGACGCGCTTTCGTCATTGGGTCGTAGGCGTGCATTCCGCTTGCTAGAGCCCCACAACAGAAAACGCCCCGGCGGGGAGCCGAGGCGAGTTCTGGGGTTACTACAGGGAGGAGAGATATGTATCTCTATATATGTGGATCCGTGGGAGGTAGGTGGGCCCTTTGATGTGTCGCGGGCAGATCATTGTG
>DATMIH010000090.1:0-7212 GCA_035554595.1 Solirubrobacterales bacterium
GTCGCGACCTGGTTCGCCTGGCTGGCGAGGGGCTTGAACTTCTTCGGTATCTCGAGATTGATCATGGGTTCCTTTCAGCTCTCAGCGCTTGGCGCTAGACGAGCAGGGCGCCCTCCATAACGCCCGCTGCGCGGAGGTCGCGGTACCAGCGCTCGACCGGGTGCTCCTTGACGAAGCCGTGACCGCCGAGTAGCTGCACCCCTTCGGAGCCGATCTGCATCCCCTTCTGGGCGCAGAGCCGGCGGGCCATCGCCGCCTCGCGAGCGAAGTCCTGGCCCTGGTCGGCGCGGCTGGCGGCGCGGTAGGTGGCGAGCCGCATGCCTTCGCTCTCTATGCCGATGTCGGAGACGCCGAAGGCGACGCTCTGGCGGTTGGAGATCGGTTCGCCGAAGGCGGTGCGCTCGTTGACGTACTGCTTGACGTAGTCGAGCGTCGCCTGCGCCGTGCCGACGGCGAGCGCGCACCAGGCGATCCGGGCCCGCTGCACGCACTCGACGTAATCCTCGCGCTTGCCCTCGCCGAGCAGGGCGCCGGCGGGCAGCGTCACGTCCTCGAGCAGCAGGCGGCCGGTGGCGGCGGGGCGCAGCCCCATCGCCGGCTCCTCCTCGACCGTGAGCCCGTCGGCGCCGGACTCGATCACGAAGAGCGCTGGGCCGATGCCCTCGGCCTCGGCGGCGACGAGGAAGAGCTCGCACTCCTTGGGGCGGGCGAGCAGCGACTTGGTGCCGCTCAGCACCCAGTCATCACCCTTCTTGGTCGCCATTGTCTCCAGCTTCAGCGGGTCGAACAGTGGACGTGGCTCGAGGATCGCCAGTGCCGCCGCCGGCGTGTCCTCACCGGTGAAGGCGGGCAGGTAGGTCGCCTCCTGCTCGGGCGTGCCCCAGTGGCCGATCGCGGTGGCGACGGCGCCCGGAGCGAGCGCCGCGTAGGCGATGCCCATGTCGCCGCGGGCGAACGCCTCGCCGATCAGGACGCTGGTCACCGCGGCCTGCTCGTGCATGACGCCGCCGAGCTCCTCGGGGACGCCGAGCATGTTGACGCCGAGCTCGTTGGCCTGGGAGAGCACCTCGTCCGGCGTGGACTTGTCGAAGTCTGCCTGCTTGGCCACCGGCCGCACTTTCGCCTCGGCGAAGTCGCGCACGCCTTCCTGCAGCATCTGCTGCTCGTCGTCGGGGCTGATGTCGAACAGCGCCCGCGGCTTGCTGGGCTTCTGGCGGGCCGGCCCGGTCAGGTTCTGGGCGGCCTTGAATGTGCGCCCGGCGGCGGTCGCCGAGCGGAAGCCGTTCTTGGTGCCGGTGAAGAGCGCGCGCTCGACCTGCTTGCGGATGCGGATGCGGTCGAGCAGGTCCGAGCCGGCGAGCTTGTTGAGCCAGCGCAGGCCCAGGCCCATGCTGCGCTCGGCCACTCCCTTGTCCTCGGTGGCGGTGGGCATCTCTACTTCCTCCCGTCTTTGGATTTGGCCTCGCGCGGCTTCACCGAGCCGGCGAGGTGCGGTGTGCCGCGCTTTGCGTCGCGCACCGCGAACTTGATCTCGTCTCCCTGCGAAGTGCTTGCGAACTCGACCCGGCTGGGCAGCAGGATCGGCTTGCGGAAGCGCACGTCAACCTGGAAAGCGTCGGGCAGGCGACTCTCAATCGCCGCCAGGCAGCGCGCCTTGGTCCACATCCCGTGCGCGATCGCCCGCGGAAAGCCGAGCGGCTTCGCCGTCCAAGCGTGCATGTGGATCGGGTTGCGGTCCCCCGAGACGGCCGCGTAGCGCCGTCCCAGATCCCCGCCGAGCTTCCACTCCGCGCTTGCTGCAACCCCGCCCTCGCCAACTGCATCAAATTCTCTACCTGCTGGATCGGAAATTTGATGCAGTTCGGATTTGTCGGAGTCGCTGGACGCTTTCGTGTCGTTTCCGCCGCCGCGGCGGAGCATCGTGCTGGTCGACTCCCAGACGATCCGGGTGCCGGCCTTGATCTTGGTCTGCAGGCTGAAGGTGCGGCCCTTGGGGTGCTGCTCCAGCTTGGTCGGCTTGACCTTGATCGTCAGCTCCTCATGGAGGCCGATGCGCCGGTGCTGGACGATCTGGTTCTCGATGTGGACGAGGCCGACGGCGCCGAAGGGGAAGCTTCCGTCCGCCATCACCGCCATCTGCAGGGGGAAGGCCAGCACGTGCGGGTAGGTCGGGGGCAGGTGGTCGCGCAGGGTGAAGCCGCAGACGCGGGCGTAGGCGGCGACCTGCTCGGGGTCGGCGTGGACCTGCGGCAGGGTCAGCTCGATCTCCGGGATCTCCTTGCTGCCGCCCGGGATGAAGGGCAGCAGCGAGGCACCCGGCACCATCGGCGCCGCGGCCCGCGCGTAGAGCGGCAGGATGCTGGGCGAGCTCTCGAGCGTGCGGGCGCTCATCAGGCCCCCAGCAGGCTCTGGCCGCAGACGCGGACCGTGTTGCCGTTGACGCCGGTCGAGGCCGGGCTGGCGAACCAAGCGATCGTCTCAGCGACGTCGACCGGCAGGCCGCCCTGCGACATGCTGTTCATGCGCCGGCCCGCTTCGCGGATCGCGATCGGCATTTTCGCCGTCATCTGGGTCTCGATGAAGCCGGGCGCGACCGCGTTGATCGTCGCCTTGCGCTTGGCCAGCTCGGGCGCCAGCGCTTCGACCATGCCGATCACGCCGGCCTTCGAGGTGGCGTAGTTGGTCTGGCCGGAGTTGCCAGCGATGCCGCTCATCGAGGAGACGCAGACGATGCGGCCGTTGGGCCGCAGCAGCTTGCGCTCGAGCAGCTCATCGTTGATCCGCTCCTCGCTGGAGAGGTTGATCTCCATCAGCGAGCTCCAGCGGTCCTCCGGCATCTTGGCGATCGTGCGGTCGCGGGTGACGCCGGCGTTGTGGACGATCACGTCGACGCCGTCGGGGATCGCCGCGACGATCTGCAGCGGCGCGTCGAGATCGGTGATGTCGAGCTCAATCGTCTCGGCGCCAAGGCGATCGGCGACGGCGGTGAGGTCGGCCGAGAGCGCCGGTACGTCGAGCAGGACGAGCTTGGCGCCGTCGCGGTGCAGGGTGGTGGCGATCGCCTCGCCGATGCCGCGCGAGGCGCCGGTGACCAAAGCCACCTTGCCCTCGAGCGGTCGTTCCCAGTCGACCTCGGGCGTCCCCGCCACCGCCTTGCCGACCTCGATCACCTGGCCGGAGACGTAGGCCGAGCGGGGCGAGAGCAGGAAGCGCAGGGTGGAGTCGATCTCCTCCTCGGCGCCCTCGGCGACGTAGACCAACTGCACGGCGATGCCGCGACCGATCTCCTTGCCGAGCGAGCGAGTGAAGCCCTCCAGCGCCCGCTGCGCGGTCGCTGCCCGCGGCGGCAGGCCGGCGGGTGGCGTGCCGAGCACGACCACGCGCCCGGAGCGCTGCACCCGCTTCACGTTGGGGTGGAAGAAGCGCTGCAGCTCGACCAGCTCGGTCGAGTCGCTGATGCCGGTGGCGTCAAAGACGAGTGCCTTGACCGGGGAGCTTGAGGTCTCGGGCTTGGCCGCGCCGGCGTCGCCCAGCACCTGCTCGATCCGCTTGCCGAGGCGGCCACGCGGGGCGCCGCCGCTGAGCACGGCGCCGGAAACGACTGGCTCGCCGGGCTGGTGGCGCTCCAGCTGCGTCGGCTGGGGCAGGCCGACCCGGCCGGCGATCATCCGGCCCGGGGGCGAGTTGACTACCTGCGTGTAGAGGTCGCTCACTTGTTCTCTCCTGTGCTTTCGAGTGCGGCGACGACGCCCTGGCCGCCGGCCGCGCAGATGCTGATCAGACCGCGGCCCGAGCCCTGCTCGTGCAGGGCCTTGGCGAGGCTGGCGACGATCCGCCCGCCGGTCGCGGCGAAGGGGTGGCCGGCGGCCAGCGAGCCGCCGTTGACGTTGAGCCGCTCGCGGTCGATCGCGCCGAGCGGCTCGTCGCGGCCGAGGCGGTCGCGGCAGAAGGCCGGGTCCTCCCAGGCCTTGAGCGTGCAGAGCACCTGGGCGGCGAAGGCCTCGTGGATCTCGTAGAAGTCGAAATCGCCGAGGCCGGCGCCGACTCGGTCGAGCATGCGCGGCATCGCGTAGGCCGGCGCCATCAACAGTCCCTCGCGCTTGTGCACGTGGTCGACGGCGGCGGTCTGACCGTCGACGAAGTAGGCGAGGACCGGCAGATCGCGCTCCTTTGCCCACTCCTCGCTGGCGAGCAGCACCGCCGAGGCGCCGTCGGAGAGAGGAGTCGAGTTGGCGGCGGTCATCGTGCCCTCCGGGCCGCCGAAGACCGGGCCGAGCTTGGCCAGCTTCTCAGTCGAGGAGTCGGGACGCAGGTTCTGGTCGCGCTCGAGGCCGAGGTAGGGGCTGACCAGGTCGTCCATGAAGCCGCGCTCGTAAGCGGCGGCGAGATGGTGGTGGCTGTTGACCGTGAGCTCGTCCTGATCGGAGCGGCCGACCTCCCACTCGGCGGCCATGATCGCGCAGTGCTCGCCCATCGAGAGACCGGTGCGCGGCTCCTCGTTGCGGGGGATCGCCGGCACCACGTGGCTGGGACGCACCCGGGTCAGCTGCTTGACCCGGCCGAAGGTCGACTTCTCCCGGTTGGCGTCGAGCAGGACTTCGCGCAGGCCCTCGTTGAGCCCGATTGGCGCGTCGGAGGTGGTGTCGGCGCCGCAGGCGATACCGGCGTCGATCTGGCCGAGGGCGATCTTGTTAGCGACCAGGATCGTCGTCTCCAGGCCGGTGCCGCAGGCCTGCTGCACGTCGTAGGCGGGTGTCTCGGCGGCGAGACGGGTGCCGAGCACGCTCTCGCGAGTGAGGTCGCGGTCGCGCGAGTGCTTGAGCACGGCGCCGCCGGCGACCTCGCCGAGCGCCTCGCCCTCGAGCGAGTAGCGCGAGACCAGCCCGTCGAGGGCGGCCGTGAGCATGTCCTGGTTCGACGCCCGCGAGTAGACGGAGTTGGAGCGCGCGAAGGGGATCCGGTTGCCGCCGATCACGGCGACGCGGCGTGGCTTATCGGTCAACTGCTTTCACCTTTCGGTTTCGGTCGTGAGGATTTGGCAGATGGGGTGGAGCGCAGGCGCAGGCCCGGCTCGACGGTGGCGATCAAGAGCTCGGCCGCCTCGCTTGCGCTGGTCGCTTCGGTGCGCAGCCACCAGCGGGCCAGCGCCTCGGCAGCGCCCAGCAGGGCGGTGGAGAGGGCCTCGACTTCAATCCGCGCGGCGGCGCGGCGCTTGGCCGGCAGCTGGGCGAGCAGCGATTCGGAGACCAGCTGGGTGAGGCGGCCGCGGTAGGCGGCGACGCCGTCGGCGAGCTCGCCGCTGTGCGGCAGCGTCTCGTCGAAGAGCACCGCCCAGGCGGCCCGATCGGCGTCGAGGAAGGAGAAGAAGGCGCGCAGGCCATCGTTGAGCGCATCGCCGGGGTTGGTCGTCTCGGCGACCGTCTCCAAGATCGTCGCCACCAGGGCGTCGCCAGCGCGCTTCATGCAGGCGATGTAGAGGCGCTCCTTGTTGCCGAAGTAGTTGTAGAGCAGCGGCTTGGTGACGCCGACGGCCGCGGCGACCTCGTCCATCGTCACCGCCGCGTAGCCGCGCTCGGCGAAGAGACCGTGAGCAGCGAGCAGCGCCTGCTCCATGCGATCGGCCTTGGCGAGGCGCGAACGTGTCGGGGCGGAGGCCATCCAGGCAGAGGTTACCCGGATATAAATTTATATATGCGTAATGTGACTGACCTCACGCCAGTACAAGTGCAACGTTTTCCGGTGCCAGCGGAGCCGAAAGACGTTGCACCCTGATCGAGGTCGGTTTCGCCAGTTGCAGTGCAACGCTTTCTGGTCTTGGGGGAGCCGAAAGACGTTGCACCTCGATTTTGGATTTGTCGCTACGCCTCGGAGATGCCGAGGCGTAGGTAGATGCGGCGCAGCGGTTTCGGCGCCCACCAATTCCACTCGCCGAGCAGGCGCATCAGCGAGGGGACGAGTAGAGCGCGGACGATCGTTGCGTCCAGCATCACCCCGACCGCCATGCCGAGGGCGATCTGCTTCATGAAGAAGACCGAGCTGACGCCGAAGGCGAGGAAGACGACGGCGATCATGATCGCGGCGGCGGTGATCACGCGGCCGGTGCGGGCGATGCCGATCGCGACCGCCTCCTCGTTTGACTTGCCGAGGTCGTGCTGCTCCTTGATCCGCGCCATCACCAGCACCGCGTAGTCAGTGGCGAGGCCAAAGATCACGGCGAAGAGGAAGACGAGGCTGGTCACCTCTATCGCGGACGGCCCGCGATAGGCGAAGAGCCAATCGAGCCAGCCATCCTGGAAGGCGAGGACGAGGATGCCGAGGGTCGCCCCCAGGGTCATCGCGTTCATCAGCAGGGTCTTCAGCGGCAGGATGACCGAGCCGGTGAGCAGGAAGAGCAGGATCAGCGTGGTCGCGAAGATGATCGTCACAAGCAGGGGCAGGTGTTCGATCAGGCTCTGCTTCTGGTCGATGAAGCGGGCCGTGTTGCCGGAAAGCAGCGCCGTCGCCCCGGTCGGAGGGCTGAGGGCGCGGATCGCCCTGACCGTGTCCTGTGAGCCCTCCGAGAGCGCCGGTTCGGCGAGGCCGAAGTTGGCGTAGGCGACTTCGTCGGAAGTGGGGAGGAAGGGAGCGCCGTGGACCACGCCCCCGACCGCTTCGATCTGCTGGCGGTAGGCGGCCAGGGCTGCCTTGCCGGCGCCGCCGTCGACGGTGACCGTGACCGCCTCGATCAGCTCGCGTGGGTAGTGGGCTTCGACGTAGCTGTTGGTCTCATACGACGGCTTGCCCTGCGGAACGGCTTCGGCGCTGGGGCCGGTGAGGGTGGTCCAGAGCAGTGGCGCGGCGGCGGCGAGCAGTAGGCCGGAGCTGACCAGGGCGACGCCGACGGGGTGGCGCATGACGCCGCGCGCCAGCCGGTACCAGCCGCCCGACTCATCGGAGACGGCCGGGCCGCTGCGGATCGAGAGCGCGTCGATCCGCGTCCCCAGCAGGCTCAAGAGCGAGGGCACGACGAGGATCGCCAGCACCGCCGAGAGCACCCCGACCGAGGCGCCGGCGACGGCGATCGAGTAGAGGAAGCGCTGCGGCAGGATCACCAGCGCCGCCATCGCGGCGCCGACGGTGAAGCCGGAGAAGAGCGCCGTGCGGCCGGCGGTGAGCACGGTTTTGCGGTGCGCCTCACGGGTGGCGCCGCCCACGGCGATCTCCTCGCGATAT
>DATMIH010000091.1:0-9035 GCA_035554595.1 Solirubrobacterales bacterium
GCTCCACCTGGGGCTGGATCGTAGAGTTGGTTATGCGCCGGCCGGTGCTCTCGCTGGTTGCCTCGGCCGGGGTGCTGATCGCGCTGGCGATTCCCGCCTTGACGATGCACACAGTGGTCAGCGGGGCCGATGACCTGCCCCGCAGCATCCCCGTGGTGAAGACGTATGACCACGTCACCGCTGCCTTCCCGGGCGAAGCGGCGAGCGCGACCGTGGTGGTCCAGGTCGATGACGTCAGCGCCGGCCCGGTGGCCGGGGCGATCGATCAGCTGAGCCACGACGCGGCGGCGAGCAAGTACGTCGCCGGGCCAATCAGCGTCGAAGAGAGCGCCGACGGCAAGGTCGCCGCGATCGACATCCCCACGGTCGGCAGCGGCAGCGATGCCGCGGCGACGCGGGCGATGCAGCAGGTGCGGCACGACATGGTGCCGGCGGCATTCGCCGGCGTCGAAGGTGCCGAGGTCAACGTCACCGGCCCGGCGGCGCAGTCGCAGGACTTCAACGACCAGCTGGCCAAGAGCCTGCCCCTGGTCTTTGGCTTCGTCCTCGGCTTCGCCTTCCTCCTGCTGCTGGTCACGTTCCGCTCGATCGTCGTCCCGATCAAGGCGATCGTGCTCAACCTGCTCTCAGTTGGGGCGGCCTACGGCGTCCTGGTGCTGGTCTTCCAGCGGGGCATGGGGGAGTCGCTGCTCGGCTTCCACTCCAACGGGGGCATCAGCTCCTGGCTGCCCTTGTTCCTCTTCGTGATCCTCTTCGGCCTCTCGATGGACTACCACGTGCTGATCCTCAGCCGTGTCCGCGAGGGCGTCGACCGGGGTCTAAGCACGGACGAGGCGGTCCGCCAGGGCATCTCCGCCACGGCGGGCACAGTGACCAGCGCCGCGGTGGTGATGGTGGCGGTCTTCTCCATCTTCGCCACCCTCAGCATCATCGACATGAAGGAGATGGGCATTGGTCTAGCGGTTGCCGTCCTAATAGACGCCACGATCGTCCGCGGCGTCCTCTTGCCCGCAGCAATGAAGCTCCTCGGCGAGCGCAACTGGTACCTGCCCCGCGGCCTGCGCTGGCTCCCCCAGGCACGCGAGCTCGAGCCGGCTCCGGCGCAGGGCTAGCAAACTCCAAACCAAAGCGGCCCCGGTCAACCGGCCGGGGCCGCTTGCGCAGCCTTGATGCCATACAATGATGTGCATGACCCGCACCACGGTTGATGTAGATGAGCGTGCCCTGGATGCTGCTCGTCGAGAGCTGGGTACCAACGGCCTCAGCGAGACGGTTAACGCCGCCCTTCGCGACGCCGCGCGACGCAGGGTCCTCAAGGGATTCGACGTTGTCCGCGACGTCGATGGCGCCCCGCAGGAAGTCGCCGCCGGTCGCGAGCGTTCCTAGCGCTGTGGCTAGCCTGCCGCTGTTGCAGCTTGATCGGCCGGCGCTTTTCGACACCGGCGCCTGGACCTGGGTGCGCGACCGTCGCTTTCCAGAGCTCGCGACTTGGTTCAACGCGGCGGTCGAAGCGGGTCTCGTCCTGGTCTGTGACCTGGTCATCCTCGAGCTGACGCGGCTTGCTCCCAATGAGCATCGCGCCCACGAGGTAAGCGATCGCCTCGCCGCCTTCGAGGCGATTCCGATGCCGAGCGAGCTCTGGTCCCGTGCGAGACGAACTCAATTGGCTTTGGCGACAAGCGGCGATCACCGCCGGGTTCCGCCCGCGGATCTGCTTCTCGCTAGCGCAGCCGAGGAGGCCGGTGTGGCACTGGTTCACTACGACCGCGACTACGAGCGAATCGCGGCGGCGAGCGCGCTTCGCCATCAGTGGCTGGTGCCCGACGGAGCTCTGGCTTGACAGCGCCGCGATGACCCCTCTCCCCACACGCAACATCGAGCTGAAGGCACGCGACCGGGACCGCGTGCGCTCGCTTGCGATCTGCAATGACATTGGCGCCGAGCCTCAGGGCGTGCTGTTTCAGCGCGACACCTACTTCTACGTCCCAAACGGGCGGCTGAAGCTTCGCCAGGAAGAGGGCGCGCGGCCGCACCTGATCGCCTATGAGCGACTGGATCGCGTCGAAGAGCGAGAGAGTCGCTATCGAATCATCGAGGTGGACGAGCCCGAGGAATTGAAGGCGGCACTGAGCGGCTTCCTCGGAGTGAAGGCCGTAGTCACCAAGGAGCGATGGCTGTTTCTGTGGGAGAGAGTGCGCGTCCATCTCGATCAGGTCGATGGCCTTGGTGACTTCATCGAGTTCGAGGCAGTCGCGGATGCGGATTCGGACCTCTCGCACGAGGAAGCACAGGTCGTCAGCTTGCGACGGGCATTCGAGATCGACGAAGCCGACCTGGTCGCCGGGAGCTACGCCGACGCGGTCTCCACGAGGGTTGGCTGAGCAGTGCGCCTCTGGCTTCGAGACGGACTTGGCAGAGAGGCAGTTGACCCATTGCCGGCGGCGGTCGAGATGCAGCTCGTCCCCAAAGACGGCTCGCTGCCACCCGAGTTCTACGAGGCCGAGTTTCTCGTCCCACCCTACGGTTCGCGGCGGGTGCTCGAGGCGTTGCCGAGGATGGAGGAGTTGCGGGTCATCCAGGCCAACTCATCGGGTGTGGAGTGGCTGCTGCCGCACGTACCGGCCGGCGTCACGGTCTGCAACGCGAAGGGAACGCGCGATGTCGTCGTCTCCGAGTGGGTGGTGGCGATGATCCTCGCGATGACCAAGGACCTCGCACATTGGCAGCGCCGGCAAGAAGAGGGGGTTTGGGAACCGACCCTGCTGAACGAGCTGGCCGGCTCGCAGGTTCTCATCGTCGGCTACGGCTCGATCGGCCGGGCGGTCGAGGACCGTCTCACGCCATTCGACGTGTCCGTGGAGCGAATCGCAAGTCGCGCCAGGCCGGGTATCCACGGCGTCGATCGGCTTGCGGAGCGGCTGCCGCTGGCTGACATCGTCGTCTTGCTGCTGCCGTCAAAGCCGGCCACCGACGGCATCTTCGACAAGGCCAAGCTCGAGCGGATGAAGCCGGGGGCACTACTCGTCAATGCCGGCCGCGGAGCGGCCGTCGCCACCGAGTCATTGGTCGATGCAGTGGCGGAAGGGAGAATCCGCGCGGCGCTGGACGTTACAGACCCCGAGCCGCTGCCCAAGGACCATCCACTGTGGAGCCTTCCCGGAGTGCTGCTCACGCCTCACCTCGCCGGCGACAGCGAGGCTGCCGAGCGACGCGTCTACCGCCTTGTCGGCGAACAGGTGACGCGCTACGTGCGAGGCGAGCCGCTGGTCAACGTGGTCACGACGTAAGGGCCAGCAACGCGAAAACCCCCGATCCACGGGGGCTTCCGAGTGCGGCTGAATGGAGTCGAACCATCACGTCCCGTTAGGGACACAAGGCCCTCAAGCTGAAAAGGCACCGCTTGCTAGAGCGGAAAACGACCTGTAGAGCCAAATCCAATCCGGCTGTGACCGGCTGAATCCGGCTGTTTCGGGGGCTGACTGGCGCACCACTGGCGCACGACCGTGTCGGAGCGGGACCATAGGATCGCTCGGCCATGCCCACTGCGCCTGATCAGATCGTCGAGCGGCTTTCCGAAATCATCGCCGACCGCCGAGACTCTGCGAACGATAGTGGCTATATAGGGGACTACGATGCCAAGCGGATTGTCACGCGAGCGCGAGCGGCAATTAGGCGCTTTGCCCCGCCGGGGAGCGCTTACGAGGATGAGGCAGCGGCCGCCGTCGAATTGGACAACTACTCGTGGAAGGCAGAACAGCTAACGGCGATCGTGCATGCCCTACGGGACGACTACCGATTTGGCGGCTTGGCTTCGGTTCAGGAGATCGTTCACGCTGATCTGTTCGATGACTTCCTAGACATGGCGAACGAGCTGCTTTCCAAGGGCTTTATCGGTCCGGCCGCCGTCCTTGCCGGGACTGTTCTAGAGGAGCACCTACGCAAGCTCGCGCGGAAGCACGACGTGGCTACGACGGACGAAAAGGGTCGTGCGAAATCGGTGGAGGTCCTCGGAGTGAACCTTCGCAAGTCCGAGCTGATCACTGAGGTCCAGCGGAAGAGCCTGACTGCTTGGTACGCACAAAGAAACGAGGGTGCTCACGGGCATCCTGAGAATCTGGATGAGGGCGAGGTCGAGCGGATGACCGATGGAATTCGCGATTTCGTGGCGCGCTTTCCCGCCTGATCCACCGAACGGCATGCGCCGTCGGCCCGGCTACCATCTGCATTGTGACGACTCGCGATAAGGCTCATGCTGTCCTTGACCACCTCCCCGAGGATCGGGTTGAGGCAGCGCTGGCTGCCCTTGAGGCGGTTGACGGGAGAGATACTTCGCTAGAGGCGATTTTGGCCCGCCACGGGGAGCAGCGGCTCAGTTCCGAGGAGTTCGACCGCCACTTCGGCTCGCTGCCGACCGACGACGAGGGCTAAGCGTGGCCGAAGTGCGGCCGGAGCCGGTCTTCCCGGTCGGCTTTGACGAGGACGCGCTGACAGAAGACTTGGAACGACTCCCCGCGAGTGCTGAGAACGCGTTGCGCGAATTCCGCAAGGAGTTGCGCCGCGAAGGCGGCATTGCGAAATCTCGGCTCAAGGCGTGCCACGACGAGGGTCGGGACGCCACGATGCTTGGTGGCTGTGTCAAGACCTACGTGCCTTGGCCGGATGGGCGCTTCGGCGCCGTGTTCGTCGCGGTGACCCACCCGAATCGCCCGATGGCACTTCGAGCATTCGCCTTTGGGATTCGCCATCACCCACCAGAGTCGAATGCCGAAACGGTCTACGAAGTAGCCCACCGGCGGCTGCAATGAACAACGAATCGCTTGCGGTTGAGATCGTTGCGGCAGCTGCCACGATGTCTGCGGTGGTCGTCGCGCTGTGGAACGCCCAGCGCGCTCTGCGTCTCCAGCGACAGGGCCTGCAAGTCGAGGGGCGACGACAGGCTGGACTTGAAATTGCCCGTTGGCTTCAAGGTGCCGAGACGGGAATTCTCGCTTGGCACAACCCAGAGAACTGGCGGGTTCCTGTCGGGAAGAAGTTTGGACGCCGAACGGGGATCAAGCCTGGCTCATGGCGACCGGCTCGGATCTGGTGTTTGGGAGGAGGGTGGACGAGCCGTTCGGACCGAAGGGGATCGCAGACCGCGCCAAGCGCGTGTGGGCGGTGGCCAATGAGCGTGAGCGCGGGGCGGCGGAGCAGGACGGACGCGAGCCTGAACTCCTGCGGCCGATCACCCTTCACGAGTGCCGCCACACCTTCGCGTCGTTGTTGATTGACGCGGGGGTCAACCCGAAGGCGATCCAGGAGTTCATGGGCCACGCCACTATCGAGGAGACCTTTTCGCGCTACGGGCACCTGATGCCTGGCGCAAGGGATCAAGCCCGCCGCTTGGTCGATGCCTATCTGGCCGGAGTGTCATGACGCTGGTGAAGCCAGCGCAGCAGATTGCGACTGGAAATAGCCGCGACGTAGTGGCTCAGGGACTATCGATTGAGCAGCTAGGCGTCGATCCTCGCCGCTGCCTCCAACCCGCGCAGTTCCCGTGCGACCATTGCCTCCACCTCGTCCGCGCCGACTCCCTTTGCGGTTCTGCGGAATTGTTGCGCTTTCCGAATCCCTTTCTTCGCTTCGGACAGGCCGTCAAGTACTGGGCCAAGCGAGTGCCCAACCATGCTGATGACCGTGTCTTGGTCCGGGTCCTTCGTGGACATGCTTGGTTCTGGAACCACTTGGAGTCCTCCTTTGCCGTGCCGGGCGCTCATGCTCTCTATCACGCGCTTCTTTCCCGCTTTTTGTGTTCCATTGCTTCTCACGATGAACTCCCTTGGATCGTTTGGCGATAGGGCAGAGCAAGATAGGCCGCGTCGAAGACGGAACTTTCAACAAGCAGCATCGTGTTCCGCAAAGTTGTGAATCAAAAGCCCAAAACAATCGCCAAGGAATGCAAAAGATCCTTATTTGCGGAGTCGAATAGCTCATGCTCTGGCTCTGCGGGCTGGATTCGACAATCCACAGGCTCTTTTGGCTCTGCAAGGCCAAGTGGCTCAGAGTTATCCACAGGACAGCTTGGGACGCGAGATCGGCTGCATTTGGCTTGAGACAAAGAAACAACCCCGTGATAGCGACTGGTGATGTCTCAAGAATCCACTAGCGATCCACAGGGCTTCTCAGTTAGAAAGCGATCCGTGCCAGAGCCAGCCGCCAAGACATCGCAGCGCTTCTCTCGTGCCGCCCAGGCGGAGCGGGATCGCTTGGCGCGTAAAGAAGCCCAATTGAAAGAGCGACGCGAGTCGTTGCAAGACAAGCTCGATGAGCTAGACGGCGAATTGGAGGCGGTCGTTAGCCAGATCCGTCTGATTGAGACGGTCGCTAAGCCAGCCCAGATGCCCGCCCAGGTCAAGGAGATCGGTGGCCGAGGTGAGGAGGGCACGGTGCTCACGGGAGCGACGATTCGTCAGGAGGCGGTCCGGCTGCTGCTTCGAGACCGGGACGGAGGTCCGATCCACTATCGGGAGTGGCTAGATCTGCTGAATCATTACGGCTTTCGAGTGGCCGGAAAACGCCCCGAGGCCGTCTTCCTCAATCAGGTCACGAGATCGCCAGTGGTCCACGCGACCACGCAAACCGGCTATTACGAAATTGATTTGGAAGCGGCTGGGAAGCTGCAGCGCTCCGTGGCCCAGTTGGTAGCTGAGCTAGCTGAGCTGAGCGAAAAGCCGTTGACCGCTGCCGGCGACTTCGAGCAGCGCCGCGAGCGCCAGCGCGAATTGAGTCGAGCTATCGCCAAGGCGGAACGGATGCTCAGGGAGGCGACCGAAGCACTGTCTGCGTTCGGCGATAGGGCCTCCGCGATGCGAGCTGCCTAGGGATTAACCGCGTCGGTCAGTTGCACGACTGGCGCACCAACTGGCGCACGAGCCCCTTGGCGATTCTCGGTGCAGGGGTCCAATAATGCGAAAACCCCCGAATTTGCGGGGGCTTTCTCATGCGGCTGAATGGAGTCGAACCATCACGTCCCGTTAGGGACACAAGGCCCTCAACCTTGCGCGTCTACCAGTTCCGCCACAGCCGCTCGAGGGGCGACGATTCTAGATGTTTGGGGATTCCGGGGCTTTTGGTTGCGGGTGTCCGGGCGGGGCGGTACAGTTGCGAACAAGTGTTCGAGCGATTCGATACCCGGCAGGTTGAGGAGGGAGTTAGGCGTGGAGCTGGATCTGACTAAGCGGCAGAAAGAGATCTTCGACTTCATCCGTCGCTATGCGGCAAAGACGGGCTATCCCCCGACCGTGCGTGAGATCGGCAAAGCCGTCGGCCTGCACTCGTCTTCGACCGTGCACGCGCATCTCGCCAACCTGGAGAAAATCGGCCTGCTCAAACGCGATCCCTCGAAGCCGAGGGCGATCGAGCTGCTCTTCGACAAGGCGAAGAAGACGATCATGCCCGGCAACGGCTTGCCGCTGGTCGGCCAGGTTGCCGCCGGCGAGCCGATCGTCGCCGAAGAGAACGTTGAGGAATACATCGAAGTGCCCGACGTGATCGGTGGCGAGGATGGCGACTACATCCTCAACGTGCGCGGCGAATCGATGGTCGAAGCCGGAATCTTCGAGGGCGACTACGTCGTCGTGCGCCCAGCTGACGACGCGACGAACGGCGAGATCGTCGTCGCCCTGATCGGCGAGGAGGCGACGGTCAAGCGCTTCTTCCGCGAAAGCGACCACATCCGCCTGCAGCCAGAGAATGCGACGATGGAGCCGATCCGGACCACCGAGGCAACGGTTCTCGGCAAGGTCGTAGGGGTCTTCCGCAAGGTCTAAGGCTGGCCGGGACGCCGTTAGTGCAGCCGGCGCCTTATTTGGGCCACTTGCCGGCCTCGATCAGCTTCTTGTAATGGCGCTGCTTGCGCCTTGCGTCACGCATCACCCAGGGCAGCAGGCGCAGGGCGAGGCGGGGGGAGAGGTCGAAGAGGCGCAGCATCGGACCGCGCCAGGGGGGCAGGATCAAGACCGGGCGGGGGCGCTCGATCAGCTTGCCGACCTCTCGCGCGACCTGCTCCGGTGTCAGCAGGTGACCGGAGAAGGAGCCGGCGGCGTCGGGGTCATCCAGCTTGTCCTCGAGCATCGGCGTCCAGATGCCGTCGGGGCAGACGGCGGAGAGCTCGACTCCCTCGATCCCGGCGCGGCGCAGGTCGAAGAGCGTGCCGAGGGTGAAGGCCATCGCTGCGTGCTTGCTCGCCGAATAATTGACCTCGCCCGGCGCAGCAACGATGCCGGCTAGGGAGACGATGTTGATCACGTGGCCGCGGCCGGCGGCGATCATCGACTCCAGGGCGGCGACAGTCCCATTCATCGTGCCCAGGGCGTTGATCTCGAACATCGCCCGTCGCGTCGTCTCGTCCTGCTCCCAGGCGAGGCCGGTGGCGAGCACGCCGGCGTTGTTGACCCAGACATCGAGCGTCCCTCCGCGCGCCGCGGCATCGGCCGCAAGCGCCCGACAGGCCGCCTCGTCGCGAACATCGAGCGCGGTCGAGCGCGCCCCGGTTCCGATCTCATCGGCAGTACGGGCCGCGGCATCGGGGTCGATGTCGGTGGCGTGAACGAGGAAGCCGCGTCCGCCCAGCTCGAGGGCGATTGCGCGGCCCAGGCCGCCGCCTGCTCCGGTGACGACGGCGACGGGCATCACCAGCCAGGGTATTCGATGCATTTGTCGCGAGTCCGATCCAGCGCTACCCTCGCGGAGCGGGCCGAGCGACTGCGGGGGGAGAGAAAACCCCTCGAGGAAAGTCCGGACACCAGAGGGCAAGGCGGTGGGTAACGCCCACCCGGGGAAACCCGCGGGACAGTGCCACAGAAATACACGGCCGATGGCGCGACCACACGTGAGTCGCGAACAGGCAAAGGTGAAATGGTGCGGTAAGAGCGCACCGGCGTCGCGGTGACGCGGCGGCCAGGCAAACCCCGCCCGGTGCAAGGCCAAGCAGGACCGTCGACCCTGCCCGGCGAGGTCCAGGTAGGCCGCAGGCCGCCTCGGCGGCCCCCGGGACT
>DATMIH010000092.1:0-10634 GCA_035554595.1 Solirubrobacterales bacterium
CGCCGCCTCGTTTCGAGCTCTCCATCTGCAGGCTTATCGACCGTAACCACGCACGCTTGAGTTCGGCCGCAGATGACCCTCTATAGGCCGACCGTCCAGGCTCCCGCCAGGCCTCGGAAAGGGGCGTAGGGAGCGTAGAACTCCTCCACCTCCTCGACCGTCGCGCGGCGGCCGAGCCGGGCCAGGCGGCCGACCAGCTTCAGGTAGATCAGGTCGCCGGCCGGCAGCGAGTCGGGGTCGCCGCGGCCGAAGAGACCGAGGCACTGCACGGTCCAGGGGCCGATCTCGCGAATCCGCAGCAAGCGGGCGTCGGCCGCCGGGCGATCGAGCTCGCAGCGGCCGCCCGCGACCTGGCCGGCAACCGCGCGCAGGGCGATCGCGCGCTTCAGCGCCAGGCCCATCGACTCCAGTTCGACCGGGGCGCGCCCGGCGATCAGCTCGGGGGTGGGGACATCGCGCAAGCCCTCGCCACGGGGACCGAGCCGCAGCCCCCAGCGCCCGACCATGCGGCGCTGAATGCGGGCAGCCCGGCCGGTCTCGATCAACTGCTTGACCACCGCCCAGGCAAGCGCCTCCCAGGCCCAAGGCCGGCGCCGCGGGCGCAGGTGCGGTCGGCGGCGCAGCAGCGGCCCCAACAGCGGGTCGCCCTTGAAGCGACGGTAGAACTCGCTGAGATCGTCATCGACGGCGAGGGCGAAGCGCATCCGCTCCAGCGCCAGCTCCAACTCGGCCGTACCGGCCCGCCGGTCCGGCACTGCCGTCGCCGGCCCGGGCGCGGCAATGGCTTTGGGGTCGAGCGCCTCGGCCCGCAGCGATACCCGGTCCTTGCCCGGTTCCCAGGCCCGCACCAGGACAGGGCTGCCGTCCACGTGCAGGAGACGGGAGGTGACGCCGCGCTGCACCCGCATCGTGCCGTCCTCGCTGCCGTAGCCCGGCAAGCGGAAGGGCGAGGCCGGTCGTACCTCTACCTCGAGGCTCACCGACCCAGCAGGTGGACGTCAACCAGAAAAGAGCGGCTGGCGACTACGTTGGGCCGCTCACGGCGGCCGAGGCGGCGAGGGGTGCGCTTGCGGCTTGCGACGGCGGTCACCGCGCGCACAGCGGCCACTGTCGCAGCGCCCGCCAGCACGCCGCCGGCGGCTGCCACCACCGCGGTCCGCGCCTCATTGCGGACAGCAAGCGGAGCGGGAGTCTCGTGGGGCAGGACACGAACCGAGACTGTCTCTAGCTCCATTGAACTCACCCGCCGACTGTAACGACGCACCCGGCGAACATCTGAGGCCACCCCGCACATTCCGCAGTTCCAGAAGGCGCTGAACGACTGATTTGCAATTTGCGTGACCGCGGGGGCGTGCCTGGCCAAGCTGGGCGGCGCGTGGGGCCGCCGCGCGTAGCGGCGCTACGCGCAAGGCCGCGGGCGGCGATCCAGCGCCGCGCCAGGCGCGACATCCGCGGGTGCGGAAATTCGAATCAGTCGTTCAGCGCCTTCTCATACACGCGGTACTTCTTGACCACCGTGCCGCCCATCCCTTCCATCGCCCGGTTCATCGGCCCGTTGGTCTCGAGGATCCAGCCCATCTCGCCGCCTTCAATCTTGCCCGGTGCCGCTGCCGTCTCGAGGTGCTTGAGGTAGAGGCCGGCGGCGACGCCGCTGTGGCGGTACTCGTGCTTGACGCCGAGGGCGAAGACGCGTAGCTGGTCGATCTTGCGCTTGCCGAGCAGGAACTTGAGCCAGCCGAAGGGAAGCAGGCGGCCGTTCAGCTTCGCCATCACCTGGTTGATGTCGGGCAGCGTCAGCGCGGCGCCGACGACCTCGCCGTCCTTTTCAGCCATGAAGGCCCAGTCCTCGTCGATCACCTGCTTCAGGTTCTTGGCCTGGAACTCGACCTCGGCGTCGGTGATCGGGACGAAGCCCCAGTTGTCGCCCCAGGCCTCGTTGTAGACGTCCATGAAGCGGCGCACCTCGCCGGCCATGTCGCGCTTGCGCATGTTGCGGATCGCGATCCCTTCGTCGTGCAGTGCCTTCTCGGCGGCCGCGTGGATCGAGGGGTCAAAGCGTTCGCCCTCCTTGAGATCGCCGAACTGCAGTTCCCACATCTGCACGTCCATCGCCTTGCCAAAGCCCTCGGCCTCGATCAGCTCGCGGTAGTAGGGCGGGTGCCAGGGCTCGAGGATCATCGGCCGTCGGTCGTAGCCCTCGATCAGGATCCCGATCTCGTCGTTGGTGGTGAAGTCCATCGGGCCGAGGATGCGGGCGCGGCCCTTGCCGCGGGCCCACTCGCTCGCCGCGCCGAGCAGCACCGCCACCACCTCGGCGTCTTCCGCGGCCTCGAAGAAGCCGAACATCGCGTCGCTTCCACCCTGGTACTCGTCCCAGCGGTGGTCGACGTGGGCGCTGATCCGACCGACCGCCTCACCGCCGCGCTCGGCGATGAAGAACTCGGCCTCGCCGTGCTCGAACCAGGGGTTCTTCTCGCGGTTGAGGAACTCCATCCGCTCGAAGATCAGCGGTGCGACCCACTGCGGATCGTCGCGCCGCAACCCGAACGGCACCTTGACGAAGCGCTTCAGGTCGCGCTTGTCGCGAACCGGCTTGATAGTCACGCTCGCCACGGGACCCGGAACCTACACTTCCGCCATGAGCGAAACCGCCAGGACCCCCGTCGACGTCTTCGAGAAGGCCCGCAGCCACGATCGCCTCGAGCAGTTGGAAGCGGCCAAGCAGCACGACCTCCTCCCCTACTTCCGCCTGCTCACCTCGCAGGCCGGCCCGGTGGTCGAGATGGAAGGGCGCGAGACGATCATGCTCGGCTCCAACAACTACCTCGGCCTAACCGGCGATGAGCGGGTCAAGCAGGCAGCGCGCGACGCTCTGGAGACCTACGGTACCGGCGTCACCGGCTCGCGCCTGCTCAACGGGACGACGCCGCTGCACGTGGCCCTGGAGACCGAGCTGGCCGAGTGGATGGGAAGCGAGGACGCGATCGTCTTCTCGACTGGCTACCAGGCGAACCTGGGCACGATCGGCACGATCCTCGAGCCGGGAGACACCGTGATCGTCGACTCCGGGGATCACGCTTCGATCCTCGACGGCTGCCGGCTCTCCGGCGCCAAGCTGCGGCCCTTCCGCCACAACCGCATGGACAAGCTGGAGAAGATGCTGCAACGCGCCGCCGAGGACGGCGGCGGCGTTCTCGTCGTCGTCGACGGCGTCTTCTCGATGGAGGGCGATGTCTGTGACCTGCCGCGCATCGTCGAGCTCTGCAAGGGCTACGGCGCCCGCCTGATGGTCGACGAGGCGCACGGCGCCGGCGTGCTCGGCGCCCGTGGCGCCGGCGCCTGCGAGCTCTTCGGCCTCGAGGACGAAGTCGACCTGCGCATGGGCACCTTCTCCAAGAGTCTCGCTTCCTGCGGCGGCTTCGTCGCCGGTCCGGCAGACGTGATCGAGTACCTGCGGATCTCCTCGCGCTCCTTCGTCTTCAGCGCCTCCGCGGTGCCGGCGGCGGTGGGTGCGGCGCTAGAGGCGCTGCGAGTGATCCGCAGCGATGGCCCGCAGCTCTTCGAGGCCCTGCTCGCCAACGCCGAGTACCTGCGCGAGGGACTGCGCCACCTCGGCCTGAAAGTGATCGAGCCGGGGACCCTCCCCGACGGCACGGTGGCGACGACGCCGGTGGTGCCGGTCGTGGTCGGCGATGACTGGCAGGCGGTGCTGCTCTGGAAGGCGCTCTTCGATGCCGGCGTCTACACCAACGTCGCGATCCACCCCGCCGTCCCGCCCGGCGGCGCTCTGCTGCGCACCAGCCTGATGGCGACCCACGCGCGGGAGCACCTCGACGGCGCACTGGGAACGATCGCCCGAGTGATCAAGGACTTTCCGAAACTACCCCGGTCGGGGTAGTTTCGGGCCTGTCCGAAACTGGACAGGTCAAAACGTCCACGAAAAAGATGCTCTTAGCGACCGGCCTGGGGCGACTTTCCATCCGACGGGGTTGACTGTCTCTGCCCCCAACGCATAGCTTGCCCAACGCGCCGACCGCATCCCGGGGCAGGGACGCGAATGGTGGAGCACTCAACTCAGCCAGGCCGAGGTTCGCCCCTCCGGTTCGGTGCGCAGAGCTACCCAGTTAATGAACCTCGAATGGAGGAGTCCCAGTGGACGCAGCTTCGATCGCCCCTGCTCAGACGACCGCTTCCGTAATCCAGGCCCCGCAGCACATGCAGGCGCTTGCTCGCGCCAACCGCGTGCGACTTGCGAGAGCGGAGCTCAAGCGCTCGATCGCCCGGGGTGACGTCGACGCGGCGGACGTTGTGCGCGAGTGTCCCTGGGAGACCGAGAGCATGACCCTGGCCGAGCTGCTGACCAGCCAGCGCCGCTGGGGCCGCACCCGCGCCCGCAAGTTCCTAATCGGCCTCGCCCTCAACGAGAACAAGAAGCTCGGCACGCTGACCTCGCGCCAGCGCTCGCTGCTCTCCGCCGAACTGTCATCCAGGGATTCGGTTCTGGTCTAGGAGGCCTAATTTGGCAGGGGTTCCGCTTAACTTTTTGGATATAGCGGAGCCTGCTGGCGCCGCAAGGTTGGCGCCCAAAAAGTGCAAGACGCTCCACCCCTGCCAAATTAGGCCTTAGCTGCCGAAACGGCCCACCTTGAAGGGCAGGCCTCCAGAGGCCCTTTGGAAGGCGCGGCGGAGGAGCAGGAAAGCAGCGACAAAGGCCACGGCGCCGGCGGCCAGGCAAACCGCCAGGATCAGGCCACCGAGGTAAAAGAGACCGCCGGTGACGAGCACGAAGACCGTGCCGGCGAGCAATGTCGTGTGCGAGCGGTAGCCGGCAAGGTGCTCGCGCAGGGAGACCTCGAGGCCGCCGAGGCCGGCGAGGACGACCCCGACCCCGATCGCCGTCGGACTGCTACTGAAGAGGCCAATCACCAGCATCACGATGCCGGCGAGCACGGTCAGCTCGGCCAGCGGGAAGTTTCCCCACGGTGCCGGCGGTCGCTCCTCCTGGCCCGGTCTATCGCTCAACGGCCGCAAGCCGTCCGGATAACGGACATCCGGAGGAGACCTTGACCCGCCACCAGCCCATCAGCATGCCCAGCGGCCCGAGGCGCGGGCGAGAGTGCCAGTGGCCGCAGCCGGGCTCGCCGACGTCGGCGCGCGAGATCCGCATCCACTTGTGCTCGGCCGGCGCCGTCAGCATCTGCTCGAGCAGCTCGCGGTTGCGGGTCTCCAGCTCGTCCTGCTTGCGCAGGGCCTCACGGGCAATGGCGATCCGCTCCGCGAGGGCGTCGCGAACTTGCTCCAGCTCCTCGAGCCTGGCAACCCGGGGGACGGCGAAGCTGGCCGGGACCTCAGTGTCGAGCGTCAGGCGTGGAAAGGCCTCGGCGCAGAGACGGGACAGCTCGTGCTCGAGGCGGCCGACCTGACGGCGCAGCTCAGCCCGCGCGAGGCGCTCATCGCCTCCCACTCGAAACGTCTTGAGAGTGTCTCGATCGAGCAGATCCGGCATAAACCTGAAATCGAGTGTAGATCACGCCGCCGCGGCTGAAAACGATGAACCGGTTAAGAACAAAATGCAGCAGTCAGGCGGCGATCGCTGCCTCGGCGATCCAGAGTGCCTCGTCAACCGCCGCCTGCGGCACGCCCTTGACCTGCACGGCGACGATCGCGATCTGGCCGGCATCAGAGTCGAGGCCGGGACCGGCGACGGGCCCACCGAAGAGCAGCTCCAGCGGGCGCCGACCGTCGGCGATCGTCAGGGTTCCCTGGGCGAGCTTGGTGGGCTTGCCCGGCAGTGACTCGCCCGGCGCCGAGTCGCGGATGCAGAGCTCGCCCCGTAGGCTGGTCGTATCGAAGGCCCGCAGGGCGACGCCAGTCTCAACCGTGGCGATGGTGAGGGCGTCTGCGGGCATACCGCGGCTGACGAAGGCACCGTCGTGCAGGCGATCGAGAGCAAGCTGCTCGACCGGTGTGCGCGTGTGGTCGGGGTCGAGGCCAATCTGACGGAAGAAGACACGGTAGGCCCATGGGATCGGCCGCTCTCGCATGTGAATCGCGTGCGAGCCGTAGAAACGATCGGAGAGATCGCGCAGCCGCCGCCGAACCGGCTCGGGGCTACTGGTCCGCTTGTTCACCAGCTCGACCCAGGCGATGCCAAGGCCAGGGAACTCGGCGGCGATGTGCGGGGCGACCCAGCCCTGCCGGGGCAGAGGCTCTGAGCCAAGGTCCGATCCGCTGGCTTTGGCGTCGCCCACTCAGCCTCCCTCCGCCAGCCGCGTCGCTCGCAGCAGCTCATCGACCCGCGCTTCCAGCCGTGGGGCGGTGAGCGTGCCGATGCTGGCCTCCTGCAGGGTGCCGCCGGGGTAGACATAGGCAATCGTCGGACAGATGCCCACCCGGTAGAGGCTGGCGACCGCGCCGTCGCGGTCATAGCCGACCGGCATCTTCCAACCGTTGCGCTGGATCAGTTCGCGAACCGTGCCGCGATCGTCGCGAATGTCGAGCGAGAGGAAGCTCACCCGCCCACGGTAACGCCGGTAGACGCGATCGACCACGCTCTGCTGTTCGGTGCAAGTGTTGCCGCCGCGCGTAAACCAGAACGAGATCACCAGCGGCAAATTGAAGAGGTCGCAGACACGGATCGCGCCGGGAGTGGAAATGCGACAGGCGGGCTCACGGCGGGCCGAGGGCGGGCAGGGCGTCTGCGAGGTTTCGCAATCGTCCTGGGCGACGTTCGCGTCCCCTTCCAGCGAGCCGTTGGCCCGCGGCACGGCAAACTCGGGCAGTGGCCAGCGGCTGGCCAGCTTGTCGAGCCCGAGGGTGCCTTCATCCTTGTGCTCGAGCGTGTTGATCACCGCGATCACGATGATCACCGCGAAGAGCAGGCCGACGAGGAGCGAGTAGCGATCCCTCACCGCTCCTCCAGCGAGACAAGTGCCGCCGGCAAGGCGACCATCACCCCGAGCAATGCGACGCCGAGGTCGATCGCGGTGACAAAGCCGAAGTCCCGCAGCATGCTGACGTCGCTGGCGATCAGCACTGCGAAACCGGCGAGAACCGTGACCGCTGAGGCAAAGACAGCCGGGCCGGTGCGAGCGTAGGCCACCTTGATTGCCTCAGCCGCGGCCAGGCCGCCACCGCGCTCCTCGCGAAAGCGCGCGGCCAAGATCACGCTGAACTCGGTCGCGATCGCAATCGTCAGCGCCCCCAGCGCAGCCGACATCGGGTTGAGCGGAATTTGACTCAGCCAGAGGACCAGCGAGGACCAGCCTGTGGCGAGTACAACCGGGACCAGCGGCACCAGCGCCCGCACAAACGAGCGGTAGGCGGCGAGCAGCGCAAGCGCCACCGCCGCAAGCCCCGCCAGCGTCAACCAGTAGCGGCTGCTGGATAGATCTGATGCTGCCGCGGCAGTGATCACCGGCAGCCCCGCAAAGCGGACCTTCACCCCCGTCGGCGGCCCGCCGGGAGATCCCGGCTCCCCCACCGCATCCCGCACCCGCGAGATCACCGCCTGCTGACCTTGGAGAGACTGCGAGCGAATCCCGAAGCTGAGCAGCGCAAGGTGACCTGGCAATCCTGTCTTCGCGTTCACGGGTGCAAGCTGTTCGAGGTCATAGGGAGGCAGTTCCCTCAACGTCGCACGGATTTCATTCCGCTTCAGTTGTTCTTTTCTTTTGCCGCTGACCAGGAAATCGGAAAGCGCCGGCCCCGGGCAGATTTCAGCCTTGAGACAGCTAGGCCTCGACCCCGAGAACCCGTTTTCTTCGAGCACCCGCTGCTTGAAGTCAGCCATCCACTGAATCGTCGCCGGATCCGAGAGATCCGGAGCTTCCACCGCCACCTCGAGCTGCCCCGCCACCCCCGTCGCGTCCTGCACCCGTTCCAGATCCTTGATCTCACGCAACCCCTGCGGTCCCAGCGACTGCACGTCAGACACCGTCTCGATCTGAGTCCCGAGCCCCCACCCGATCACCGCCAACGCCCCGCCGACAGCCAGCGCCTGCCGTGGGTGGCTGAGCGCGAGTCCTACGAGTCGCTCGGACGAGAGGAGGGGATGCCCCTCCGCTTGCTGGGTTTTTCGCCTGGCGCGCAGCTTCTCTCGCCAAGTGGTCTGTGCGAAAAAGAGGACGCCGCGCGCATCCGGGGCACCCCCTCCTCTCGTCGCGGGTCGCAGGCTCAGCGCCGCGAATCCGCCTACGAACGCCAGGATGAGGCCAATAACAACCCCCAGGATGAGGAGCACTCCGAATCCGCGAACCATCGGGATCGGAGACAGCTGGAGCGCCAGAAAACCGGCCGCGGTGGCGAGACAGGCAATGGCAATCGTTGGACCTGAACGACCAGCAGCGGTGTGAGCCGCATCGAGAGCGCTCGCGCCACCAGCAGACGCCTCATCGAAGCGCGCCTGCAGCTGGATCGCGTAGTCGACCACCAGGCCGATCAGGATCGGCAGGGTCGCGATCGAGGCGATCGTCAGCGAGCCCCCAAACAGATCGAGCAAGCCGAAAGTGAGTGCTGCCGAGGCAAGGGCGATCACAAGGGGAAGAAGCCGGAAGCGAGAGCGGAAGACCAAGAGCAACACGAGGGCCATGACGGCAACCGCGACGGCGAAGAGAATGAGGAGCGCTTCCTTCAGCGCCCCTGTGATTCCTTCGAGCACGATCGGAGCACCCGAGATCGTGTAGCTACCCTTGTGTAGGGCAAAGCAGGCCTCGGGTTCACCCTTGAAGGAGCAGGCGTGGCGAGGAGTCGTGTCGTAGACCGCTTCGCGGATAAGCGCGAGGGCACGACTGCGTTCGGACGAGCTGAGATCGGGCCGCAGGCGCAGGACGATCTGGGTCGAGTGGTTGTTCGGGAAGAGGTACGCCAACTTGGACTTCGGCGTGCCGCGCGAGCGGCGCAGATCGAAGACGACGGCGGCGATGAATTCCGGGTTGCCGATCGACGGGGCGCTGGTGATGCCGTACCGGGCCGCTACCTGGAGCAGGAATTCACGCAGCTGGTCAGGCGCGACGCTGGTCGCGAGCTGTTGCAGCTGTTCATCGATCTGAATCACGGCCTCGTTGAGGAAGGTCCCGGGGCCAGCGAGGTATTGGACCGGGTGCAATTGGGCGATTTCCGCGCAGGGACCCGGGATCGGCTTGGCCCCTTTCGGCACCTTTCCCGAGAGACAGCCCTCGAGCCGCAGGAGCTTCTCCAGGTTGCGCGTCAGGATCAGTTCCTGCAGGTCGCCTTCGGCGACCACGACGACCGGTTCTTCGCCGAAGACTTCGCGCACCCGTTCGGTGGCGCGGTAGCTCTCAGTATCGCGATCTACGAGGGTGTCGGTGCCGGCGTCAGTCGAGAGCTGCGTCGCCGCGATAGCGGCGCCGATCGCAAGCAGTGCCGCAACCGCCAGGGCCGGCCGCGCGTGGCGGACAGCCCAGGCCGCAGTCGCGCTCAATCCATCGAGAGCGGACCGGTGACGTCCGCGTTGAGGAACTGGTTGACGAACCGGTTCTCGGAGTCGAACAGTTCCTCCTTGGGGCCCGACTCGACGATCTTGCCGTTCCAGAGCACCGCGATGAAGTCGGAAACGCGCCGCGCCGTGTTGAGGTCGTGGCTGATCACCAGGTAGCAGCCGCCGTTCTCCTCGTGTACCTCACGGACCAGCTCGCAGAGCAGCGCCGTGCGCACCGGGTCGAGGCCGGAGTCGGGCTCGTCGAACATCACGATCGCCGGTTCCAGCACCAGCGCGCGGGCGAAGCCGGCGCGCTTGCGCATGCCGCCGGAGAGCTCGTTCGGCATCTTGTAGACCGCCTCCATCAGCCCGACCTCGCGCAGCCGGCGATTGACGATCTCGCCGATCTCTTCCTCGCTTTTGTCGGTGTGCTGGCGCAGCGGGAAGGCGGTGTTGTCGTAGATGTTCATCGAGCCGAAGAGGGCACCGTCCTGGAAAAGCAGCCCGAACTTTTTGCGCACCTCGAAGAGTTCGTCGTCGGTCATGTTCGGAATCGATTCGCCGTGCACGAGGACGTCGCCCGAGTCCGGCATCAGGAGGCCGACGATGTGCTTGATCAGCACGCTCTTGCCGGTCCCGGAGGGGCCGAGCACCATCGATACCTGGTCCTCGGGAAGGCCGAGGTTGAGGCCGTTGAGGATGCGGGCGCGGCCGAACTGTTTGACCAGGTCGATGATCTCGATCGCGTCTTCGCCGCCGTGGTCTCGCTTGCGGCCGGTGTGGAAGCGGTAGGGGTCGGGCTCGGCAGGGTCGACCCCGGGGATGACGAAGTCGCGGCCCATGGTGGCGCCGTCTTCGCTGACGTAGGGGCCGCTGGGGGCGGGCTCCGCGGGGGCCGGCGGCGCTTCCGCGCTCGCGGCCGACTCGTCCCGCAGGGCCTCTTCGTCTTGGCGGTTCTCGTCGTCGATCTGCAAGTCAGCCTCCTATGGGCGCCCTGGGGTTGGCCCCCCAGAAGATCAGGGTTCCAAGCATCCCGATGATGTGGACCAGGACGATGTTGAGCACCATCGATTTCGCCGTCGCGGTGCCGACGCCGACGGGTCCTCCGGATGCGGTGTATCCGTAGTAGCAGCCGACGAGCACGATGCAGGTCGCCATCACCATGCCCTTGGTCAGGCTGAAGACCAGGTCCGGG
>DATMIH010000093.1:0-3275 GCA_035554595.1 Solirubrobacterales bacterium
ACGTCGGTCGTGCGGAAGTAGAACTGGGGCCGGTAGCCGGAGAAGAACGGAGTGTGGCGACCACCCTCCTCCTTCTTCAGGCAGTAGACCTCGGCTTTGAACTTGGTGTGCGGTGTGATCGAGCCCGGCTTGCAGAGCACCTGGCCACGCTCGATCTCCTCGCGCTTGGTGCCGCGGAGCAGGGCGCCGATGTTGTCGCCGGCCTGGCCCTGGTCGAGCAGCTTGCGGAACATCTCGACCCCGGTCACCACGGTCGTGGTGGTGTCCTTGATGCCGACGATCTCGACCTCGTCACCGGTGTTGACGATGCCCTGCTCGACGCGACCGGTGGCGACGGTGCCGCGGCCGGTGATCGAGAAGATGTCCTCGATCGGCATCAGGAAGGGCTTATCGAGCTCGCGGACGGGCTCGGGGATGTAGGAGTCAAGCGCGTCGGCCAGCTCGAAGATCGCCTTCTGCGCCTCTTCATCGCCCTCCAGCGCCTTCAGCGCCGAGCCCTTGACGATTGGCGTGTCGTCGCCGGGGAAGTCGTACTCGTTGAGAAGTTCCTTGACCTCCTCCTCGACCAGCTCGATCAGTTCCTCGTCGTCGACCTGGTCGACCTTGTTGAGGAATACGACCACGTGGGGGACGTTGACCTGACGGGCAAGCAGGATGTGCTCGCGCGTCTGCGGCATCACGCCGTCAGCGGCGGAGACGACCAGGATCGCACCGTCCATCTGGGCGGCGCCGGTGATCATGTTCTTGACGTAGTCAGCGTGGCCCGGGCAGTCGACGTGGGCGTAGTGCCGGTTGTCGGTTTGGTACTCGACGTGTGAGGTCGCGATCGTGATCCCGCGCTCCTTCTCCTCCGGAGCGTTGTCGATCTCGGCGAAGCTCTTCGCCTCGGCGTCGCCTTTGGTGGCGAGCGTCGTGGTGATCGCGGCCGTCAGCGTCGTCTTTCCGTGGTCGATGTGACCGATCGTGCCGACGTTCACATGCGGCTTATCGCGCTCGAACTTCTCCTTGGACATCTCTCTCCGTTCTACCTTTCGAAGTCGGGTTCTGTCTGCGTTGACTGATTAAGTTTGCGGTGCGCATCCGGCGACAGTCAGTCCTGCGACGACTGCCTGCGGGCGAACCTGGGAAATATAGCTAGAACAACCGTGTGGCCTACTGCCGGTCATGAAGTTGCCCCCACCGGCTCACCCGAGCGATGCTCGACGATTTCCTCGGCGATGTTGCCGGGGACCTCTTCGTAGCGCTCGAACTGCATCGTGTAATTGGCTCTGCCCTGCGTCATCGAGCGCAGTTCGGTCGCGTAACCGAACATTTCGCCGAGGGGCACGAAAGCTTGAACTGCGAGCGCGTTGCCGCGCTGATCCTGACCTTGGACCTTGCCGCGACGGCGCGAGAGATCGCCGATCACATCGCCGAGGAAGTCCTCGGGAGTGACGACCTCGACCGCCATCACCGGCTCGAGCAGGACCGGGTTGGCCTTGCGGGCGGCGTCCTGGATCGCCATCGAGCCGGCGATTTTGAACGCCATCTCAGAGGAGTCGACGTCGTGGTAGGAGCCGTCGACGAGTTCGACCTTGACGTCGACCATCGGGTAGCCGGCCTTGACGCCGTTCTCCAGCGCCTCCCGCATGCCCTGTTCGGCCGGGCCGATGAATTCGCCCGGGATCGTGCCGCCCTTGATTTTGTTGACGAACTCAAAGCCCTCGCCGGGGGCAGGCTCGACGTTGATGACGACGTGGCCGAACTGGCCGCGACCGCCAGTCTGGCGGACGAAGCGCGCGACGACCTTCTCGACTCGCTTGCGGATCGTCTCGCGGTAGGCGACCTGCGGCTTGCCGACGTTGGCCTCGACTTTGAACTCGCGCAACATGCGGTCGACGATCACCTCGAGGTGAAGCTCGCCCATGCCGTGGATCAGGGTCTGGCCGGTTTCCTCGTCGCTTTCGATCTTGAAAGTCGGATCCTCCTCGCCGAGGCGCTGTAGGGCGTTGCCCATCTTCTCCTGATCGGCCTTGGTTTTCGGCTCGATCGCAACGGCGATCACGGTCTCGGGGAATTCGATGCTCTCCAGCGCGATCGGCGCATCTGGAGCGGCCAGGGTGTCGCCGGTTCCGGTTTCTTTGAGGCCGACACCGGCACAAATGTCACCCGCGTAGCAGTCGTCGATCTCCTCGCGGCTGTTGGCGTGCATCATCAGCAGGCGGCCGATGCGCTCGGTGCGGCCCGTCTTCACGTTGAGGACGCGACCGCCTTTCTCCAGCTTGCCGGAGTAGACGCGGAAGTAGGTGAGCTTGCCGACATAGGGGTCGGTCATGACCTTGAAGGCGAGGGCGGCAAATGGAGCCTCGTCAGAGGCGGGGCGCTCGGCCTCGACGTCCTCGGCCTGTCCCTTGCCAGCCGGAACGACACCGGTCACCGGCGGCACCTCGAGCGGCGAGGGCAGCAGGTCGACGATCGCGTCAAGCAGTGGCTGCACGCCCTTGTTCTTGAACGAGCTGCCGCAGAGCACCGGCGTCACCTTGGTGTCGAGGCAGGCCCGGTGCAAGGACTTTGCGATCCGCTCGTGAGGGATCTCTTCCTCGGCCAGGTAGATCTCCATCAACTCGTCGTCGTAGTCGGCGCAGGCCTCGATCAACTGGGTGCGGTGTTCCTCGGCCTGCTCGCGCAGCTCCTCCGGGATATCGATCGTCTCGTACTCGGCGCCGAGCTCGTCGGTCCAGATCAGCCCTTTCATCTCGATTAGGTCGACGACGCCCCGGAAGTTGTCCTCGCTGCCGATCGGCAACTGGATCGGCAGCGGGTTGGCGCCGAGCCGGTCGGTCATTGTCTGCACCGAGTAGAAGAAGTCGGCCCCAGTGCGGTCCATCTTGTTGATGTAGGCGAAGCGCGGCACCTTGTACTTGTCCGCCTGACGCCAGACCGTCTCCGACTGGGGCTCGACTCCGGCGACCGCATCAAAAACGGCGACCGCGCCGTCGAGCACGCGCAGGCTGCGCTCGACCTCGACCGTGAAGTCGACGTGGCCGGGCGTATCGATGATGTTGATCCGGTGGTCCTTCCACTCGCAGGCGGTCGCAGCGGAGGTGATCGTGATGCCGCGCTCCTGCTCCTGCTCCATCCAGTCCATCACCGCAGCGCCCTCGTGCACCTCGCCCATCTTGTGGGTGCGGCCGGTGTAATAGAGGATGCGCTCGGTGGTCGTCGTCTTACCGGCGTCGATGTGCGCCATGATCCCGATATTGCGCGTCTTCTCTAGGGGAAAGCTGCGTGCCATG
>DATMIH010000094.1:0-7106 GCA_035554595.1 Solirubrobacterales bacterium
GTCGAGGCCCTGGAAGGCGTCCTTGCAGTAGAAGACGCCGGGCTCGTAGACCTCGTCGGACTCTTTGCCCTTGGGGTAGAGGGTGCGCCGGCCGAAGTCGCGATTGATCGCGGCGCCGCCAATCAGCACCGGGAAGCCGAGGCCCCGCTGATGTAGTTCCTGGACGCAGACCGGCATCTGCTTGGAGGTCGAGACGAGCAGGGCGGAGAGCCCGATCGCGTCGGCCTCGTTCTCGACCGCGGCCTCGATGATCGTGTCGACCGGGACCTGCTTGCCGAGGTCGATTACCGTGTAGCCGTTGTTGGTGAGGATCGTGTTGACCAGTGACTTGCCGATGTCGTGCACGTCGCCGAACACGGTCGCGATCACCACCTTGCCCTTGGTGTGGCCGTCGATCCGGTCCAGGTAGTTCTCGAGCTGGGCGACGGCGCGCTTCATCACTTCGGCCGACTGCAGGACGAAGGGCAGGATCAGTTCGCCGGCGCCGAACTTGTCGCCGACCTCCTTCATCGCCGGCAGCAGCACCTCGTTGAGGGTGGGGACGGCGCCGATCTTCTCCACCGAGCGGTCGATCCAGTCCTCAACCCCGTCCTTCTTGCGCCGCAGGATGTGCCAGTGCAGCGCCTCCTCGGGCTCCATGCCCGCAGTTGGGTCGGCCGCCTCCTCCTCTGCCTCCTCGCCCTTCGACTCGAAATGGCCGATGAAGAGCTCGAGCGCGTCGTCGCGCCGGTTGAAGACGAGGTCGTCGGTCAGCGCCCGCTCCTCCTCGGAGATCTCGGAGTAGGGCGTGATGTGGTTGGGGTTGACCATCGCCAGGTCGAGCCCGGCCTCGACGCAGTGGTGCAGGAAGACCGAGTTGAGCACGGCGCGCGGGCGCGGCGAGACGCCGAAGGAGACATTGGAGACGCCGAGCGAGGTCTTGACGCCGGGGATCTCGGCCTTGATCCGGCGGATCCCCTCGATCGTCTCCACCGCCGAGGGCTTCCACTCGTCGTCGCCGGTGGTCAGGGTGAAGGTGAGCGCGTCGAAGATCAACGCCTCGGGATCGAGGCCGTGCTCCTCGCAGGCGATCTCGCGAATTCTCTGAGCGATCTCGACCTTGCGCTCCGCCGTCTTCGCCATCCCGACCTCGTCGATCGTCAGCGCGATCAGGGCGGCGCCGTGCGACTTGGCGAGCGGGATGACGACGTCGGCCTTATCGCGGCCGGCCTCGAGGTTGATCGAGTTGACGATCGCCCGTCCCGGGATCTGCTCCAGCGCCGCCTTCAGCACCTCCGGTTCGGTCGAGTCGACCTGGATCGGCGAGGGCTGGGTCAGCGAGATCCGCTTGACCACGGCTGCCATCTGCTCGTCCTCGTCCTGGCGCTCGGTCAGAGCAACGCAGACGTCGAGCACGTGGGCGCCGCCTTCGACCTGGTCTTCGGCGACCTGGACCAGGCCGTCGTAGTCGTCGGCGAGCAGCAGCTCCTTCGCCTTGCGCGAGCCCTGCGAGTTGACCCGCTCGCCGACCAGCGTCGGCCGCGGTTCCTGGACCAGCGGGGTGGAGGTCATCATCGAGGAGACCTCGATCGGTCCCGGGGCCGGACGTGGGCTCGGCACCTTGCCGTCGACCCGCTCGCGGATCGCGGCGATGTGCTCGGGCGTGGTCCCGCAGCAGCCGCCGACGATGCCAACGCCGTAGCGCTCGACGAACTCAGCCAGGGTCGCGGCGAGCGGTCCAGGCTCTTCGGGGAAGATCGTCTCGCCGTCGGGCCCCTGCAGGGGCAGGCCCGCATTTGGGATGCAGTGAACTGGAAGCGGGCTGTTCTCGCCGAGGAAGCGGATCGCGTCCCGCATGTCCTCAGGCCCGGTCGAGCAGTTGAGCCCGACCACGTCGACGTCGAGCGCGGTCAGCGTCGTCAGCACAGCCTGGATGTCGGTGCCGAGCAGCATCTTGCCGCCGTTGGGGAGCAGCGAGACGCTGATCTGGATCGGCAGCGTCCGGCCGACCTCCTTGAACGCCTCACGCGCCCCAAAGATCGCCGCCTTGACCTCGAGAATGTCCTGCGCCGTCTCGATGATGATCAGGTCAGCCCCACCCGCGACCAGGCCACCCGCCTGCTCGGCAAAGACCTCGACCAGCTTGCCGAAGGAGATATTGCCCAGGGTCGGGTCGGTCGAAGCCGGCAGGAACCCGGTCGGCCCAATCGAGCCGGCGACAAACCTGTCGGGACCAGCTGCCTTGCGGGCGATCTCCGCCGCCTTCGTATTGATCTCCAGCGTGTGCTCGCCGAGGCCCCACTCCTCGAGCTTCAGCCGCGACCCTTGGAAGCTGTCGGTCTCGACGACCTCCGCTCCGGCTTCTAGCATCGAGGCGTGAACTCCCTCGATCACATCGGGCCGATTTAGCACCAGCGCCTCGTGGCACTTGCCCTGCAGGCCTCCGTAGTCCTCCTGGGTCAGCTCAAACTGCTCCAGCGTGGCACCCATCCCGCCGTCGAATACAACGACCCGCTCGCGTGCTGCAGCTATGAAGTCTCGCTCAGGCATGAACTTAGGAGAGTAAGGGGTCGAGGGTGCCCCGCTCAAAAGGCTCAGGGACCACGCTTCTCAGCCAAGCAAACGATCTGCTGCGCAACGGTCTTTTGAGCGGGGCACCCTCGACCCCTTCCCCACCGATGCTCAGGTCAGCCGCGAAGCCCCAACCGCCTGCGCCAATCCCGCGCGTTGAACGCCGTCAGGACCCGGTTGACCAGCCCGCGACGACCCTTGGTGTAGGGGTACCACGACGGTTCGTTCTTGCCGGCGAAGCGGGTGACGACGATCGACTCGGGACGGCAGTACTTCTTGATCCCGTAGTCGCCGTGGCGGGAGCCGATCCCCGACTGCTTCCAGCCGCCCATCGGAACGCCCATCGCGAGCATGTTGGTGATTACGTCGTTGACGTTCACTGAGCCTGCCTCGATCCGCCGGGCGATCGTCTCGGCTCTGTTCTTCTCGCCGAAGACGGAGGCGGCGAGACCGTAGCGGCTGTCGTTCGCCAGCCGCACGGCCTCATCCGAGTCGCGGACTTTCATCACGCCGACGACGGGACCAAAGGTCTCGTCGCGCATCACTTTCATCGAGTGATCTACGTCGACCAGGACGGTGGGCTCGAAGTAGTCGCCTGGCCCAGCGCCTTTCTTGCCACCCGTCAGCGCGCGGGCGCCGTTGGCGAGAGCATCGTTTACCTGCTCCTCGACGATCGTCGACTGGTTGGGCGAGGTCATCGCGCCGACGTCCTTTTCCGGCTTGCGACCGTCGGTGCCCTGCCGCAGGCCGCCGACTTTCTTGGTCAGCTTGGCGACGAACTCGTCGTAGACGGGCTCCTCGACGTAGATTCGCTCGACCGAGAGGCAGACCTGGCCGGCGTTGTACATCCCGCCCCAGGCGGCGGCGTTGGCGGCACGGTCGACGTCGGCGTCGGCGAGGACGATCATCGGGTCCTTGCCGCCGAGCTCGAGGCTGACCGGGGTGAGGGTCTCCGCCGCGCGCGCCATGACCTTGCGGCCGGTCCGGTCGGAGCCGGTGAACTGGACGTAGTCGACCTGATCGACCAGCGAGCTGCCGGCTTCGCCGGTGCCGAGCACGCAATCGAAAACATCCGGAGCGCCGATCTCCTGCTTCCAGGCGTCGATCACCTGGACCAGGCTCAGCGGGGTGAACTCCGAGGGCTTGACCACGACCGCCCCGCCCGCCTGCAGGGCGGGGATCGAGTCGCCCAAGCCCATCGCGAGGGGGAAGTTCCAGGGGCTGATCACGCCGACGACGGGATGCGGCCGGTAGCGGATCATCAGCTTCTTCGAGGCGATCAGCGGCGAGTGGGGCCGGACGTCTTCGTCACCGATGAACTTGGCGGCGTTGCTGCCGTAGAAGTTGATCAGGTCGGTGACGTAGAACAGCTCGGCGGCGATGTCGCCGCGCACCTTGCCGGTTTCGGCCTGCACGGTGTCGGAGATCTCCTCGACGTTGTCGAGGATCCAGTCGCGCAGCTTGCCGATCCAGTGGTAGCGGCCCTCGATCCCGATTGCCTCCCACTCGGCCTGGTTGGCGCGGACGCGAGCCACGGTGGTGGCGATCGACTCGGGGGTGTCGACATGGATCGAGCCGACCACGCTGCCGTTGGCGGGGTTGAGGACCTCGATCTGATCACCGGGTGCCGAACCGCTGCTTCCGTTGGAGCCGTTGACCGCTGTCGTACTCGTCTCGACCGTTCCGCTCTCCACTGTTTCCTCCTCGACCCTTTGGCTGGTCAGCCAACTGTAACCGCTATCCGCTGGTCAGCCTGAAAACGGGGCCTTCCTGCGAGGCGATGTAGATACGGCCGAGGTCGTCTTCGCCGAACGAGGTGGGGGAGGAGACGGTGAGGCCGGTCTTGCGGTCACCGCTGGCGCGGCGCAGGTGCGGGATGAGGCTGCGCACGATGCCGGAGCAGTAGTCGGCGTAGAGGTAGCGGCCGCGCAGGCTCGGCGGGCCGCCTGGCCCGACCACGTAGCCGCCGATGATCGTGCAGCTGCCCCCGTCGCGGCTGTGGCTGTAGGCCATGATCGGCTTGGTCGTGCCGCCCGGGTCGGGGGTGCCGCTGTTTTCTTCTTCGTAGGGGTGGAAGCCCTCTAGGGCGTCCCAGCCGAAGTTGGCGCCGCTGGCGCCGGCGAGGGTCGTGTAGTCGAGCTCCTCGAATTGGTTCTGGCCGACGTCGCCAATCGCAATCCGCGGCTGCGCCGCCGTGGTCGTGTCGAAGGAGAAGCGGAAGGGGTTGCGCAGGCCGTAGGAGTAGATCTCGTCGCGACCGGGCCTGCCGACGAAGGGGTTGTCGGCGGGGACCGAGTACGGCCTTCCCCCGCTTGGGCGTGGATCGATACGCACCAGCTTGCCCAGCAGGCTCTCCTTGTTCTGGGCGTTGTTGGGTGGGTCGCCGGCAGAGCCACCGTCACCGGTGCCGAAGTAGAGGAGTTCGCCGAAGAACTGCAGCTGACCACCGTTGTGGTTGGTATTGATCGGATGCGGGATCTCAATCACGTTGCGGCGTGAGCTTCGCCTGGCCCGGGTCGCGCCGGCGCGCTGGAATTCGTCGACGCGGATGTTGCCCGCCTTGTCCGTGTAATAGACGTAGAAGTTGCCGCTCTGCTTGTAGTCGGGCGGGAAGGCGATCGAGAGCAGGCCGCGCTCGCCACCAAAGTCGACCAGGTCGCTGATGTCGAGAAATGGACGGTCCAGCTTGTGACCGCCGCGCAGCACCGCGACCTTGCCCGGCTGCTCGACCACGAAGAGCAGCTTGGGGAAACCCGGCGCCCCGGCGATATATGTCGGGTTGTCGAAGCTGCCGATGCGCTTCAGGGCCAGTCCGGCGGGCCGCTCGGCCCGGTGCTGCTGCGCGGTGCCGCAGGCAGGCAGCGCCACCAGCGCCAAGGCGGACAGCAGGATGATCGAGATGGCCCTTTGCCTCACGCCACCACGCTACTCACCACCGGCTATTTCTTTTCGACGACTTCGCCGCTGTCGTTGACTTCGGTGTTGCGTTCGGCTGAGCTGATTTTCACCGTGATGGAGCCACCCGGAGCGGCCCCGCCACCGGTCTTCGCCTTGGTCGTGTCGGTGAGCCCGGCCTCGACCGAGTAGACGAGTGTGTAGGTGCCCGCCTTCACCGCGCTCAGCTTCCAGACCGTGTTGGCGGTTGCCCCCTTCTTCAGCGGGCCAAAGTCGAAGGTCTTCGGGTTAGAGGTTTCGGCGCCGCCGTTGGCGGTTGAGCCGCCGAACTTGGGGTAATGCGCGGCGAGGACCCAGACCGGCCGGTCTGGTTGCGCCAGTTCAGGCTGGGGATCGCGGATCCCGAAGGGAAGGGTGGAGCCCTCGCCCTCCTTGCCCTTGATCGAGACGTTCACGGTCAGGGCCGGGATCGTCTTGTTGCCCGTGTTGCGGACGCCGAGGTTGAGCAGGTAGGTCTGGCCGAGATGCTGCTCAGTGGGGAAGCTGGCCTCGCTCACCTTGACGTCGTAGTTGCCTTCGGTCTCGTTGGCGTCCGAGGACGATCCGCCGCCGCAGGCCGCGATTGAGAAGGACAGTAGTGCGGTCAGCACAGCGGCAACTGCCGCCCGGTGGCGGTGACGCGAGACCTGTCTGGCGTGCCCCCCCAAAGCGGCCGGAACATACCACGGGGTTTGCCCTGCTCCCGAGCGCGTTAGCCCGAACTCAACAGTGCCCGCTGGCGCATCGCATAGACTCGACTGAGGAGGAGGATGATGGTCGGAACCGCGGTCAACAGGGCATTCCTGCCCGCCAAGTCGCTGTTCGAGCAAGTCGGGGACATGATGATCCTCACCGCTCGAACGCTTGTCTCTGCGGTCAAGCCGCCATATCCCTATGGCGAGGAGTTCATCGGCCAGTTCCTCTTCGCCCTGCAGCTCTGCTGGTTCCCGCTGCTGATCTCGACCGTGGCTTTCGGTTTCGGCGCGCCAGGTCTGCAGGCCTCTAACTTCCTCTCGCTCTTCGGCGCCCTCGACCGGCTCGGCGGTTTCTTCGTGCTCGCCTCGATCCGCGAGTTTGCCCCCTTTGTCACCGCTGTCGTCGTCGCCGGCGTCGCCGGAACCGCGATCACCGCCGACCTCGGGGCCCGCAAGATCCGCGAGGAGCTTGACGCCCTGCAGGTGCTCGGCGTCGACCCGATCAAGAACCTGGTCGTGCCGCGCTTCCTGGCGCTGATGCTGATCACCGGCCTGCTCGACATCTACGCCCTGGTCTTCGGCATTACCGGCGGCATCGGCGCCGAGCTGCTCTACCACCAGTCGCTCGGCGGCTTCTTCGCCACTCTCTTTTCCAACGCCTCGATCACCGACCTCTGGGGCTCGGTGATCAAGTGCACCCTCTTCGGCGCGCTCATCGCGGTGGTCTGCTCATACAAGGGAATGACTGCGTCCGGAGGCGCCGCCGGCGTCGGCCGTGCCGTCAATCAGGCCGTGGTGATCGCCTTCATGGGCGTCTTCGCCTTCAACTACGTCTTCACCCAGACCCTGCTCGCGACCAATCCGGAGCTGCAGACGATCCGATGAACGCCTGGCTCGAGGTCCCGCGCGGCTGGCTTGACTCCTTCG
>DATMIH010000095.1:0-9547 GCA_035554595.1 Solirubrobacterales bacterium
ACCGAAAAACGTTGCACCAGAGTCAAGGGGGGCAGACTTGGACCCGGTGACCCTGCAGGTGATGATCGGCGCCCTGCGCGCCGCTTGTGAGGAGATGGGCGCCGCCCTAATTCGCTCCGCCTACTCGGCCAACATCAAGGAGCGCCACGACTGCTCCACGGCAATCTTCGACGCCAGCGGAGAGCTGGTGATGCAGGCCGAGCACATCCCGGTCCACCTCGGCTCAATGCCGGATGCGGTCGCCGCCGTGATCGACCTCGAGCAGGAAACCGGCAGCTTGTGGATCCTCAACGACCCCTACCGCGGCGGCACCCACCTGCCCGACATCACCCTGATTTCGCCGGTCCTCGACGACGGCGAGCTGATCGGCTTCGCCGCCTGCAGAGCGCACCACGCCGACGTCGGCGGAGCGACCCCCGGCAGCATGCCGGCCAACTCGACCCGTCTGGATGAAGAGGGCGTGGTGATACCTCCAACCCGGGTCAGCCCGGACGTCCTGCGCGATCTCACCGCGCGGATGCGCTTCCCAGCGCAACGGCTCGCCGACTTGCGAGCGCAGGAAGCCGCCAACCGGATCGGCGCGCACCGGCTCGGCGAGCTCGCCGATCGGCACGGACGCGGCCACCTGGCCACCGCGATGGAGGAAATCCTCGCCTACGCTGAGCGACGCACCCGCAAAGCCCTCGCCTCCCTCCCCGACGGCACCCACGCCGCGGAGGACGTGCTCGAGGCCGACTCAAACGGCGGCGAGCACGACGTGCGCCTGCGGGTCGAGGCGACGATCGCGGGCGAGGAGCTGAGCCTCGACTTCAGTGGCAGCGACCCGGAGCTGAGCGGCAACCTCAACTGCCCGCTCTCGGTGACCAAGTCGGCCGCCTTCTTCGCGGTGCGGCTGCTGACCGATCCCGACGCGCCACCCTGCGCCGGCGCCTACCGGCCGATCGCCGTCAGCGCCCCCGAGGGTTGCCTGCTCAACGCCCGCTTCCCGGCCGCGGTCGCCGCCGGCAACGTCGAGACCTCCAGCCGTGTCGCCGATCTCGTCATCGCCGCCCTCGGCGGCGCTCGGCCGGTGCCGGCGCAGGGCCAGGGAACGATGAACAACCTGGCCCTCGCCAACGAGGAGTTCACCTACTACGAGACACTCGGCGGCGGCCAGGGCGCCTGCCCCGACGCCGACGGCCCGAGCGCCATCCACGTCGCGATGTCGAACACGCTCAACACTCCGGTCGAGGCGCTGGAGAGCGAGTTCCCGCTGCGCGTTCGCGAGCTCTCGCTGCGTCGCGACAGCGGCGGCGCCGGCGAGCACCGCGGGGGCGACGGGATCGTGCGCGAGCTCGAGGCACTGGCGCCAATGCACTTCTCCTTGATCGGCGAGCGCCGCAGGCACCGGCCTCGCGGCCGCGACGGCGGGCACGATGGCGCCCCCGGCCACAACCTTCACAACGGCAAGCCCCTGCCCGGCAAGAGTGAAGGCGATCTCGCTCCCGGCGACACCCTGAGGATCGAAACCCCGGGCGGCGGCGGCCTCGGCAGTCAGTGATATTCATCACAAATTTTGCAATCGAGCCGGGCTGGTCTAGAATGCGCGATCCGGGCGGGCTTCTCACCATGGAATGGGACAGGTGCCCCCCTCCAGTCACCTGCTTCAAACACCTTCTTCTAGGTACGACTTCAAATGCCGATCGCTTTCAAGGAATGGGCCGTAACGGTCCGCGCACTCGCCGAGGGCGAGCAGTTGCTGACCCTGCGCAAGGGCGGGATCCGCGAGGAGAACAAGCACTTCGAGCTTGAGCACGAACGCTTCTTCCTCTACCCCACCTTCGACCATCAGCAGAACAACCTGGTGCGGGAGTCACATCACCCAGAGCTCGGTCGCGCCCTCGAGGAGGGTGTCTGGCCCGACGAGGAACCGCCGGCCCGCGCTCTACTTCAGGACGGGGGCATCTCCCAGCCCGATCGGGTGCGCCTGCGCGCTTGGGCCGAGGTCACTGACCACATCACCGTCAACGACCCGCGCGTGGTCGACGGCCTTTCCCCTTATTACGTCTGGACTCCCGACTACGCCGAGAAGCGGCTCAACTGGAAGCGGCGTCACCCGCTGCACGTGCTGCTGCTGCGGGTCCACCGCATCCCCCGCCCGGTCACGGTGCGGGTCCGCGAGGAGTACCACGGCTGCCGCTCCTGGGTCGAGGTCGACCGCGAACTGCCTTTCGAGGGCACTCCGGTGATGGCCGACGAAGAGTTCGACCGCGCTCGCGCCGAGATCCTCGGGGTATGCGGCGCCGCCGAGCCCGCCCTCGTCTAACGCGACCTGGCCGGCGCATATCTGCGTCCTCGGTCGCTCGCGTGCAGAGCACGCTTCGCGCCCTGCGTCCTTGATCTGCTTGCTCACACAGCCTTAGTAGGGTCGCGTTAATGCCGTGGGTAGAGACGCAATCGCTGAGTTTTACCGCCCGCCACGACAGCGGCGATTCGGCGTTCGCGGAGCGGACGCTGGACCGGATGGAGGAACTGCGGCTGCGGCTCGAGGACCGCTTCGAGGTCGTTCCCGGCAACATCACCGTGGTCGTCCACACCAACCCGGTCTGGCTCTCGCTGGCGCACCCATTCCTGCCGGCCGCGCGCTGGTCAGCCGCCCCCGCAGGCCGTCGCTACCTCGCCGGCTGGCCGATGTCGACCGAGCTGCACGTGCTCAACGACCCGCATATGGAGCGGCGCGCCGGCGGTGAGGACTCGCGCGAGGCGCTGCGCGGTACGGCCGAGCGGCTCTACGCCCAGCTCGTCATCGCCGCCAACAACCGCGAGCTGCCGCCCTCGTGGACGCCGCGCCGCTTCGCCCGCTACCTGCGCTGGGCCTGGCTGGTCGAAGGCGGCGCCCAGTACTTCTCGCGCCAGGTCGGCTTCTACCGGCCGGCGGTGATTCGGCGCCTGCGCGAGAGCGCCCGGCCCTCCTTCCCCCCCTCCCGCCGCGACGCGGTGATCCTCGGCGGCACGATCTTCGACCTGCTCGAAATGGAACGCGGCTCGGAGGCCTGTGAGCGCCTCGCATTGAAACTACTGCCCGGTGGCGCGGTGCCGACGATCGAGGCCGCCTTCGAAGCTCGCTTCCGCGAGGTCGAGGACGCCTGGCGCGGCTACCTGCGCGAAATTGCCCGGCCCAACCCGGGCTAGCCTTCGCCTGGCAGGCTTTCCCCCGGCGCGTTCGCAAGCACTTCCCGGGCTTCCTCGACAGCGGCCTCAGGGACCAGGATCTGGCGCGGACCCGCCGCCAGGAACTCGGGGTTATCGACGCTGCGCTGGACCATGCTCGGGATTCCGTGCGCCTCGAGCAGGCCCTGGATCATCTCCGCCTCCATTTGGTGCTGCGCGTAGGCGACCTTGACCAGGCGCCCGCTACTCGACGATGAGCTCGGCATCGGCGATCGCCAGGTCTTTCAGCCAGTAGCCCTTGACCTCGGGCGCGTCTTCGTCCTGCAGTGAGACGATCAGGTAGATCGCGTCGGGCCAGTTGACCGCCTGGTTGACGTCGGTCTGCGAGGGATAAGCGGCGCTCTTGGTGTGCGAGTGGTAGATCGCCAGCATCTCCTTGCCGTCGTCTTCGATCGCCTTCAACGCGTTGTACTGGCCCTGCGGGTCCATCTCAAAGCGCAAAGGGCTGGCGGCCGAGTTGACGACCGGGATCACCACACTGGCCTCGTCGTCAGAGCCACCGACCATCCCACAGCACTCGTTGGGTAGGTCCGCAAAGGCGTGCTCGACCATCTCGTCGATCAGGCGCTTCGCGATCCGCACTTAGCTGTTCCGAATTAGGACGGGCGTGGCCAAGCAGATCAAGGACGCAGGGAGCGTGGCGTGCTCTGCACGCGAGCGACCGAGGACGCCGATATGCGCCGCGCCACGCACGTCCCTACCACCAAACCGTCGAGTCAAGATTCTCGATCTCCTCGATCGGCTTGGTGTAGACGCCGGAGGAGAGGTACTTCCAGCCGTCGTCGGGGATCAGGAAGACGACGTTGCCGCTCTCGAGCTCACCAGCGATGCGGGCGGCGATGCGGGCGATCGCGCCGGAGGAGACGCCGGCGAATACACCCTCCTCGTGGAGCAGCTTGCGGGTCCAGACGATCGCGTCGCGGTTGGAGACCATGATCTTGCGGTCGAGCAGGGTGATGTCGATGATCGGCGGGATGAAGCCGTCGTCGAGCGAGCGCAGGCCATCGACCAGCTCGCCCTGCATCGGCTCAGCGGCGACGATCATGGTCTCGGGGTTCTCCTCCTTGAGCCGGCGGCCATTGCCCATCAGGGTGCCGCCGGTGCCGAGACCGCCGACGAAGGCAGTCACCTCGTCGAGCTCTTCGAGGATCTCGACCGCGGTGCCGTTGTAGTGGGCATTGGGGTTGGCCTCGTTGCCGTACTGGTAAGGCATGTAGTACTGCGAGTCCTGGGCCATATCCAGCGCCACCTCGACCGCCCCGTTAGAGCCCTTAGCGCCCTCGGAGTAGACGATCTCCGCCCCGTACATGGTCAGCAGCTGGGCGCGCTCGGCGGTGACGTTGTCGGGCATCACCACCTTCAGCTTGTAGCCCTTGCGGCTGCAGATCATCGCCAGGGCGATGCCGGTGTTGCCAGAGGTCGGCTCGAGGATCGTCTGGCCCGGCAAGATCAGGCCGTCGGCCTCGGCCGCCTCGATCATCGACTTGGCGACGCGGTCCTTGACCGAGCCGGTCGGGTTGTGCCCCTCGAGCTTGGCGTAGATGCGAACGTCGGGGTTGGGCGAGAGGCGCGGAAGCTCGACCAGCGGGGTATTGCCGATCGACTCGACGATGTTGCCGAAGCGTCCCCCGCAGGGTCGGTTGAGAAGTTCAGACATCGCTCGCCAGTCCCTTACTTCAAAAAGTATAGCGTCGGGCGTTCGCCCGTGGGAGATTTACGAAGGCTTTTTCAACCGCCGGCCATGGCCGGCAGGATGACGACGGTATCGCCCTCTTTGACCGCTGTGCCCAAGCCGTCGAGCACACGAACATCCTCGTCGTTGAGATAGACGTTGACGTAGCGGTTGAGGTCGCCGTCCTCGCCGAAGAGCTGCTCGGCGGTGCCGGGGTGCTCGGCCGTGAGTGCGCGCAGGACCTCGCCGACGTCGGAGCCGGCGGCCTCGACTTCGGCCTGCCCACCGGTCTGGGGACGCAGCACGGGAGGTATGCGAACGGTCGCCATGAGGGCGGTGATCCTAACCTAGGAGGCCAGCGTCTGGCGGTCGCCGCCGGCGCCGGCGCAGAAGGCGTCGTAGTCGGGGAACTTCCCCATCTCCGACTCCGGGATCTCCTCGGCCCCCTCGCCGCAGATCGGGCACTCGGGGTCGCGGCGGACCTTCAGCTCGGTGAAGCGAGTCCCCAACGCGTCATAAAGCAAGAGGCGCCCGATCAGCGGTTCGCCTTTGCCAAGGATCAGCTTGATCACCTCGTTGGCCTGCAGGGTGCCCATCGTCCCCGCCATCACCCCGAGCACCCCGTTGGCCGAGCAGCTCGGCGCCAGCTCAGCCGGCGGCGGGGTCGGGTAGAGGCAGCGGTAGCAGGGCCCCTCGAAGGGGGCGAAGGTCGAGATCTGGCCGTCGAAGCCGAGGATCGAGGCTGAGACGACCGGCTTTCGCAGCCGCACCGAGGCGTCGTTCAGCAGGTAACGGGTGGGGAAGTTATCGGCGCCGTCGACGATGATGTCGTAGTCGGAGATCACGTCGAGGATGTTGCTCGCGTCGAGCCGGCCGTTGTGCTCGACAACCTTGACATCGGGGTTCAGCCCTTCGATGAAGATCCGAGCCGAGGCGGTCTTCGCCATCCCGATCCGTTCGGTGTTGTGGATCACCTGGCGCTGCAGGTTGGAGGCATCGACCACGTCGTCGTCGACGAGGCCTATCGTGCCGATCCCGGCCGCGGCGAGGTAGAGCGCGGTCGGAGCACCGAGCCCACCGGCGCCGAGCAGCAGCACCTTCGCGTTCAGCATCTTCACCTGGCCGTCGACCCCGACCTCGGGCAGCAGCGTGTGGCGCGAGTAGCGGTCGCGCTGCTCGGCGGTCATCCCATCGGCGGCGATGACGGGGAGCCCCTGCTCCTGCCAGGCAAGGATCCCGCCGGCCATCGAGGCGACGTCGGTGTAGCCAAGCGCTTCCAGCTGTTCGGCGGCCTTGTAGGAGCGGTTACCGCTGCGGCAGTAGATGATCGTGCGGGCCGATTTGTCGGGCGCCGCTGCCGCGATCTCATCGCGCAGCAGACCGGGCGGCACCAGCTTGCCGTCCTCGAGGTGGGCCTCCTGATACTCGTGGGGCTCGCGGGTGTCGATCAGGATGACGTCGCCGCCCTCGATCTCCTGCGCAGCCTCGAACGGCTCGATCTCCTCGACTGGGGCTTTGACCTGCGCGTCCGCACCGTTCGCCACTGACAATCTCCTAAATCCGGATCGGCTTTTACTTCAAAAAGTATAGCGAGGCTTGAAAATGGCAGTGGGTCAGTTTGAAATGACGCCCACGCGCCGCTGATTCCGCGCTAGCTTCGCCTCGTCCGAAAGATCAAACGGCGGGGGCGCCGCGCAAACGACCCCCCGCCCGGCACGAGGAGACGAAGCTCCCCATGCAGGCAAAGCGTATTCGGCACAAGCCGAAAGACCACGAACGCACCGAGCGGGCGGTGCTGGCACTTGCGCTGGCCTGCCACCCGCACCACAGGACGATGCTCGAAATGAGCCGGGAGATCGGCAACAAGGAAGCCGTAGAGCGGGCCGTGAGGAAGCTCAGCGACTACGGCCTGATCCGGCTCCACGGTCAGACCCTCCTTCTGACCGACGCGGCCTACCACTGCCATCGACTGGAGACCCTGTGAGCCGGGGAGTTGCTGAGCGCTTTGGAGCCAACCTGGCGCGCCTTCGGGAGCGAGCGGACATAACCCAGGAGGAGTTGGCCTTCCGCGCCTCTCTGCATCGAACGGAGATCGGACTGCTTGAGCGCGGCGGCCGTCTGCCCCGCATAGACACCCTGGCGAAGCTCGCAGGGGCACTCGGAGTCGAGCCGGGCACGCTGTTCGAGGGGATTACGTGGACGCCCGGAGACTTCCGACGCGGCCAGTTCCAACCCGACCAGGACGCTACGCTCTAGCTATGCCTAAGCGCTCAAGCAAACCGCGCGACGTGAATTCGTTGGCTCGACGCATTGTTGACGAAGCGACGGGAGAGAAGGCACCACCGGAGCCTGAGAGCAAGCCTAAACCCGATCCCGACAAGGACCCAGCCGCAGTTGCACTGGGGCGCCGGGGCGGTCGCAAGGGCGGCAAAGCTCGCGCCGCCAATATGACGGCTGAGCAACGGAGCGAGGCGGCACGGCGTGCCGCCAAAGCTCGCTGGGATTCTCGCTAAGAAACGATCTTCAACGCAGGGCGCCGGGGTGGCTCGCGCACTATTGGCGGTTCGATCTCTGCGATCGGCGGGGAACTGTCTTCAGGGCCGCTCTCAACTGCCGCCAGTTTCAGCAGTCCGAAGATCGACTTGTTGAGCTCATCAAGTGGGATTGCTAGCTCGCGCGCGACATCGGCCTTCGACATTCCTTCTGCCCTGAGAGCACGAAACACCTTGTCGAGCACCTGCGATGTCTCTCGGGAAGGCATGGGGTTGGGCTCGTTGGCCCTTCCCCGCTTGTTGAGTTCTATGCAGATCGAGCGGTACTGCCATTCGGTGATCAGGCCAAGTTTGTAGGAGCGCCGCGCGAGGTTCACCGCAGCAACTTTCCAGCGCTTCTTGGCTTTGACGATCTGCTTGAAGGATGCGCCATGTGGAACCTCGGCGAGAACGGTCGCGGCTGGCATCAGTAGGGCCGAACCGAACGCATGAGCTTCGTCCTCGGCCTCGCGCCCTCGTGGACCGCCGTGAGCATGGAGGACCAGGTGCCCCAGCTCGTGTGCGGCATCCATGCGGCTGCGCTCCGCAGTCTTGGTGGTGTTGAGAAAAACGAAGGGAATCTCCCCCTGCCAAACCGAGAACCCATCGACCTTCTTGCACTCCTCCGCTAGCGAGAAGACGCGGACTCCATGAGCCTCTAGAAGGTGGATCACATTTCGGATTGGCCGTTGCCCCAAGTCCCATGCATCGCGCACGGCTTCCGCCGCTGTTTCGGGATCAAGGTCTTGGTAGATCGGAACATCAGGCTCCGGTAGAGCAAAACGATGTTCGATCCAAGCGCCAAGGCGCATCGCCAATGTCCCAGAGCTAAGCGCCTGGTCCCTCTGGCGAGCGGTGGCACTCGTGAGCGCCCTAAAGCTCGAGCCCTCCGGCGATGGTTCCTCCAAGGTGTCTCCGAAAAAGAAGGTCATGGGGAATTCAAGTGCTTTGGCGAATCGCGCCACCGTCGCCTGAGACGGAAGGTGCCCCTCCCGCTCGTATTTGGTCAGCATCCGCGTTGAGACGCCGGCGGTTTCGGCCAGCTTCGTCTTCGTGAGCCCGCGTCGTTTGCGGGCGACCTCAAGCCTTGTGTAGTTGAACTCCGACATGCTTTCCTGGCTAGGACGAAGCGCGGCGCGGGACCGGAATGTCCAGATCGTCGGTGAAGTCGTCCTCGTGCTCCTCGTCTAGCTCGTCCGCGGATTCAAGCGGAATCGCATTGAGGATGATGCGCGAGCCGAACTCGTCAATCCGCCCTTTTTTGGATTTTGGACTGATCGTCATGTGAGTTGGGATCGACAGCTCGTGACGGATCTCTTCCTTCTTCCGGTCAAGGTAGTAGATCCAAAAGAGCGTCTTCAATTCACGCTTGGCCTCTTGTGTCAGATGGACGACATCCAACGCAAGTTGGCCGTGATCCTGCATCGTTTCGGCGGTCCGTTTTCCCTTCGGATACTTGGTTGCTGGCATCTGGTCGTCGTAACCCGTCGCCCAGTTGGCGGACGAGGTGACGATCTGGAAGGTGCGGTCTGGATTGATCACCGATTCAAGACCGGGCTGGCTACCCCTCGACCAGCCATCCGGGATCAGTTTCTCCCGCAGAAAGCGAATCAATTTGCTGTAGGCCGCGTTGCCTTCGGCGGCATTGACATCGTTGCCCGAGCAGCGCTCCATCTCGGCCTTGGCGTAGCGCATGCCTTCCTCAAGCAGCTTCTCGCTGAGACCCAGTCCAGCGAGGCGACTGTCCTTGTCGGCTTGAAGATGAAGGGATGGCACGTGAAGGCGGCGGGGTTCCATGGCGGTCCTTTCGGGGGTGGTTCCGATTATCCTACCTCAATCGTGACCGGAAAAACGGAACCACCAAACTGACTTTTTCTGTCTGACCGCTTACGCATAATAGGTCAATATGAATCGTCTCACTACCGAGAAGCGTGCCCAAATCATCGGATGCCTCGTTGAGGGCAACAGCATCCGCGCCACGGTCCGGATGACCGGCGCGGCCAAGAACACGATCACCAAACTGCTGGTCGATCTCGGGGAAGCCTGCACCGAGTACCAGGACGGGGTGCTGGTCGACCTCCCCTGCAAAGTGGTCGAGGCCGACGAGATTTGGGCCTTCTGTTACTCCAAGCAG
>DATMIH010000096.1:0-27524 GCA_035554595.1 Solirubrobacterales bacterium
CCGGCGATCTTCCAGACGTAGGGCTCGATCCGATCGGTGCTCTGCTTCGCGTCAGACATTCGGTACCAAAAGGTTAAGTACCTAATGTTTCCTTGTCAAGCTTATGTGAACCTTGTACGGAAGCCGGCCGTATCTCTGGTCTCACGCGGCCCCGGGGCGGAAGCCACGACCGAAATCTCGTCCTCGAGGAGGCAGCGATGCGGAAGCGAATCTCAGCGGCACTTGCGATTGCGGGCGTTATGGCGGTTGGAGGCAGTGGCGTGGCGGTTGCCAGTCATGGCGCCGATGACCCGGCCGGTCACGTGCGCCACCATCACCACCAGGGCAAGCACCACCATCACAACGGTCGCCACCACAACGGTAACGACGGCCCGAATCACCAGTAGCGGCAGCACGGCTTAGGCTTGGGGCGTGGCGCACAGCGACGACTCGCCCCAGGTCCTGAGCAAGAAGCAGTATGAGAAGGAGCTGGCCCGCCTGCAGGAGGAGCTGGTGCGGCTGCAGGAGTGGGTCATCCACGCCGGGCTGAAGGTCGCGGTGCTCTTCGAGGGGCGCGACACCGCCGGCAAGGGCGGCGTGATCAAGCGGATCAGCGAGCGGACCAGCTCACGCGTGGTGCGCACGGTCGCGCTCGGCACCCCGACCGAGCGCGAGCGGACCCAGTGGTACTTCCAGCGCTACGTCGCCCACCTGCCGGCTGCCGGAGAGATGGTTCTCTTCGATCGCAGCTGGTACAACCGCGCCGGCGTCGAGCGGGTAATGGGCTTCTGCAGCGATGAGGAGTACCAGGAGTTCATGCGCTCGACCCCGAGCTTCGAGCGGATCCTGATGCGCTCCGGGCTGATCCTGATCAAGTACTGGCTCTCGATCTCCGACGAGGAGCAGGAGCGCCGCTTCAAGGCCCGGATCGAGAACCCGAGCAAGCAGTGGAAGCTGAGCCCGATCGACCTCGAGGCGCGGGCGCGCTGGGTCGACTATGCCGAGGCCAAGGACGAGATGTTCGCCTACACCGACAGCAAGGACTCGCCCTGGTTCGTGGTCGAGGCCGACGACAAGCGCACCGCCCGGCTCAACCTGATCAGCCACCTGCTCGAACAGGTGCCTTACGAGCGCCTGCCGAGCGAGAAGATCGAGCTGCCGCCCCGCCAGGAACGCGCCTACGTGCGGCCGCCGGTGGAGACGCAGACCTTTGTGCCGACCCGCTTCCTGGTCGAGTAGGCGCGCTCCTGGTATAGCTCCATCGAGTGGCCCGCCTGATCTACTCGACGATTTCCTCGCTCGACGGCTACGTCGCCGATGCGGACGGCAACTTCGATTGGGCCGCTCCCGACGAGGAGGTGCACGCCTTCGTCAACGAGCTCGAGCGGCCGGTCGGGACCCACCTCCACGGGCGCCGGATGTACGAGGTGATGGCCTTCTGGGAGACGGTCGATATCGGACCAGAGCAGTCGCCTGTGATGCGCGACTTCGCCGAGATCTGGCGGGCGGCCGACAAGGTCGTCTACTCGCGCACGCTGGACGAGGTGTCAAGCGCCAATACGAGGCTCGAGCGGGAGTTCGATCCCAGCGCAGTGCGCGAGCTGGTCGATTCAGCAAGCCGCGACGTCATGATCGGCGGCCCCGAGCTCGCGGCGGCGGCGCTGAGGGCGAGCTTGGTCGACGAGTGCCAGGTCTTCCTTGCCCCGGTCGTGGTCGGCGCCGGCAAGCGCTCGCTTCCCGAGGGTGTCTTCGCGCGTCTCGAGCTGCTGGAGCAGCGCCGCTTCGACAGCGGCTTCGCCTACCTCCGCTACGAGGTGAAGCGCTAGAGGCCCGTGGGGTGACGAGCCGCGAAGTCGGGCGGTTCGACTCTGGCCCGGTGCCAGCGCGGGCCGTTGACGCCGAGCGGGTCGTCGCGGGTGTCGAAGCGCAGGCCGGCGATGACCATGAAGACGTGCTCGTTGTTGGCGTAGACGGTGATCCAGCGACCGAGGCCGCTTTCGCCCCAGTAGGCGAGCTGTCCGGAGACCATCGTCTGGTCGAGCAGGCCGGCCGCGTGCAATACGTAGCTGACCGCGCCCGAGCAGTCGTAGCCGCGCGAGAGGAAGCTGACGTGCCCGCCGCCCCATACATAGGGCCTGCCGTCGATCTGGTTGGCGGCCGCGATCGCGCGCTTGACCGCATCCGGGGCCCTGGCGGGAGCGATCGCGCGTCCGTTGGCTAGTTCGGCGCCGCAGTTGGCGCTGGTGCGGACGGCGCCTTCGGGGGTCGGCATGCAGCCGGCGCCCCAGGGCGCGGGTTCGGCGCTGGCCAGCGGCGCAGTGAACGCGCAGGCGGCGAGTGTTGCGAGACAGATAAGGGCGAGCGTAGATCGCCGTGCGTGCATTGCGCGAGGGTACAGTTCTGAGCAATGGGCAGGCTGCAAAACGGGACTGCGCCGCCACTTTTGGCCGTGACGATGCTTGTTCTCGGCCTCTGGTTCACGGCCACTGCAAGCGCGGCTTCTGCTGGCGAGGACGGGGAAGGCGCCAGTCCGCTCGGCGAGACGCTGATGACCGCCGCCAAGGCGACCGGTGTGCTCGACGCGATCGAAGGCAGCCTTGTCTATCTCGGCGCGAAGTACGACGGCGCGTCCACCGCCAAGAAGGTGGCCGCCGAGTCCACCGCTCCGGGCTCGGTGTATTCGGGGGAGGGAAGCGCCTACAAACCGGGGGACCCGCTGCCGCCGGCCTCGGCCGGCACCAACGGCACGCCGATCCCGCCGCCGCCAGGTAGCGGTGGCGAACCATTTGTCGCCCGTATCCCGGCGACGCCCAACAAATACGGCGACCCGACCGCGACCTACGTCAGCGGCATCGCCCTCTCGCCAGCAGGTGCGCCAGAACGCGTCGCCGGCGTGATCAACGCCGCCAACATGATCGTCGGCCGCCCCTACATCTGGGGTGGCGGCCACGGCTCCTGGTACGCCCCCGGCTACGACTGCTCGGGTGCGGTCAGCTATGCCCTCGCCGGCGGCGGCTTCCTCTCCGAGCCGCTCGCATCGGGCCCGCTCGAGAGCTGGGGCGCGCCCGGCCCAGGCCGCTGGATCACCGTCTACGCCAGCGCCACCCACGCCTACGCGGTGATCGCCGGCCTGCGCTGGGACACGGTCGGCGACGCCCGCGGCAGCGGCCCGCGCTGGCACGTCGCCGGCACACCGCCCGCCGGCTTCGTCGCCCGCCACCCGCCCGGCTACTGAGCTAGTACTAGGGCTTGGTCGGCTGCAGGCCGATCAGCTCGTAGTAGCCGATCAGGTAGAGCCGGCGGCCGTCAGAGACCATCGGCGTGTAGCCGGCCTGCTTCAGCCCGAAGGTCTTGCGGTGAGTGCGGGCGTCGACCCCGATCGTCTCGCGCGTCTTGAAGCTCGAGGCGTAGACGGTGTGGCCGATCACGGTCGAGGTGCCGGGGATCGGCCCGCCGACGTCGTAGCGCCAGCGCTGCTTGCCATTGCGCGCGTCGAGCGAGTAGAGGTGCTCGTCGTAGGAGCCGATGTAGACGCTCGGCGGCGTGCCGGGCACGCGGGCGACGGCCGGTGAGCCGTAGATGAAGTTGTCGGTCGGGAAGGACCACTCGACCTTGCCGCTCATCTCATCGAAGGCGAAGACGGTGCCGTCGTCGCGGGCGGCGTAGACGCGGCCGAAGGCGATCGCCGGCGAGGAGAAGAAGCCCCCCTCGCCGAAGGGCGGCACCTTCGACGTGTTGGTGCGCCAGATCTGCTTGCCGTCACTGGCGTCGAGGCAGAACACGCCGCTCTCGTAGTCGGCGACGTAGAGGCGGCCGTCGTGGAAGCTGGGGCTCGCTTTGATCGCCGCCGGCGAGTTGAACTGCCAGAGCACCTTGCCGTCGGAGGCCCGCACGGCGACCACGTTGGTCTTGTCGGTGCCGAGATAGAGCGTGCCGCCGACGGCCATTGGCGAGGATTCGAGGTGACCGACCAGTTTGCGCTTCCAGACTTCCTTTCCGCTCTCTACGTCGACCGCGACCAGATCGCCGTCTACGTCAGCGAAGAAGACCTTGCCTTCGTGGTAGACCGGCCCGGTCACGTCGGTCGGTTTGCCGGCATCCTTCGGATTCGTGTTCCGTTCCCAGAGGACCTTGCGATCGCTCAGCCGCACCGCCTTGGCGTTGCCGTACTTGTTGACCACGTAGGCGACCCCATCCGCGATCGCCGGCGGAAACTCGATCAGCGCGTGCGTATTGATCGACCACGCTTCCTTCAGCGGCGGGTCGAGAAAGCGCTCTTCGGCCGGCAGGTAGTGCGTGCGCTCGGGCACGCGGCCGAAGAGCGGCCAGGGCACGAGGGCGGCCTGAGATGGGGAGGAGGCTGAGGTCTCATCGTCGCCGGAGCCGCCGCACCCCGCGAGCGCGCCGAGGCAGGCGACGATCACGAGCAGCAAGGCGAAAAGTCTCCCCGGCGAGCAGCGCATCGGCTCTGCATCGACCAATCGGCGCGAGTCTTGAGTGCCACGCCCGGGCCCCGGAGAAGAGAGAGCGGCGGACGGGAATTGAACCCGCGTCATCAGCTTGGAAGGCTGAGGCTCTACCGTTGAGCTACCGCCGCGGATGAATCCGTAAGAATGTAATCCAGCCACGGGGAGTGGCGCAGTCTGGTAGCGCACTCGGCTGGGGGCCGAGCGGTCGCAGGTTCAAATCCTGTCTCCCCGATTGAAGACATCCGCAGGATCAGAAGGCGGCGGCTACGTTGACGATTTTTGATCAGATGCCAACAGACGCCAGCAGATTGTTGACGACCTCCGGAGCAGGTTGCCAGTCAATTTGACCTTCCTTGATCTCTCGGTTCTCCTCGCAGGCCTCTCTAAGTTCTGCGGCAAGCCTTTGAGTCCACGCCTCCTTCGGCACCATCTTCAATGCGACGAAGCGGCTGCGAACTTCGTCGTAAGAGCCACTCTCGATGAACTTGCGAACCAGCACATCGGCCATGCGCTGCTTGGTTAGATCATGACCAGCGAACGCCTCGAAGAGCTTTCTCGCGATTTCTCTGTACTCATCACCCCCCTTTATCGTTAGCGCTTGATACTTCGCGAAGAATCCATGAGGGTCGCCTCCAAAGCGAAGAGGGACGACTAGTTTTCCGTGAGCGGTGGCGATTCCGATCTCCTGGTTCGTCCAGTCGCTTTCCTTGAAATTCGGAGTAACGAGTGCGACAACCGCATCACACGTTCGGAGGCCGACCTGTAGGACATCTTGCCACTCTTGGCTCACTTGGATGCTTTCATGGGCGACGAACGCCTCGATCTCTCTCCGCAAGATGGCGCCGTAGTTTCTTGGCTACATCTACGTGACTGGTGCAATGAGACAAAAAGGCTCGGAAATTGTCGGTTTCCCATGGATCCTGAGAAGCAAGGATTTGAGGGGTGCGCACAGCTATTGGAGCGATGTCCGGCTCCGCGGGCGGATTCAAGTACTGGCTGAGTTCAGCCAGCTGCTCATCGGTGCCGGTGCTAGCCCGCTCTCGCGTGTAATTCAACGGATTTCCTCCGTAGCCAGTTGTTCCAAAGCCAAATTGGTCGAATACCAGATCAACTTCTCCTCGATCGAAGTGCTCTCCACTGGACATGCGCTCCGCGATTTCTTTGATGCGGTCGACCCGTTCGCCCGGTTTCATGGATGCGAAGTTTTACCGGAATGGATCTAGACCATCGCATTCCAAGGCTTGATAAGTCATGTGGCGAGGATCTTTATGCCGCTGACCAAACATAAGTGTTGTGCAGTGGTCTTCTGGCCCCGCTGGACAGATTCAGCTATCTGGAAAGCTACAATTGGGGCGTGACCAAGGCTGAGCTGATCGAGCAGGTCAAGGCTATGACCGAGGAGGAAGCGGCGGAGGTGAGGCTCATCTACGCGCCGGATTGGCCCTCCAAGGCGACTTCGATTGAGGAGATCCGCAAGCGAACGGGGACTACCCCGATGAGCCGCGAGGATTTCGACCGGCATTTCGGTTCGTTGCCAACCGACGGCGAGGGATAGCCGGCGGTGAGTGCGGGCGCGGGTCCGCGCTTCGAAGTCCGCGTGGTAGACGAGGTTCTTGCTGAGGATCTCGCCCGCTGCACGAGGGCGGCGAGGGCCGCGATCGAGCCGGTGGTCGCAGAGGTCAGGCGCGACGGCGTGCCCTTCGAGTGGCTGCGGCGCTGCGAAGAGGAAGGCCACGACGGGACTCGCCTCGGTGGCTGCGTGAAGTTCTACATTCCCCGCCCCGCCGGGCAGTGGGGAGCCGCCGCTGCTTCGAGGTCAGGATTCGGGGTTTGGGTGCCCGGTGGAGCTGAGCGTGAGGTGGGACCACTCCTGAGTCCCGCCATAAAGCGGGCGATATCGGTACTTGCCTTCCTTGAGCGTGCCGCCATTCGCCATCATGAGCTCGTGGATGGCGCCGCCTGTCGCGTGCACGCCGTGGCCCTCCGCCGAACCAACTTTGAGCCAGCTGCCGGGGGCTACTTCAATCTGAAAGATAAACATCATCGAAATTAGGTAGTACCCGCCGAGCGCAAAAATGTTCAAGTAGCCATATGCGCGCGCATTAACTGTCTCCGTGCGTGCTTGTGATCAGGTCCTCGGCTTCGTCGGCCATCTCGGGGGAGGGGTGCCCCCAGGACCATTCCGATGGGTTCATGGGTGGGCCGTCGCCGACCGTGAAGCCAGGCTGCGCCGAGCACCTGCCCGCTTGATGTGGGGTAGGTTCAGACTCCGAGACCCGGCCGAGCGGAGGAGAACCATGAGCGAGCAGAGCATCGAAGTGGTCAAGCGTGCCTATGCCGCCTTTGCGGAGGGCGATGTGCCCGCCGTGCTCGGGATGTTCGCCGAGGACATCGAGTGGCATGAGGCCGATGGGATGCCGTATGGGGGCGTCTACCGCGGCGGTGAGGCCGTGGTGCAAAACGTCTTTGGCCCGCTCTCCGGGGACGTCGAGGGATTCGCGCTGAGCCCCGAAGAGTTCATGGCAGCCGGTGACACCGTCGCCGTGGTCGTCACCTACACTGGCACCGGTAAGGCCACCGGCAAGCCACTGGACCTCCCAGTCGTGCACGTCTGGGATATCCAGGACGGCAAGGTTGTGCGCTTCCGGCAATTCGCCGACACGATGAAGTTCGCCGAGGTCGTGCCCGCCGCTGAGTCAGTGGCCGGGTAGGGCGACACCGGATGCGCCGCCGTCTCGTCCTTGCCGGGATGCTCTTCGCCGCCGTTCTTCTCGCGATTCCGGTCCTCGCAGCGGGCGCCGGAGGCGAAGTCGAGCGCGAACTCGCTTTTGCCCTGAAGGCCGACGGCTTCACCGTCAATGTGTTCGTTTCCAACAACGACGGCGACGTGAGCGCGTTGATGATCCTCAACCGTGGCCCGCAAGTCGCCTACTACTCGACACCGGCGAAGGTCACAGCAGAAAGGGTGACGGCGCGGTTCGGCAGCCTTGGCGAACTCGACTACCGCTTCGCTCCGAAGCCGAATGGGAGCATCGATTGCCACGGCGCCGAAGAAGGTGAAGCCGTGTTCGAAGGGACCTTTGCCTTCACCGGCGAGAACGGCTACGTCCACATCGAAGCCGACCATGCCGAAGGGTCTTTCCAGATTTACCCGGAACCGAAGAACTGCCCCCAGGAGCGGCTCGATCGGCGCGCCGCGCGGTATCACCCGTCCTACTCGGACGAAGGGGCGACTCTGCAGGCGAGAGCCGGGTCCCGCGCCAAGGGAAGGATCCGCGAAGTCTTCGTTTTCGACGAAGGCCGGCCCGGCTCGCACAAGATCGCCGTTTACGCCACCCTGGCCGAAAAGCGCGAAGGGATGACGGTCGCTCGCGGGGTGCAGCTGGCGGCAGGAGCCGGTGCCTTCCGCTGGAACCTCGAGAAGGGCACCGCGACGCTGCGGCCGCCGGCGCCCTTCACCGGCTCGGCGACCTTCACCCGGCGCGGCCACGATGGCCACGGGGCCTGGAAGGGTTCACTGGCCATGCCGATCTTCGGTGGGGAACCAGTGGAGCTGGCCGGCGGCGAGTTCCGTGCCTCCATCCACAAAGGCGTGCCGCAGGACGAGTGAGACACGCTCAGGAAGCGGCGGTCGGGACTCGACAGGAGACGCCGGTCCCGACCAATGCGCAGTGAATGGCGTTGGGGTTCTTGTGTAGGTACTGCTGGTCGTCGTCTTCTGCGTAGTAAAAGGGGGTGGCGGGCTCGACCTCGGTCGTGATCGGATCGTGGCCGGCTGCGCGTAGCGCCTCGTCGTATGTCTTAAGCATCGCTTCGGCGGTCGCCTGCTGCTCCTCATCGGCGAAGTAGATGCCCGAGCGGTTCCAGGTCCCGACTTCACTGCCCTGGCGCATTCCCTGGGTCGGGTCGTGCTGCTCGAAGAAGACCTTGACCAAGTCGGCGTAGGAAGCCTTGGCCGGGTCGAAGGCCACCAACACTGTCTCGGCGTGGCCGGTCCTGCCCGATTCGACCTCCTCGCCGGTCGGATTGGGAGTGGTGCCGTTGACGAAGCCGGCCGCGGTTGTGTAGACGCCGTCAATCGTCCAGAAGAGCTGCTCGGCAGCCCAGTAACAACCGAGTGCGAAGTAGGCGACCTCAATCCCCTCCGGAAAGGGTGGCTTCAGCGGCGTGCCGAGGACCGCGTGGCGGTTCTCGATCTCATAGGCGGGATCGCTGCGGCCGGGGAGCACCTCCTCGAGGGTGGGCATCCGCGTCTCCGCCGGATTCGACATCGCAATCAGCGTACACCCGGTCATCCGCAGGATTGGTTAGTCGAGGCTTGACTTACTTGCGAGCAGGGGAGAGGGTGCGACGATGGGCAGCGCAGAGGCACACGGTGAGAACGCTGCGGGCACTCCGCCGGTCAGCGCCGGGGAGATAAAGCTCGAGGTCGTGGTCGTGCCGGTTTCAGATGTGGATCGGGCGAAGAGCTTCTACGAGGGGCTGGGGTGGCGCCTCGACGCCGACCTGGCCGTCGAGGCCGGCTACAGGGTGGTGCAGCTGACCCCACCCGGATCCGCCTGCTCGATCATTTTCGGCGAGGGGGTCACGACCGCGCCGCCGGGCTCCTCCGAGGGCCTGCAGCTCTCGGTCTATGACATCGACGCGGCCCGCGCCGACCTCATCTCGCGCGGGGTTGACGTCAGCGAGACCTTCCACGACGAGACCGGGGTCTTTCATCACGCTGGTACTGCGGGCCGAGTCGACGGTCCGGCGCCCGAGCATGCCGACTACGGCTCGTTCGTCTCCTTTAGCGACCCGGACGGCAACGGCTGGCTGCTGCAGGAGATCAAGACCCGGCTTCCCGGCCGGTAAAGGAGCGAGGATGGCGACGACATATGAGTCCGTGGATGATCTGGCGGTAGCGTTGAGACGTGCGGCTGAGGCACACGGCAAGCACGAGGAGCGAACCGGTGAAGAGGACCCGAACTGGCCCGACTGGTACGCGCTCTACATGGTGCGCGAGCGCGGCGGCGAAGAGCTGCCGAAATGACCGCCACCTGATCTAAGCGGCGCGGCGTCGCCACCGGGACGGTAATTTTTCTGGTCGTGTCCGTCCCGGTTATTGTGATCGTCGCCTCAAAGGGTGGCTCTGACGAGCCGCCCGCCTGGTACCTCAATCTCTCCGAGAATCCGGAGGTCGAGGTCCAGGTCAAGGCCGACCGCTTCAAGGCCCGCGCCCGGACGGCGAGCGCCGAGGAGAAGCCCGGTCTCTGGAAGACGATGGTTAGCGAGTGGCCGGCCTACGACGAATACCAGCAGCGGACCGACCGGGAGATCCCGGTCGTCGTGCTGGAGCGCGTCGCCGCGGGCTGACGCTCAGTACGGCGCGCCGACCGCCTTCGCCCAGTCCTCGTCGACGTGGAGCTGACCCTTGGCGTCGGTGTCGACGATCACCACCGTGGCGGGTTGGCGGTTGCCGGTGTGAGGATCGATCGTGACCGATCCGGTCCACCCCTTCCAGCCGCTGACGCCGTTGAGCGCACTGGTGAGCTTCTTTGCGCCGGTGCCGCCGGCCTGCTTGACCCCGTCGGCGAAGAAGTTCAGCGAGTCGTAGGTGTAGGGGCTCCAGGTGCCGGGTTCTTCACCGAATTCGTCTTCGTATTCGCTCACCCGGGCCGTGGCGCCGGCGAAGTCACCAGGAGCCGGGACGCCGACCACCGGACAGGCCCGGGCGGCGGCGATGCCGGCCGTTTCGACGAAGCCGGTGTCGTAGGAGGCGTAATCAGCGATGCACTGCGATTCGACTTTCGCTTCCTGCATCTCCTTGGCGATCAGGCCACCCTCGGGGAAGTAGACGGCGGCGTAGATGACGTCCGCTTTGGTCGCCGCCAGCTTTTCGACCACATCGGTGTAGTCCTTCTTGCCGGGCTGCACCTTTTCGTAAGCGGTCACCGTGACGCCCGCCTTTTCCAGCGAGTCCTTCAGCGCTTTCGAGACCGAGACGGTGTAGTTCTGGGTCGGGTCGTAGGCGATCGCAACCGTCTTGGCGTGCTGCCAATCGGTCAGCGCCTTCGAGGCAACTGGGGCGATCTGGTAGGTCATCGGCTGCAGGGTGAAGCCGAGGCCGTTGGTCGAGTTGTCGGAGGTCAGCCTGATCGGCACCAGGCCGGCCTTGACGTATAGCGGCAGGGTTTCGATGCCGACGCCCGAGTTGTAGGGGCCGACGATGCCGTCGAGGCCGGCGTCGATCGCGGACTTCGCCGCCTTCACACCAGTCGCCGGATCGGCGGCGTCGTCGATCGGCACGATCTGAACCTGCTGGCCCTCGATCCCGCTCTTCTCGTTGAGCTGGTTCGCCGCCAGTTCCGCACCCTTCAGCATTCCCTGGCCGAGAGTCGACTGTTCGCCGGAGAGCGGCGCCTCGAGGCCGACGCGGAAGTTGTCGGAGCCACTGTCATCGGAGCTCGAGCTCCCGCAGCCCGCCGCGACCACGGCGAGACCGGCGAAAACGATGGCCATGGCGAGCCGGATCTTGTTCTGCACGACTGGCGGCTCCTTTCGAGAGCGGAATGACGCTTGGTTCGATTACGTTCCAGCCAGGAGGCTCTGACGATGTCCAGCCGGCTCAAGCACGTCGACCCTAACCGGCCGCCCGGCCGGCTCAGCCGCGCCTACGCGGCCTTTTCGAACACCCGGCTGGGCCGGTTCCTCTCGATCCACGTCGTCTGGAAGCTCGATCCGCCGCTGATGCGAGCGACTGGGGGGCGTCTCGGCTTCGACCTGATGATCCCGACGGCGCTGCTCGAGACCCGCGGCGCCAGGAGCGGGAAGAGGCGACGCAACGTCGTCATCTACTTCCACGACGGCGAGCGGGTGACGATCGTCGCCTCGAAGCTCGGTCTCCCCGAGCATCCCTCCTGGTTCCACAACCTCGTCGCCAATCCCAACGTCACCTTCGGTGGCATCCCGATGCGGGCGACGGTGGTGGCTGACGAAGCCGAGCGCCAGAGACTCTGGATGCTTGCCGACCAGGTCTTCGGCCCTTACGCGGCCTACCGCCGAGAAGCGGCCAAGACGAATCGGACGATTCCCATTGTCCAGCTCACCTCCATGGCGTAGGTTCCTAAGAGAGATGCAGAGCTGGGACCTGAAGAGCGTTGAGGCGGAGCCCCACGCACCGCAGATCCTCGCCTCGGCTGAGGACGCGCGCACGATCGTGCTCAACCTTCCCGCCGGGGAGGAGTTCCAGGAGCACGAGGTTCACGAGCGAGCACGAGTCGTCGTCGTTGCCGGAGAGGTCGACGTTGCGACGGCCGGTGGTGAGACCGTGTCGGCTGGAGCCGGCCATCTCTTCGAGTTCGACCCCGGCGAGCGGCGCACGATCGCCGCGCGGGCAGATGCCCGTCTGCTGCTGATGCTCACTCCGTGGCCCGGCGATGGCCATCCCGGCGCGATGACGCTGGCGGAGAAGTCCGACGTGCGCCAACGCGCCGCCGAGCACCCGCAGGCCTAGCTGTCGTCGTCCTTGTTCCGGCGGGTCGGATCCGCAGCGTGGGCTAGCCGTTCCGCCCCTTCGCGGACTTCGATCCCGGCCTCGCGGGTCGCGGCGGCTGCCTCGTCACCAACTGCGGCCAGGCCCTCACTCGGCTTGCCGCCGACGATGTCGCGGAAGGCTTCCTTGAAGCGCTCGGTGCGGCGGTCGGGGCGGAAACGATCTTCGGCCTTGGCCTGCTTCTTCGGCCGGCGCGCGCCGTAGCGCCGCCGCGCCCAGCTCGAGCTCGGCTTGCCGATTCGGCTGGCGCCGTAGATCGCCACCGGGAAGACGAAGAAGCCGACGACTCCGTGCAGGATCCGCCCCTTGAGGAAGCAGAACGCGACCATCAGGAAGACGAACAGGGTGGCGAGGATGCTGGTGATCACCACGGCGGGGGAGCCGGAATCGATCGTCAGCGGGTTGGCGCCGAGGACGATCAGCAGCATCACCGCTGCCGCGATCACCGTCGCATCGATCGAGCTGCGCCCCTCCTTTGCCCAGTAGACGTCCTCGAGGTGCACCCAGAGCGCGAACTCGTCAATCGTCAGGCCGACGCCAATACCGAAGCCGAGCGCGCAGATCTCGGTGTAGGGGGTGCGGCCGTCGGCGACGAAAGCGAGGGTGCCAGCGATCATCATCGTCACGATTCCGAAGACCAGGTGGTGCACATGGACGCCGCTCTCGCTTTCGACGTTCCCCGGCCACCAGGAGACGCTTTCGCTGCGGATGATCCGCGTGCTCATGCGGATGAAGGCGAAGGAGCCGAGGAAGCCGATGAGGACGAGGAAGACCGCTTGCTCGTGGTTTTCTTCGAGGCCGTCCCAGAAGTTCGAAAGGATCGATGCCGTGGTGATCACAGGTGGCCGAGTTTAGGCTGCCACTCCGAACCCGTCACGACTGGAGGAGCAAGGTGGCATCGATTCGCAAGGAACGGACGATTGAGGTGAGTCCGGAGCAGGCCTGGGCGGCGCTGGGCGATTGGGCCGCGCCCCACGAGCGACTCGTGCCCGGCTTCCTAACCGCCACCGAGATCGACGGCGAGGACCGCATCGTCACCTTCTTCAACGGTGCGGTCGCCCGCGAGCGGCTGGTCGAGCGCAACGAGGAGGAGCGGCGGCTGGTCTGGTCGATCGTTGACGGTCCCTACACACACCACAACGGCGCCGCGCAGGTGATCGACAACGGCGACGGCACGACACAGTTCGTCTGGATCGCTGACCTGCTCCCGAACGAGATCGCCGAGATGACCGGCGAGATGATGGAGCGCGGGGTCGAGAACGTGAAGCAGGCGCTGGAGGCGAGCGCCAAGGCGCAATAGGCGGTTACGATCAACGCCATGGGGAGCCTCGGGCCGACTTCGCCGGCAGTTGAGCTGGCCGCCGCGCTGCGCGCGCGTGAGCTCAGCGCGGTCGAGCTGCTCGACGATTGCCTCGCCGCCGTTGACGCGCGCAACCCCGAACTGAATGCGGTGATCTGGCGTGACGACGAGGCGGCTCGCGCCGCCGCCCGCGATGCCGACGCACGGATCGGCGCCGGCGAGGAGGCGCCGTTCCTCGGCGTGCCGATCCCAATCAAGGACCTGACCGCGGTCGCGGGCTGGCCACTCACCTACGGCTCCAACGGCGCCGGCGAGGAGCTCAGCGAGGAGAGCGAGCTAGTTGTCGAGGCGCTGCAACGCGCCGGCTTCGTCCTCTGCGGCCGTACCAACACGCCCGAGTTCGGCCCGCTCACCGTGGCTGAGAACTCGCGCTACGGCAACACGGTCAACCCCTGGGACACGGGCCGCGCATCCGGCGGCTCCTCCGGTGGCGCCTCGGCGGCGGTCGCGGGCGGGCTGTTCCCGATCGCTCACGCCAACGACGGCGGCGGCTCGATCCGCATTCCCGCCGCCTACACCGGGCTGGTCGGGCTGAAGAGCAGCCGCGGTCGCATCCCGCGCCGTGCCCAGACCTGGATGGGCGCCGTGGTCGAGGGCGCGATCACGCGCACCATGGCCGATGCCGCCGCCTCACTCGACGCGATGGCCGGTCCCGACCCGCTCGCCTGGTTCAACGCACCCGCGCCGGAGCGACCCTTCGCCGAGGAGGTGGGCGCGCCGGTCGAGGAGCTGCGGATTGGCCTGATGGCCCAGGCTCCGCTCGGCTTGCCGACCGATCCCGATTGCACCCAAGCCGCTCGCGACGCCGCCGCGCTGCTCGAGGAGCTCGGTCACGAGGTGGTCGAGGTCGAGGTGGGAACGATCTCCGAGGAGCTGACGCCGGATTTTGTGACGATGACGATCGGTGGCATCGCCGACTACGACGGCGTCGACTGGTCCAAAGTTGAGCCGCACAACCGCCACGCCTATGAGGCCGCGACCGATCGGGTTAGCGCCTACGAGTACGTCGTCGCCGTGCAGCGGCTGGAGCAGCTCTCGCGCCGCGAAGTCGCTCGCTGGGGTCGCGATTTCGACCTGCTACTGACCCCGACCTCCGGAATCCTGCCGCCGCCAAGCGGGCAGATCCTGACCGCGCAGCATGCCGCCCCCGACCAGCCGGTTTTCGAGACGATCGCCTCGGTCTGCTTCACCGCCTTCGGCAACATCACCGGCCTGCCCGCGATCTCGCTGCCGCTGCACTGGAACGACGACGGGATCCCGGTCGGCGCGATGCTCACCGGCGGGCCCTTCGAAGAGGCGCGGCTGATCCGGCTCGGCGCCCAGCTCGAAGCGGCGCGGCCCTGGGCCGAGCAGCTCGCGCCTGCCGCGGTTGCCTAGAGATGCATCGCGTAACGGATTGACTCCCGTATACGTGGGGTCAATCGATCACGCGGACCGAAGGGCATCCGACAACAGGCGCACGCTCTGCTCGATCGCCGGCTCCGGCATGGCGGCGAAGCCGAGAACGAGCCCCGGCGGCCCGCCGGGCCGGAAGCGGTGCAGTGCCAGGCCCTCGACGCCGACGCCACGGGCGGCCGCGGCGCTGACCAGGGCCGCCTCGTCGACTCCCTCGGGTAGCTCGGCCAGCTCATATAGGCCGGCGGCGCCCTGCTCGACCCGCGCCTGGGGCAGGTGCCGGTCGAGCGCCTCCATCAGCGCCTCGCGGCGGCGCTGGTAGCGCAGCCGCATCCGCCGCAGGTGGCGATCGAGCTCGCCGCGCTCGATGAAGTCGTGCAGGGCGAGCTGGCCGATCGCCTCCGAGCCGCGGTCCTCGATCGCCTTGACCGAGATCAGCGGCCAGCCCAGCCAAGACGGGGTCAGCATCCAGCCGAGCCGCATCCCCGGCACCAGCCGCTTGCTCGCCGAGCCGATGTAGGCGACGCGCTCGGGGGCGAGCCCCTGCAGGGCGCCGACGCCGCCGCGGTCGTAGCGCAGCTCGGCGTCGAAGTCGTCCTCGACGATCAGCCGCTCGCTCCGCTCCGCCCACTCGATCAGGGCGGCGCGCCGCTCACTGCTCAGCACCACGCCGCTGGGGAACTGGTGGGCGGGAGTGACGATCACCGCGGCCGCCTCGCTGCGCTCGAGCAGGTCGACCCGCAGGCCCTCGTCGTCGACCGGGATCGGCTCGACTGCCAGGCCGGCCTGCTCGAGGATCAAGCGGTGGCTGTGCCAGCCCGGGTCCTCCAGCGCGACGCTCTCAACGCCACGACTGGCCAGCCAGCGCGCGATCAGCGAGAGACCCTGGCTGAAGCCGGTGCAGATCAGCAGTTGCTCTGGGTCGGCGGCAGCACCGCGCACTCGCCCGAGGTAGGAAGCAAGCGTCTCGCGCAGCGCCGGCACCCCGCGTGGGTCGGGGTAGTCGACGGCGTCGATCGGGGCCTGTCGCCAAGCGGCCCGCAGCGAGCGCAGCCAACGGTCGCGGGGAAAGCCGGCTAGATCCGGGAGGCCGGGGTCGAGGCGATGGGTGAAGCTGGGTCGCAGCGAGGGGGAGGGCGCGCGCTGCGCGGTGGCCCGCACAGTCGGCGCTACCCGCACCGGGGCACCCTGGCGGGCGAGCAGGTAACCCTCGGCGGCGAGTTGGCTGTAGGCCTCGCTGACGACCCCGCGTGAGATCCCCAACTCGGCGGCGAGGCTGCGGGTGGAAGGGAGCGGCGATCCGGCGCCCAGGCGCCCAGCTCGGACGCCCTCGCGAATTGAGCGCTCGATCTGTTCGTGCAGCGGCGCGTCCACCTCGCGGTCTAGCTCGACCAACAGGCTCGGACTAACTGGACCATCATTACTTGGCATAACTGGCACTGTATAGCGGACCAGTCCATCCGTACGATCTTTTCCGAGACGGTGACTTTGTCGTTTGCGGCGCATAGGCGTCCTAAAAGGCGAAGTCAGCAGGCTGGCGAAGCGGCAGGCGACGAAAGCGAGGGCGGCGATGAGCAGGATCACGATTGCGGGGGGCGGAATCGCCGGGCTCACTGCCGCGATTGCCGCGGCGGAAGGTGGCGCGGCGGTGCGGTTGCTGGAGGCGCACGAGTCGCTCGGCGGCCGCGCTCGCAGCACGGCCGGTCCCTACAAGGCGAACTTCGGTCCCCACGTCATCTACAAGGACGGCCCGTTCTGGTCCTGGCTGGCCGAGCGCGAGCTGTTGCCGCACTACTCGGGTCCGCCGTTGGCCGGGATTCGCTTTCGCTGGCAAGGTGAGATCCGCCGCACGCCGCCGCTGGGGACGATCCCGGCAGTGCTGCGCCTGCGCGGCCGCGAAGCTCCAGTGGATCAGGATTTCCGCAGCTGGGTCGCCGGTCACTCCGACGAGCGCACCGCGGCGATGCTCTCCGCCGCCGCCGGCGTCTACACCTTCCACCACGACCCCGGCGAGCTCTCGGCCGCCTTCGTCTGGAAGCACTCGGTGCGCGTCCTGCTCAGCCCGCCGCCGACTGCGCGTTACCTGCACGGCGGCTGGAGCTCGCTGATCGAGGCGCTGGAGCTGCGGGCGCGCCGCCTCGGGGTCGAGATCGAGACCGGGCACAGGGTGGAGTCGCTGCCCGAAGCGCCGGCGATCATCGCCACCGAGCTGGGCCGCGCGGCCGAGCTGCTCGGCGATGAGGGGCTGAGCTGGCCCGGCGGGCATACGGTTTGCATCGATCTCGGCCTCGAGCACCGCCGCGGCGACCCCTTCATCGTCTCTGACCTCGACGAGTCGGGCTGGGTCGAGCGCTTCAGCGCCGCCGATCCCTCGCTGGCCCCTGCCGGTGAGGAGCTGGTGCAGGGGCAGATGCCGGTGCGGCCGGGGGAGGGAACCGAGCAGACGGCCCTGCGGCTCGAGCGCCTGCTCGAGGTCGCCTTCCCCGGTCTTGGCGAGCGCGAGAACTGGCGCCGGCGGCAGGTGATGGACGGCCGCAGCGGCCCGCTCGATCACCCTGGCAGGACCTGGCGCGACCGACCTGCGGTCGATCGCGGTGACGGCGTCTTCCTCGCGGGCGACATGGTCGCCGCCCCCGGCCTGCTCTCGGAGGTCTCCTGGGCGAGTGGCACCGAGGCGGGGCGCCTCGCCCTCGCCGCGGTCGGCAGCAAACGCAGCGAGCTGAGGCGAGTGGCGTGACGCGCATCCGACTTTGACCCCACTCTGGCAAGGGCAATGTCGGATGCGCGGTCCATTACCGTCCTGGTGGTGGCAAAAACCAGCGCCGGCATCCTGCTCTACCGCGGCGAGGGGGATTCTCTCGAGGTCCTGCTCGTGCACCCCGGTGGTCCCTTCTGGGCGAAGAAGGACGAGGGCGCCTGGTCAATTCCCAAGGGTGAACTAGACAAGGGGGAGGAGCCGCGGGCTTGCGCGCTGCGCGAGCTGGAGGAGGAGATCGGCTCTTCGCTCGGGCTGGTCCCGGAGCAGCTCGGCGAGCTGGGCGAGGTGCGGCTGAAGAGCGGCAAGCGGGTCCAGGGCTGGGCCGCCGAGGGCGACTTCGACCCCACAACCCTGCGCAGTAACACCTTTGAGATGGAGTGGCCGCCGCGCTCGGGTAAGCAGGGCGAGTTCCCCGAGGTTGACCGGGCCGAGTGGTTCGCCCCCGGGCAGGCGCGACTGAAGATCAACCCCGCCCAGGCGGCCTTCCTCGATAGGTTGCTGGCGCGATGAGTACGACCCCGGAGCCGGAGCGACTTAACCAGGAGGGCTTCGCGGCGTTCGCGGCCCGGGCCGGCGAGGGCTCGCCCGTCGTCATGCTCAACCTGCTGCGCTTCAAGCCCGACGGCGGCCAGGAGCGCTACGCCGAGTACGGCGCGGCGGTGACGCCGCTGCTGGAGAAGGCCGGCGCCCGCGTTGTCTTCCTCGGCGAGTCGGCCTTGCCGCTGCTCGGCGAGGGGCGCTGGGACTCGGTCCTGCTGGTCGAATACCCGACCCGCCAGGCGTTCCTCGACATGATCGCCTCCGCTGAGTACCAGGCGATTGGCTACCTGCGCACCGAGGCGCTCGAGCACGGTGAGCTGCACCCGATGAGCGCCGCCGACCAGCTTCCCTAGCCGCCGGCGCTCGGCAAGTGCCGCCCTATACTCGCCGGGCGATGGCAGTCGGCCCGAACGCGAACTCGACGCCCAGCGGCGAAGGCCCCTCGGGCAAGCCGCTGCCGCTCTCCGTGCGCCTGCTCGCCGCCGGCGTGCGCGGCGCCCGCGACGTCGGCAAGGCGACCGGCCTCGACCAGGCGATCGAGCTCGCCGCTGAGGAGGCGATGGTCGCTGCGGTCGAGAGCGAGGCGGTCGAACGGGCGATCGCGCGGGTGCTAAAAGGCCCGATTGTCGAGGAGGCGATGAACAGCGCCTTGGAGAGCGACACGGTTAAGAACGCCCTGATCGACGCGCTCGACAGTGAGCTCGTCGACGAGGTCTGGCGTCGCCTGCTGGCCAGCGATGAGGCCCAGCGCCTGGTCGAGCGGATCGCCGAGGCGCCGGAGATCCGCGCCGCGATCAGCGCCCAGAGCGTCGGCATGATCGAGGACGTCGGCCACACGATCGGCAACGGCACGCGCCACCTCGACAGCGTGGTCGAGCGCGTCGCTCGCAAGATCTTCCTTCGCAAGCGCCGGGTCGAGCCGACCGATCGCGCCGGCGCGGTCACCCGCGGCCTCGCCTTCGCCCTCGACGTGCTGATCGTCAACCTCGGCTTCTCCGGCCTGGCCGCGGTCGCGGCGCTGATCGCCTCGGCTTTCACCGGCAACAGTAACGGCGTCTCCAACGTCGCCCTCGCCGCCGGGACCGCGCTCTGGTTCGGGTTCGGCAGTCTCTACTTGGTCGGCTTCTGGTCGCTCGCCGGCCAGACGCTGGGCATGCGCTTCCTTGGCGTCCGGCTCGACCTCGATACGCGCGGCCTGCCCCTGCGGCGCTCGATCAAGCGGCTGATCGGGATGGCGCTGGCGGCGATCCCCTTCGGCCTCGGCTACCTCGGCATCCTCTTCGACAAGCGCCGCCGCGCCTGGGATGACCGGCTCAGCGGCGTCGACGTCGTCTACGAGGGCAATGAGCGCACGCCGGCGCCCTGGTCGCGGCTGGCGATCACCGAGCCGCCCCTGGTCACCGGCCCCACCACGACGAAGGCCCCGGATCCCCGGGGCCTTCAGTCACAGCGTGTGGCTGGCTCCTCGTCTAGCTAATGGAGCCTTCCGGCCCCTCGGCCAGCTTGTAGATGATGATGATCGCGAGGGCGAAGATCGCCAGCGACCAGAACGGGTAGGCGGGGATCGAGAGCAGCGCGCCCATCGCGTTCAGTGAGGCGATGAAGATGCCGAACCAACGCCCGAACTCTCCGCCAGAGAAGAGCGAGAAAGCGGCGACGAGCTCGAGCACGCCGATGATCAGCATTACCCAGCCCCAGGTGTGCAGGCCGCTGATGATGTAGGTGGCGTTCTCGGTGAAGAACTTCGAATCGCCGATTGCGGCGATGCCATAAATGATGTTGAGGACGCCCGCAACCAAAAGCAGTACGCCCGCGAACACCCACCAACCGCTGAGTGTGGTGCTCTCCTCGTTCATTCCCAACCCTTTCGTTAACGAATAGGCACAGTGAACTAGCGCGAGGATATTCAAGGGGTGGCTAGTTTTTCCTGCTCTGGAGCGAAATTTGTCGTTTCGTCCAAGGGCGGGGAGGGGCCTCATCCAATCGTTATTAGCACCTTTCTGCGGGCGTGCCGTAGTCTCCCGCAGCGTGGACGCCGTGCGCACCCCGAAGGAGAACCTGGAGGGCCTGCCGGACTTTCCCTTCGAATCGAAATACACGGAGATCGATGGCCTGCGGCTGGCCTATCTCGACGAGGGAGAGGGCAAGCCCGTCGTCTTCTTCCATGGCGAGCCGACTTGGTCGTTTCTCTGGCGCAAGGTGATCCCGCCGGTGCGCGAGGCCGGCTTCCGCTGCATCGCTCCCGACTACGCCGGCTTCGGCCGCTCCGATAAGCCCACCGACCTCGATTGGTACAGCTACGACCGCCACGTCGAACTGATGTCGAAGCTGCTCGAGGAGCTCGACGTTCGCGACGCCACAGCTGTGGTTCATGACTGGGGCGGACCGATCGGGCTGCGCCTGGCGGTCGAGCACCCCGACCGCTTCTCGCGCATCGTGATCATGGAGACCGGGCCGTTCACCGGCCACCAGCGGATGAGCGAGGCTTGGCTGATGTTCCGCGAGTTCGTCCGCGACAACGCCGACGTGCCGGTCGGGATGCTGGTCCGCGGCGGCTGCAAGCAGGACCCCGGCGACGCCGTGATCGCCGCCTACGAAGCGCCCTTCCCGACTTCCGAGTCGAAGGCGGGGGCGCGGGCCTTCCCGCTGATCCTGCCGACCGAGCCCGAGGCGCCGGGCGCCGCTGAGGGCAAGGCGGTTGCCGACGCGTTGCGCGAGGACGAGCGGCCGACGCTGCTGCTCTGGGCCGACTCGGACATGGTCCTGCCGCTGTCGGTTGGCGAAAGGGTCTCCGAGCAGCTCAACTACCCGCCGCCGCGACCGATCGCGAACGCCGGCCACTTCCTGCAGGAGGACGCGGGGCCGGAGATCGGCCGGATCATCGCCGAGTGGCTCTGAGCCGCCCGGCCGTGCGCTGAACCGCGCCGCGCAGCTCGTCGCGGGGTCGCTCGATCAGCAGGCGTTCGCGCCGGGGCGGTCCCTCGTCCTCGAGCCAGGTGACCGTGCCCGGCCAGTAAGGGCCGGGCGGTCTGCCGGGGTGGTGGAAGACGTCGGCGTAGACCCAACTGCCGGTGTTGTGGAGCGTGCCGCCGCCGGCAAGCGGCCACTGCTCGTCGCTCTCTTCGGGGCCGGCGCGGTGGGTGTGGCCGGTGACCACGTGGGCGGCATCGAGCCGCAGCCTTCGCGAGAGCTCGGTAGCGGCAGCGATGCCGTCGCGGGTGATCGCCGCGGCGGATACGTCAGGCGCGAAGTCGGCGCGCAGCAGTCGGTTGAGGGCCCAGATGCCGGCCGGCACGCCGGCGCCGATCGCGGCGTTGCGGGCGGCCTTGGTGATCGCGCCGGCGTTGCGGTCGGCCACCAAGCGCCAGGCGCGCTCGGAGGGCCGGTTCGCCTTGCTCGTCAGGCCGCCGTCGGCGAGGCCGAAGGCGAAGCCGTAGAGCGGTCGCAGGACGCGCTCGTAGTCGCCCGGGGCGGCTGCCTCCGGTGGCCGGCGCCCGCTGCGCATGATCGCTGCCGCGGCGACGCACTCCAGCCGTGGCAGAGTCATGTGGCAGTCCATGTAGTGGCCGTGGGTTGCGTAGACGTCGTCGCGTAGCCATACCCCGGGGTAGGCGACGCTGAGCTCGGCCGGGCCGAGCCAGGAGCCGATCCGGGTCAGCGCCTCGCCGGCCGGCAGGGCGCGGTGCTCGAGTCCGAGCGCGCCGCCGCCGAGGCTGAGCTCTTCCAGCAGCGGCTCGGCGAGACGGTGGTCGTGATTGCCGGGCACGAGGACGATGCGCCGCCCCCTCATCGCCTCGCCAAGCTCGGTGAAGAAGGGCTGGGTCAGCTCCAGGACCCGCGCCAGGGGGAAGTCCCGCAGCTCGAGCACGTCGCCGAGCAGGACGAGCCGGTCGGCCGCGGCGATTCGCTCGAGCAGGGTCGCGCGGATCGCCGGGTCGCTGACAAGGTCCTCGCCGGTGCCGGCGCCGAGGTGCAGGTCGGAGACGATCGCGGTGCGCATCGCCGCCCAAACTAGCGGTGCAACGTTTTACGGTCCTGTCAGAGCCGTAAGACGTTGCACCGATTCTGGCTGGGCAGCCAGTCTGGCTAGACTTCTGCCGGATGGCTGAGTTGAGCGAGGAGCGCCTCGCGCCTAGCAACGGAATTGAGATCGCCTACCAGGAGGTGGGGGACCCCGACGGCGAGCCGCTGATCCTCGTGATGGGCCTGGCGACGCAGATGATCGCCTGGGACGATGATTTCTGCGCGATGCTGGCGGAACGCGGCTTCCGCGTGATCCGCTTCGACAACCGCGACATCGGTCACTCGACCAAACTCGACGGCGCCTACGTGCCGGGCCGTGCCGACCTGCTGCTGCGCCGCGGTGAGACCGCCGCTTACCGGCTCTCCGACATGGCCGCCGACACGGTCGGCCTGATGGACCACCTCGGCGTCGAGTCGGCCCACGTGGTCGGCATCTCGATGGGCGGGATGATCGGCCAGACGCTGGCGATCGAACATCCCGACCGGATCCGCTCGTTGGTCTCGATGCACTCGACCACGGGCAGCCGCTGGGTCGGCCAGCCGACGTTGAAGGTCTTCGCCCTGATGCTGGCTGAGGCACCGCGCGACCGCGACGCCTTCATCAAGCGCATCCAGCGGACCTACGCGTTGATCGGCTCGCCCGCCTACCCGACCGACGAGGAGCGCCTGCTGCGGGTGGCGGAAGGCTCCTGGGATCGCGGCCACAATCCGCGCGGCGTGCTGCGCCAGCTGCACGCGATCATCGCCTCCGGCGACCGCACCGCGGCGCTGCGCAAGCTGGACCTACCGGTAACCGTGATCCACGGCACCCGCGACACCCTGATCCGCCCCAGCGGCGGCCGCGCCACGGCCCGCGCCATACCCCGGGCCCACCTGCACCTGATCGAGGGCATGGGCCATGACCTACCGAGCAAGATCTGGCCGATCTTCGCCGACGACTTCGTCGCCACTGCCGCCCGAGCGGGCTGGCAAGCCCCCGCCCGCCAACTCGCGTGAGCGATCCTCAGCGCTTTGGCCCGACGAACTCGTCGAGCCGCGCGACATCGGCCTTGCGGGAGACGTAGATCGAGACCGCAGCCGATTCACGGCTGGGGAATGACGCCGTCCACCTCAACCCGAGGCAGTCGCAGGCCGAGCAGAAGATGCTGGTGATGTCTGTGGAAACGTTCGAAAAGGCGTAGCGGGGATGTCGCCAGCCACCACGGCCGGTGTTGGTAACGCGGCAACCGTCTGACTGGATCATCCCCCTCAGCAACTGCTCAGGCCAGGCTTCGGCCAGCCCTTGCTGCCAACCGGTGAGGTGGATTGGCCGGGTGTGCTTGGCGCCCGATCCGTGCTGTGGAAAGAGGCAAGGCCAGGAGCGCGAGTACGCCGAGACCGAATAGCAATGAGACGGAGTGAGTAGCCGGTGAACTTTGCTTGTGCGTAGGACGGCGCGCATCGAATGCGCGCACTCATCCACAATCAGGGGATATTTCTGGTCGAGAAAGACCCGCAGGCGATAGACGCGGCGGCGATGGGCGGAGATGGTTCCGTCGCCGAGATAGAGGCCGAGCAGATGGACGTAAGAGGGCCCGAGTTGCCCGTAGTCGTGCTCGGTTTGCCTGCAGGTGGGGCAGAGCTTACGAGGCTCGCCAGTTACCCGAGGCCGCGAATGCCAAGGTACCTTTCCGGCGTGCCAATCGCGCACGGTCGAGAGCGGCAGACCCAACCTCTCCGCGACTCTGCGCGAGCCAAGCCCCTCCTCGTCGCGCAGCCTGATGGCTTCGGCCACCTTTGACTGGCTATGCACCGACGCCCCGGAATGCGGCTGAGAGGATTCGAACCTCCACGGGGTTTCCCCCACGAGCACCTGAAGCTCGCGCGTATACCAGATTTCGCCACAGCCGCCTGTCCCTCCAATCTATCGAGTTCGGCTTAGGCGACGCATGGCGGACTATCGAACACACGTTCGTAATCTAGTCAATCCGCCGGACGCATCCCACAAAGAGCGTGACCCTCTATCCCGCTAGAATGCCCTTTCCTCGCCGCTATCGTCTAGGGGACTAGGACGCCGGATTCTCAGTCCGGAAACCGGGGTTCGAATCCCCGTAGCGGTACCTCACGAAAGCCCCGCAAATGCGGGGTTTTTCTTTGGCCGAGCGCCGAGCAGATCGTCTTTTGTCCCAAAGTTTGTCCCGAAGTCGTGCTAAAAAAGCTGGGACAAAGTTTGGACCGATAGACAGGAGCGGCGATGGCGCAGAAGACAAATCGAGCGATCAGCGGCCATGTCTTCAAGCGCGAGGGCAAGCGTGGGGGAGTCTGGTACGCCAAGTACCGCCTCCCTGACGGTCGCCAAGTGCAGACCCGGATCGGCCCGCACTGGACTGATCGCAAGCGCGAGCCGACTGCTGGCAGCTACACAAAGGCAAGCGCCAAGGCCTGGCTTGATGACACGCTCGCCAAAGCTAGGCGAGGAGAGTTGCCGGGGATGATCAAGACCGGCACTACGTTCGCTGCCGCCTGTGACGACTGGCTCGACTACAAGCGCGACCGCAAGATCAAGCTCTCGACCCAGATCGACTACGAGCACATGGTCGACCGGATGAAGAAGGTCTTCGGCGAGAAATTCGGAGCCCGCGTGAAGCTGGAGGACGTGACGCCCGAGATGGTCGAGGGCTTCCGCGATGCCCTGGTCGCCGAAGACCTCTCGGATCGCACGGTCAACAAGTACCTGACCGTGCTGCACGGCCTCTTCGTCTGGGCTCAGCGGCGTTACAAGCTGCCGGCGAATCCGGTCGCGAACGTCGAGCGTCGCCCGCACGCCAAGCGCGGCAACATCGACGTCTTCTCTCGCGAGGAGGTTCTCGCGCTCGTCCGCGTTGCCGCCTCAGAGCAGGACGGGACGATCTACCTGACAGCGGCCTTCACCGGCCTGCGCCTTGGCGAGCTGCTCGCCCTGCGCTGGCGCGATGTTGACTTCACCAACAGCGCGATCCACGTTCGCCAGAGCTTCACCAACGGCCGCGTCGACACGCCCAAGAGCGGCCAGGAGCGAACCGTGCCGATGGCCGACGAGGTTGCGGAGGCGTTGTCCAAGCTCGAGAAGCGAGACCACAACACCACCGACGACGATCTCGTCTTCTGCGGAACTCAGGGTGGTCACCTCGCGGGCCATCGGCTACGCGACCGCTACAAGGCTGCCCTGAAAGACGCTGGCCTGCGCGAGCTGCGCTTCCACGATCTCCGACATACCTTCGGCTCCCACGCGATCCGCACCGCGGACTCTCGCGAGGTCATGGAGTGGATGGGCCACCAGGACTTGGCGACGACACAGCGCTACCTCCAGTTCAAGCCTCGCCGGGACGCCGCGCGCCGGATTTCCGAGGCATTTGCGACCGGTTCGGAACCCATGCCAGCCAGCGAGGCTCGGTAATGGGCGGGCCTTGGGACTGTAGGTAGCGCGCATGAAGGAAGTCAACTTGTAATTCTGATGCCATGGCAGGAGGCAAATTGGTGCAAGTGGACGGCGCGGCCGCAGGGGCTTGGATCGAGCCGCGGCTGGACGGCTGGGGCGGAAAGGTCAAGGCCCAGATTCCGCAGATCTACGACGCCTATGTGCGGATCTTCCATCCAGCATCCGACGAGAAGGGAAACCCAGTCAGCTGGGGCAAGGTCGCGAGCGCCCTGGGGAGCACCGCGCACCGCGAGATGCAGTGGCACGCAATTGTCGGGTCCTACGACTCCTCCAACTTCGAGGGGTCGAGATGGCCTGGCGGTAACCCGCATATCTCGGAACTCGACGAGGAGCCGCTAGGGGCGCTCTGCGCGATCTTGGATCGGCGCGCCAGCAGTTCCGAGCGGTGCTACTTCGGCATCAGCACAATTCACGGGGGAGTTGAGAAGGAATTCCTCGAGGCACCGTTGTTTCGTCTGCCCCACCGCGATTTCGTGATCCTCGCTGGCCCGCTGTCGGCAGTCGACCAGATCGCTCTCAGCGATACCCACTCCACCGTGTCCAGCTTCAGCGCGGTCATTCCGACTGAGGAGGGTCCGTCGCCCGAGCCAGATCTCTCCTCCTCTGTGTGGGGGATGGCGCCGAACCTGATCTGGCCGGAGAGCCGCGACTGGTTCGTTGCCACCGAGTACGACTTTGACTCGACGCTGGTGGGTGGCAGTAGAGAGCTGATCGACGCGATTCTCGGCTCACCCGATCTCGAGGCTTGGGAGGTCGATCCCGATGTATCGCTTCAAGATGACGCAGACAAGATCAATCCGATACCCGATCCGCCCCCTGGATTCGGAGAGCCTGGAGATCCCGACGAGCTCCAGCGGTCGTTCTTCACCGAGACCTTGGAGGCGCTGCGCGGCCAGATTCTCGAGGCCGGCACTACCGAGTCCGGCGTCTTGGAAATTAAGATCGGCAGCTCTGGGGAGCCTCAGTGGCGACTCATCGCCCAGAGTTCTGACTGGTCCTCCGTTGACTTTACGGCGCTGAAGTCACTGGCGGTGGACAGGGTCGACCTTGACCCCGAGACCGATGCCCTGCGATGCCGGCTCTCCGACGGCTCGTTGTTTGAGATCCGACCACATACGCAACGGGCGGACGACGATCCGCCCAGTTGGAGAATCGAGACTCCTTTTGGCATGGCGCTTAAGCATGGGCCCGACCCTGCTTCGCGACCTCGACCGCGGCGAGCTTAGCCTTTCCCCGCGCTCGGTCCTCCTGGTCGATGAGGCCGCGATGGTCGGATCGGAGCATCTGGCCCGAGTGATCGGCCACGCCGACGAGGCCGGGGCGAAGCTCGTTCTCGTTGGCGATCCCGAGCAGCTTGGCCCGATCGAGGCGGGTGGCCTGTTCTCCGCGATCGCACAGCGCACAGAGCCCGTCCACCTTGAAGACGTGATTCGCCACAACCACGAGCTCGACCGTGACGCGGCGAAGCTCATTCGAGATGGATCGGGCCGGGAGGCCCTGAGTCTGTACCGATCCGAGGAGCGGGTCACGGTCGCCGGAAACGCCGAGGAGCGCCGAGTAGCGATGGTCAAGGACTGGTGGCAGTCCTACTCCCAGGGAGAGGACGCGCTGATGGTGGCGAAGCGAAACGTCGAGGTCGAGCGCTTGAACGCCACCGCGCGCGAGCTGGTCAAGGCCGAAGGCAGGTTGGGCACGGAGGAGATCGAGGTCGGCGGCGCTGCCATCGCCGCCGGCGATCTCCTCATCACCCGCGTCAACGACCGCGCCGCCGGCATCTACAACCGCGAGCGTTGGGAAGTGGCGGCAGTCGATGCAGAGCGCGGGCGCGTCGTCCTTGAGGGCATCGACCAGGCCCGGCGTGTCGAGGTCGGCCACGACTATCTGGACCGCACCACCTTGGGCGGCGAGGCTCCGGCCCTACAACACGCCTACGGCGTCACCACCTACTGCGCCCAGGGCACCACCGTAGATCGGGCCTACGTCATGGCCGACCCGTCGATGGACAAGCA
>DATMIH010000097.1:0-4281 GCA_035554595.1 Solirubrobacterales bacterium
TTGGCGTGGATCTCGATGTCGGTCGCCTGGCCTTCGAAGCCGGAGGACACCTGGTGGATGAGGATCTTGGAGTTGGGCAGCGACATCCGCTTGCCCGCGGCGCCGCCGGCAAGCAGCAGCGCGCCCATGCTCATCGCGATACCGACGCAGATCGTCTGCACGTCGGGCTTGATGAACTGCATCGTGTCGTAGATCGCCAGGCCGGCGTAGACCGAGCCGCCGGGGGAGTTGACGTAGAGGCTGATGTCCTTGTCGGGGTCCTCGGACTCCAGGTGCAGGAGCTGGGCCACGATCAGGTTGGCGATGTCCTCGGTGACCGGGGTGCCGAGGAAGACGATCCGCTCGCCCAGCAGGCGCGAGTAGATGTCGAAGGCACGCTCGCCGCGCGAGGTCTGCTCGACCACCATTGGAACCAGGGGGCTCATGAGCGGGACTCTATAGAAGCGCCGCCGCCGCCTGCCGCCTTGACCACGTACATCGCACGATCGGCTGCAGCGAGCAGCTCCTCGGCCGAGGTGAACTCGGCCCCGCCGAAGGTGGCGATGCCGATGCTGACCCCCAGCCGCACCTCGCGATCGCCGAGCCGCAGCGGCTCCGCGGCAAGCGCGGCGACGAGCCTCTCCCCCACGGCTTCGGCCCCGGCCGCGTCGGCCTCGGGCAGCAGCAAGGCGAACTCGTCGCCGCCGAGGCGGGCGACCAGGCCGCCCTCGTCGCGACCGACGGTGTCGGTCTCACGCAGGTTTTCGGCGAGGACGCGGGAGACCATGCGCAGCGCCTCATCGCCGGCGGCGTGGCCAAACTCGTCATTGATCTGCTTAAAACGGTCGAGGTCGGCGATCAGCAGCGCCCCGCCACGCTTGTAGCGGCGCGCGTGGGCGAGCTGCGCCACCAGCGACTCGTCGAAGCTGCGGCGGTTGAGCATCCCGGTCAGCGGGTCGCTGCGCGAGCGCAGCTCCAGCTCTTGCTCGAGCAGCTTGCGCTCGGTCACGTCGCGCGCCACGGCGTAGATCCGTTCTTCCTCGGGAACGCCGACCGAGGTCCACTCAATCCAGTGCACCCCGCCGTCCTTGTCGATATAGCGGTTCTGAAAGTGCACGGTGGCGCGGCCGTTGTCGGAGATCTCGCCTGTCTCGACGTCGGTGTCGTCGCGGTCGTCGGGGTGGACGAACTCGACGAAGGGGCGCTCCAGCAGCTCGCGGCGGCTGTAGCCGAGGGTGCGCTCGAAGGCGGGGTTGACCCGCTTGAAGTAGCCGTCGAAGCCGGCGACGCAGATCATGTCGCGCGAGAGCTCGAGGAAGCGGGTGCTTTCGGCCTCCAGCGAACGCAGGGTTGCGGCGAAGCGCCCGACCAGGGCGCCGATGAAGAGGAAAACGATTGCGCGGTTGAAGTAGCCAAGCGGGCTGGTCGGCTGGTCGGCGATCAGGGCCGAGGCCGTGGAGAGAGCGAAGGCGACCGCGCCCGCCATGACACCCCCGCTGGTCCCGAGCGAGATCGCGACGATGACAACCGGGATCACGTAGAGGAAGCTGATCGCGTCGGCGAGCGTGCCGACGGTCGTGCGCAGGACGAAGATCGCGATGAAGAGAACGGCCGCGACAGCGATCGCCTCGCGGCGCCTTCCGTCTATCAGTCCGGCGAACACCTAGTCGGGCTTCGGCGGCCCCGAACCGCCTCCTGCCGCTGCAAGGCGGTCAAATTTTCCGCTCTATGCAGCGGGCGCCGGCAAGTGGCGTGTGTACACTTGCCACATGGCAACGACTAAGACGGCGAGAGTCCATCTGCGCATCGCCGCCGAAGACAAGGAGCTGTTCGAGCGAGCAGGGTCCCTCCATGAGGAGTCGTTGACCGAATTCCTCGTCGAGAGCGGCCGCGAGCGCGCGGAGCGATTGCTGGCCGATCGCACGCACTTTGCCCTAGCCGACGCTGATTGGCGAGCGTTTACCGCCGCGCTGGATCGCCCTGCCAATGCTCGCCCGGAGCTGGCACGCCTGTTCGCTCGTTCCCGCCCTGAGTAGGGCGAGGCGTGGCGCGCTTCAGCGACCCCGAGCCTCTGGGGCCGGATCACTCGCTGAGTGGCTTCGACTGCGGGGTTGACTCGTTGAGCGTCTGGCTGCCCAAGCATGCCCGCGCCGCTGCTGCTTCTGGTTCAGCCCGGACCTATGTGGTCGAAGACGCCGAGCAGGGTCGCGTGGTCGGCTACAGCGCCCTCTGCGCCGCCTCGGTGAGCCGGCGCGAGGCAAATCCCCGGACACGCCGCGGGATGCCACGCCATCCAATCCCGGCGGTCCTACTGACTCGACTGGCCGTCGATCGAAGCGTTCAAGGCCATGGTCTCGGAGCATTCCTGCTGCGCGACGCAATGGTCCGTGCTCTCGGCGCGGCGGCAGAGGTCGGGATTCGACTCGTGCTCGTGCACGCACTCAACGAGTCGGCCCGAAACTTCTACCTGCACCACGGCTTCGAACCGTCGCAGACCGACCCAATGAACCTTCAGCTGCTGATCAAGGACATCGTGACCACCATCGGAGAAGTTAGACCCTAGCTATCGTCGCCCGGGGTCCAGAGCTCGGAGGGTTTCTCCTCTTCCTCTTTCTCCGGCGTCCAGATTTTCTCGCGGGCCTCGGCCTGCTCGAGCGGGATCGGCTTGGCCGACTCGGCGACTAGGTCGATTGCCTTGCGCACGGCGATGTCCTCGCGGACCATCGCGTCGCGGCCGTTCTCGCGCAGGCGGGCGAGCAGCTTCTCGGGGGTGGTGCGCTCGTGCTCGGCGGTGTGGGCGAGGGCCTCGACCATTTCCTCCTCGCTGACCTCGATCGCCTCGGCCTCGGCGATCGCCGCCAGGACCGCCTCGCGCTTGAGCTCGCGCTCGGCGTCGGGCTTTGACTCCTCGAGCAGCTCCTCGCGCGTTTTGCCCTGCATCTGCAGGTAGGCATTGGGGTCCATGCCGCGGGCGGCGAGTTGGCGCTCGACCCGGTCCCAGCGCTCCTCGGCGCGGGCCTGGACAAGCGCGTCTGGCATCTCGACCGTGGCGGCATCGACCGCGGCATCGACCGCGGCGACGCGGAAGTCCTGCTCGGCGCGCTCGTCGACCGCCTCACTGACCCGTTTGGCGATGTCGGCGCGCAGCTCCTCGAGCGTCTCGAACTCGGAGGCCTCGGAGGCGAAGTCGTCGTCGAGCTCGGGCAGGACCTTCTCCCGCACCTCTTTGACCTCGACCTTGAAAACCGCGTCCTCGCCGGCCAGCTCCTCGGCCTGGTAGTCCTCGGGGAAGGTGACCTCGACCGTTCGCTCGTCGCCGGCTTCGGCGCCACTCAGCTGCTCCTCAAAGCCCTCGATCAGCTGGCCGCCGCCGAGCTCGAGGAGGTAGTCGTTGGCCTTGCCGCCCTCGAAGGCTTTGCCGTCGCGCAGGCCCTCGAAGTCAACCAGCAGCACGTCGCCGTCGGTGGCGGCGCGCTCGACCGGCTCCAGCTTGGCGAAGCCTTCGCGGATGCGCTCGACCTCGCGGTCGACGATCTCATCGGTCGGCTCGGCCTCGGCCTTGCCGACCTCGAGGCCAATGTAGGTGCCCAGTTTGGCCGGCGGGCGCACGCCGATCTCGAATTTGAACTCAAGCGGCTCGCCCTCGGCCTCCGGCGCGGAGACGATCTCGATACTGGGGTCGCCGACCGGGTTGATGGCGGAGCTGAGCAGGCCCTGCTCGTACCACTCGGGTAGCGACTCGCGGATCGCATCCTGCAAGACGGTGCCGAAGCCGAGCCGCTGGATCACCAGCGAGGGCGGCGCTTTGCCCTTGCGGAAGCCGGGCATGCGCATCTCCCGCGCCAGGGCCCGGGCGGCGCGCTGCAGGCCGCGACCGACCAGGTCGGCGGGAACCTCCACCTCGACCCGCACACGCGAGTCGGGCAGCTCTGTGACAACGGTCTTCAAGAAGACGAGACCCTAGAGGAACCGAGGACGGTGCGGACGGCGATGGCGAAGTCGATCGCGAACGCGGCGCCGCGGCCCAGGGGGCCGGTGACGAGCCAGGCCCGGGCCCTAACCAGCGGGGACATGCTCCCCTCCCCCGCTCGCTGCTCCGCCGGCCACGATCCGTTCTTCCAGCCGCGCCCCGTGCCCGGCCGCTACCGCGCGCTGGGCGCGGCGCTCGTCGAGGGCGAAGCCGCGCTCCTCGGCCAGCTCGAGCAGGCGCTGGCGCTCGCTGCCTTCGCGCGCCACCTCGAGGAAGATCCAGGCGAGCACGCCGAGGGCGAGGAAGGTGCCCTCGACCATCATGATCGCGCC
>DATMIH010000098.1:0-4561 GCA_035554595.1 Solirubrobacterales bacterium
GTCGACCTTGGAGGAAGGGGCATCGACGTGCAGGGTCTTCGGCAAGACGCCCTCGCGCATCGCCAGCACCGTCTTGATCACCCCGGCCACCCCGGCGGCGGCCTGGGTGTGGCCGATGTTTGACTTGATCGAGCCGAGGCGCAGCGGGGCCTCGCGCTCTTGGCCGTAGGTGGCGAGCAGGGCGCCGGCCTCGATCGGGTCACCGAGGGTGGTGCCGGTGCCGTGGGCCTCGACCGCGTCGACGTCTTTGGCCTGCAACCCGGCGTTTGCCAAGGCCTGGCGGATCACCCGCTCCTGAGAGGGACCGTTGGGGGCGGTCAGCCCGTTGGATGCACCGTCTTGGTTGACGGCCGAACCCTTGATCACGGCCAAGACTGGGTGGCCGTTTCGTTCGGCATCCGAGAGGCGCTCGAGGGCTATGACGCCGACTCCCTCGGAGAAGCCGGTGCCGTCGGCTGCCTCGGCGAAGGACTTGCAGCGCCCATCGGGGGCAAGGCCGCGTTGGCGCGAGAACTCGGTGAAGACACTCGGGGTGGCAAGCACGGTCACCCCGCCGGCGAGGGCGAGGTCGCACTCGCCCTGGCGCAGGGCGCCGGCGGCCAAGTGCAGGGCGACCAGCGAGGAAGAGCAGGCGGTGTCGACGCTGATCGCCGGGCCCTCGAGGCCGAGGGAGTAGGCGACGCGGCCGGAGACGACGCTGCCCGACATGCCCGGCGCCACTCCCTCCCTCGCCGAGCCGTAGTCCTGGTACATCACCCCGGTGAAGACACCGGTCGAACTCTCGCGCAGGGAGATCGGATCGACGCCGGCGTCCTCCAATGCCTCCCAGCACCCTTCCAGCAACAGCCGCTGCTGAGGGTCGGCTTCGAGCGCCTCGCGGGGAGCCATGCTGAAGAAAGCCGGATCGAAATCGCCCGCGTCCGCCATGAACCCTCCGGCGCGGGCATAGGACGTGCCGGGCCTTCCGTCCGGGTCATAGAGGCGCTCGAGGTCCCAGCCGCGGTCACCCGGGAACTCCGAGATCGCGTCGCGGCCCTCGCTGAGCAGGTGCCAGAGCTCTTGTGGAGAAGCCACCCCGCCGGGGTAGCGACAGCTCATGCCGAGGATCGCGATCGGCTCCTCCGTCGCCTGGGGCTTGACCGCGACCCGCTCCATGATCCCGCTCGCCGTGGCCTGCTCGAGCAGATGCCGCGCCAGCGCGGCCGGGTTCGGGTAGTCAAAGACCGCCGTCGGCGCCAGGCGCAGGCCGGTGCTCGCCCCGAGCCGGTTGCGCAGCTCCACCGCGGCGAGCGAGTCAAATCCCAGCTCCTTAAAGGCGCGCTCGGGCTCGATCGCCTCGGCGGAGTCCTGCCCAAGCACCGCGGCGACCTCTGCGCGGACCAGCTCGAGGGCGTGAGCGCTCCGCTCGGCCTCCGGCAGGGCAGCGAGCCTGGCGCCGAGCGAGCTGGCCGCGGCCGAGCGAGGCCGCATGGGGGCGCGGACGAGTCCGCGCAGGATCGGCGGCAGGGTGCCGGAGGCGGCCTGCTGGCGCAACGAGGCGGGGTCGAAGAGCACCGGCGCCAACAGGGGCTCGCTGCGCGCGCGGGCGGCATCGAAGAGCTCGAGGCCTTGTGGGGGTGAGATCGGCGCGAAGCCCAGCCGCGCCCGCGCCTGCCTCACTGCCTGCTCGATCCCGTCCTGATCGAGCCGCTCGACCATCGCCTCGCTCTCTTGGCCCCACAGCCCCCAGGCAATCGAGCTGGCGGCCTGGCCGCGGGCGCGACGATGGGCCGCGAGCGCGTCGAGGAAGGCATTCGCAGCGGCGTAGTTGGCCTGAGCGGCGCCTCCCAGCAAGCCGGCCGAGGAGGAGAAGAGGATGAACTGGTCGAGGTCCCCGCTGAGCTCATGCAGGTTCCAGGCGGCGTCGACCTTCGGCCGCATCACCCGCTCCAACCGCTCTGGATCGAGTGACTCCAGCAGGCCGTCGTCGAGGAGCCCGGCGGAGTGGACCACGGTCCCAAGGCGATGCTCCTGCGGGATCGAGTCGATCAGCTCGCGCAGCTGCTCGCGGTCGGCGGCGTCGCAGGCGGCGATCCGCACCGCCGCCCCAAGCTCCTCCAGCTCAGCGGCCAGCTCGGCGGCCCCCTCGGCCTGCGGGCCGCGACGACTGACCAGGAGCAGGCGACGGGCACCGTGCTCGCTGACCAGGTGGCGGGCGACGCGGGCGCCGATGCCGCCGAGGCCGCCGGTGATGAGAACGGTCGCATCGGGGTCGACTGGCCCCGCCTCCCCGTCCCCGCGCTGCTCGGCGAGGGCCATGCGGGGAACCAGCAGGCGGCCCTCGCGGAGGGCGATCTCCGGCTCCTCCACGCTCGCCGCCAGCGCCGCGGGAAGCGCTTCCCGGGAGGCTGCCGAGTCGTCACTGTCGAGGAGGGCGAAACGGTCGGGGTGCTCGGAGCGCGCCGAGCGCAGCAGGCCGACCAACGGCGCGGCCGAGAGATCGGGGTCCTCGCCCTCCCCCGCGGCGAGGGCCCCGGCCGTAAGTACGACCAGCCGCGACTCGCGCAGGCCCTCCTCGGCCAGCCACTCCTGAAGCAAGGCCAAGGTACGCCGCGCATTAGCGTGGGCGGCTGCGGGGACGTCTGCCTCCACCGAAGTGGTTCTACGGGCGTCGAAGAGGACGAAGGCGGGCGCCTCGTTCTCCTCGCCCAGCGCTTCGCGCAGGCCGGCCAGGTCAGCGTGACGCTCGGCCTCCAAGCTCTCAATCCGATCGCCCTCGCCGACGATCGCCAGGGAAGCATCGGCAGGGACCTCGGCAGGGACGGAGGCCTCCTGCCAGACGACGCGATGGAGCAGCTGCGACGTTGCGGTCGAGCCGCGCAGGCGGCTGGGCTCGACCTCGCGGGCGACGACCGAACCGACCGCGAGCACAGGGTTGCCCACCTGGTCGACCGCCGTGAGGGAAAAGCTCTCCCCGTCGGGGACCAAACGCACGCGCAGCACCTCGGCCCCTGGCGCGGCGACTCCCACCTGCTGCCATGCGAACGGCAAGAGCGGGTTGCCGGCTTCATCCCCATCCCCCAGCTCGCGGTCGAGGCTGCCGTGCAACGCCGCGTCGAGCAGCGCCGGGTGGATCGCGAAGCGCGACGCTTCGGCGGCCTGCTCCTCGGCGAGGGCGACCTCGGCGTAAATCTCCTCGCCCACCCGCCAGGCGGCGCTGAGGCCCTGGAAGGCGGGTCCGTAGTCGAAACCGGCCGCGGCGAGGCGGTCATAGAGCGGCACGACCTCGATCGGTTCGCCGTTCACGGGCGGCCAGCTGGCGATCGGCTCGGGGACGGGCGGCGCCTCGCTGCCGAGCAGGCCGCTGGCATTACGAGTCCACTCCCCCGCCGCGTCGCGATTGCCCGCCTGGGTTCGCGAGTGGATCGAGATCTCGCGGCGGCCCTGCTGATCTGGCGGGCCCACCGCAACCTGCAGAGCCACCGCACCCTCTTGGGGGATCAGCAGGGGCGCCTGCAAGGTGAGCTCCTCGACGCTTTGGGCGTCCACCTCCTGGGCAGCGCGGAGCGCCAGCTCCAGGAAGGCGGTACCGGGAAGCAAGACCGTGCCGGTGAGGGCGTGATCTGAAAGCCAGGGGTGACTTTGCAGGGAGAGGCGGCCGGTCAGGGCGAGGCCCTCACCATCAGGCGACTCGATGACCGCCGAGAGCAAGGGATGGCCGGGGTTATCGAGGCCCAACGAGCCGGCAGCATCGCCACCCCCCTGCCCGGCAGCGAGCCAGTAGCGCTTTCGCTGGAAGGGGTAGGTGGGCAGGGCCACTGCCTTGGCAGCGGTTCCCTTGAAGAAGGCCCCCCAGTCGAGCTCAGCACCGGCGGCATGGGCGGCGCCGATCGCGCGGTTAAGCGCCTCGGTCTCGGCGCGGCCCTCGCGCAGGGTGGCGATCACCTCGGGTGGGTCCTCTTCGTCTTGCAAGCACTCCGCCGCCATCGCCGCCAGGGCGTTGCCGGGGCCGACCTCGATCAGAGTGGTTGCTCCGCGCGAGGCGAGTGCCGAAACGCAATCGCCGAAGCGCACCGACTCGCGCACCTGGGCGACCCAGTAGGCGGGGTCGGTTGCCTGCTCTGGGGTTAGTGGCTCACCGCTTAGGTTGGAGATCAGCGGGATCTGAGGCGGGGAGAGCTCCAGTTCAGAGAGAACCTCTTGGAAGGGCTCGAGCATCGGCTCCATCAGCGGTGAGTGGAAGGCGTGGGAGACGGCGAGGCGCTTGGTCTTCTTGCCCTCGGCTTGCCAGTGGGCCTCGGCGGCATCGATCTCTGCCTCGGTGCCGGAGAGGACGACGGAGCGGGGTGAGTTGATCGCCGCGATCGAGAGCTCTTGGCCCTGCTCGGCGATCGCCTCCTGCGCCTCTTGCTCTGTAGCGCCCAGGGCGAGCATTGCCCCGCCTGAGGGCAGTGCTCCCATCAGCTTGGCGCGGGCACTCACTGCCTTGACCGCAGCGGGCAAGGAGAAGACACCGGCGATGTGGGCGGCGGTTAGCTCCCCGATCGAGTGCCCGGCCAGTAGGTCTGGCTTTAGGCCCTTG
>DATMIH010000099.1:0-16581 GCA_035554595.1 Solirubrobacterales bacterium
CGCGGTCGAGATCAAGGACGTCGAAATCCCCGAGCAGATGCAGCGGGCGATCGCCCGCCAGGCCGAGGCCGAGCGCGAGCGCCGCGCCAAGATCATCAACTCCGAGGGCGAGTTCCAGGCGGCGCAGAAGCTCACCGACGCAGCCGACATCATCAGCACCAACCCCGCCTCACTGCAGCTGCGCTACCTGCAGACCCTGCTGGAAATCGGCAGTAACCAGAACACGACGGTGGTCTTCCCGCTGCCGATGGACATGATCGAACCGTTCCTTGGCGGCGATCAGGGCAGGAAAAGGCCGAAGCCGCCCGCCCCACCGGCGCCGCCTGCCGAGCCGCCCCCACCGCCGCCCGTCGAGCCTGAGCCCGACCTGCCACCCTCCCGCTCCTGAGTTCCCCCGAACTACGAATCGACCAGCTCTCCGGGCTGCCGGCGATCCTCGCCCCGGGACGGGCCGCCCGCCCCGACAGCTTCAACCTGCCCAAGAGCGAACCGAAGGGGCCGGAGAACTGCCCCTTCTGCGAGGGACGTGAGGACCGCACGCCGCCCGAGGTCTACGCGAGGCGGCCGGGGGGCGGGAATGCGGACAGTCCGGGCTGGACGACGCGGGTGGTGCCGAACCTCTACCCCGCCCTGGCGAATGAAGCCGACGACGGCTCGGCTGGAAGCTCGGAATCAGGGGCCCGCTCGGGCGAGGCCGGCGCCTTCGCCAGCGCTGGCGACCCGCTGCTCGAGTCGCGCCGCTCCGGCGAGCCCGACCTCTTCTCCGCACGCCCGGCAACCGGCACGCACGAGGTTCTGATCAACGCGCCCGAGCACGTCACCGCGATGTGCGAGCTGAGCGAGAAGCAGCTGAGCGCGGCGGTGGACACCTGGCGCGAGCGCATGCGCGCCCACGCCGGCGCCTCCTACGTGCAGCTGATCGTCAACGAGGGCGGCGGCGCGGGCGCCTCGCTCGAGCACAGCCACGCCCAGCTCTACGCGCTCGACTTCGTTCCGGCCGCGGTGGCGCGCGAGCGTGAGCGGGTCGGCGCCTACGCCGAACGCACGCAAGGCGGCGGGCTGCTCAGCGAGATCCTGGTCGAGGAGGTGCGGCGCAAGGATCGTCTAGTGGCGATCGACGACGAGGCGGCGCTGATCTGCCCCTGGGCCTCGCGCTCGCCCTTCGAGCTGCGCGTGATCCCACGCTCGGGAGCCTCCAGCTTCGCCGAGGACAGTGGCGGCGCGGCGATGATCCGCACCGCCCTGCGCCTGCTCGCCGAGCGCTTCGAGAGCTCCCCGGAGCTCAACCTCTGGGTCCGCACCGCCCCGCGCGGCGCCGAGCACTTCGACTGGCACGTCGACATTGCGCCGCGGCTCAGCATCAAGGCGAGCTTCGAGTTCGCGACGGGAGTCGACATCAACACCTACCCTCCCGAGCGCGCCGCCGCCGACCTGCGGGAGTGCCTCTGATGCCGCCCAACCCCCGCCCCATCCCCCGCTTCATCGCCGACTCGACCCAGGAGGGGATCCCGCACGGCCGCTTCGCCGAGCGGCTCGGCGGGGCCTTCCGCGATGCCTGCAAGGAGATCGAGGACCTGCCGGAGGGAGTCGAGCTCCCCACTGAGCTCGACTGGTACCCCGAGCGCGCCTGGGGCGGTCGGGTTTGGGTGCCGTGCACGGCAAGGATCGAGGGTCCCGAGGGCGCCCTTGAGCTCTTCGGCCACGTCTCCTACGTCCAACCCGAACGGGGCGAGCCGAGCGAGCTTCAGGCCAAGGCCGACTTCACCGATGTCCTCGCCGAGGACAACCCCGGCTGGAAGATCGACCTCAACGATGAGGTAGTCGGCCGTTGGCGCGGCGAGAACGGACGCGCCGGCGCTGCCACCCTCGTCTGGGGTCAGCCCCTCGTGCAGAACGCGGTCGCCGCCACCGCCGAGCTCGACGGCGAGACCGTCGACCAAGAGGAGATCTCCAACGGCCGCTTCACCCTGCTCGCCCTCGACGCCCTCGAGGCCTACGGCGACGACATCTTCATGCAGGTCAAGCTCTGGAGTCGCCGCGCGCAGGAGCTGGCCTCGGAGAGCTTGTACGCCTGAGCTTGCGACGCGTCCGAGACTGAGGGTCATCTCCGCGCACCATTTCGCCCGCTACGTCAGTAGCGGGCGATGAGAACAGGCCTCCCAACCGCAGGCTAGAGCGACTCCCTCCTACGCGAGTTGGAACCGTCCGGGTTTCGGCTCCGTAGAGCCCGAAGCGCTTGCTCTCTCCGTGGCAGTGATTGCTTTCGATTGCCGGCGATTGATGCTTGTTTGGGCAGCGAAAGCCGCCCACTGTCCAAACAGGAAGGAACCATTCCGCTCCGCTACCGTTGTTTTCGTGGCATCGACCCAACAACCGCAGGATTCCGCGACGGCGGCCGAGGCGATTCGCATCCGACGTCTGCGCGATGACGCTCGGCGTCCAATGAGCATCAACCTGGCCGAGGGAATTGCACTGAGCCACAAGCTGATGCAATTCGTGGGCACAGCTCGCCCGCAGTGACTGAAGCGGCCTTCGATCAGCTCCTTCGCCGGCTTTCGGAAGCAGGTGTCGAGTTCGTGTTGATCGGTGGGTTGGCCGTCAACGCCTGGGGGGTGGTCCGCGGAACAAAGGACGTCGACATCGTCATTGCTCCGGATATCGAGAACCTCAAGCGGGTCGCGGCAGTTGCGGCTGGGGTCAACGGCCATGTGCAAACCGGTGAATCCCTCCTCAGTAGCCAACCCTCGATTGCGGGCCAGCTCGCGAGCGGTGAGCAGGTCGCTATTGAGACCGAGCTTGGTCGCCTGGACATCGTCCAGGGACTGGACGGAGTCCCCGCTTTCGAGGAGCTTCGTGCTCGCGCCACGAAGACCGAGGTTCTGGGGGTCAGCGTCGCGGTCTGCTCAGTAGAAGACCTGAAGGCCATGAAGCGGGCTGCCGGAAGAACCCGCGATCTCGCGGACCTAGAGGACCTCGATGCTGCGGGCAGTTAGCTCTACGATTTGAAGGTCCCACCCCGATAGCTCAGCTGGATAGAGCGACTCCCTCCTAATTGAGTCGGAGAGTGCGCATTTTCGGCTCTGGGTAAGAGTCTGGACGATTCCGAGTGCGAGCGCGGATTCCTGTGGATTGCTGCGCTTCCATCCCGGCTTGGGCAGCGAGAAGGCTCCGCTGCCCAAACAGTCCCGACGCCACGAGACAGGCACGGGCGAGGGTTGTAGGTATTCTGTCTGCACCTTTCAATTCGTTTCGGCAGCTGAGATGCGGGTGCCGGCTTCGGGCGGCACTTGCGAATCTGGATCCCTGTGGCGATACAAGCGGCTCGGCCATGAAGACAGCGGAGTTCAGACATGGAAGCGAAAGCGCAGCGAGAGGAAATGCAGGGATGCCTTCAACAGCCCGGTCTGCTTCTGCCATCATCCACCGCATGGAGTTGCATGCTCACGTCGAGCTCAGCGACGACCGGGTGGGCGAGTATCGCGTCACCGAGGAGCGCCCGGACGGATCGCTCACACTCGTTCCGGATACGTCGTTTGAGGCGATCCGCAAGCGCCTTGGCACTGAGCCGGCGACTCTGGCTGAGTTCGAAGCCGAGTTCGGCCCAGTGCAGCCCCCCGACGGCGAGGGGTAGCCGATGAGCGACAAGCGGGCAGGTCGTACGACGGCACTGTTCGACGATGCGGCCTTCGCCGAGGATTTGCAGCGTGCCGGCGACTCTGGACAGAACGTAGCTCGCGCAACCCGGAGCGAGTACGAAAAGGACCAGGTGCCGGTGGGCGTTCTTCTTGTCTGCGACGGGGAAGGCGCCGACGGAACTCGGCTCGCCCATTGCCTCAAGGTCTACCTGCCGCCTCCTGACGGGAAGTTCGGCATGGTCTTCCGCATCGAGCGCCGCGACGGCAAGTTGCGACTTGTCTACGCCGCCTTCGGAGTCCGCCATCATCCGCGTGACTCGAACGCTCCCACCGTCTACCAAATCGCCCATGACCGGCTTCGGGCGTAGCGCTTCATTGGACGGCTCGTCTTAGAGACAATGCTGTCATCCGCCCCGATAGCTCAGCTGGATAGAGCGACTCCCTCCTAAGCGACTCGGAGGAGTGCGCGCTCTCGGCTCTGTGCTGGGATTTGTACGGTAGCTCGTGCGACCATGGATTCCGTTCGATTGCCGTGGTTCTATTCGGATTTGGGCAGCGAGAAACTCCGCTGCTCGATGGATTGCATTGTCTGCCCCCTGGGACCGCTACCGTGTCGACATCGCGTCTCGTGTCCTAATTGAGCAAGCAGGAAAGGCGCTGGCCGAGGCGGCCGGCGTCGACTCCAAGGTGATCTTGTTCGGCTCTCACGCTCGCGGCGAGGAGCGTCCTGACAGTGATGTCGACTTTCTCGTAATCGAGCCAGAGGTCGCGAATCGATTCGAGGAGTGGGGTCGACTACGCCGGGCGATTGACGACATCCACCTCCCGGTCGACATCATCGTTCTCGATCAGCGACTGGCTGAGCGACGATCAAAGGTTCCCGGAACAGTCGTCTACCACGCTCTTCGCGATGGCCAAGTCTTCGCCCATTCCTGAGCAGATTGAGGTTGCTGAGCTACTCGCTGGGAAGGCAGCGAGCGATCTGCTGGTCGTGCAGAAGCTCGTTCCCGATCCAGATGTAAGCGACGACCCGATCGGTTTCCATGCTCAGCAAGCGGTCGAGAAGGCGCTCAAGGTCGCTCTCACCCTGAATGGCGTCGACTTCCCAAAGACCCACGATCTCGACTTCCTACTCGCGCTGGCCAACCGAAGCGAGATCCAACTTCCAGCCGAGATGGCTCAGGTGGGCTGGTTGACCCCTTGGGCCGCAGAGTTTCGCTACGACGATGCGCCGATGGAATCGCTTGACCGGAAGCGTGCGGAGGCCATCGCTGAGTTCGCGGTCGACTGGTCCCACAAACTGCTTCCGAAGACCCGCTCCTAGCCTCTACGCTTTGCCCTTCCGCCCCGATAGCTCAGCTGGATAGAAGCGACTCCCTCCTAATCGAGGTGGACGGGTGCACTTTGGCTCTGCACAGCGGTCTGTGCGGTGCGTCGTGCGGCAGCCGATTCCCGTCGATTGCCGTGGTTTGAATTCGGTTTGGGCAGCGAGAACGGTCCGCTGCCCAAACAACGCCGACGACAAAAGATTCCGCCGTGGGCATCGCTAGCTTGGAGACGATGGCGGGGGAGTTTGAGAAATTGGCTTATGAGGCGGCGCTTCGCGGCCTCGACAAGCAGGAGGGTCTGCTCGAAGAGCTGCGGACCCGGACCGGAGTCCTCCTGGCCGCCTCCTCACTCGCGGCATCGTTCCTCGGACAACAGGCATTCCAGCACCCAAGCCCTCGGGGGTTGGCGATTGCGGCTCTGGTTGCGTTCGTAGCCTCGATCGCCGCAAGCGTCTTCATCCTGCTTCCGAAGAAGAACCTGATCTTCGCCGAGGCCGGTGCCGGCCTGTACGAGGGCCTTTACGCATTTCGCGACGACATGCCTGAGGTCTATCGCCGCCTCGCCTACGACCTCGATCTGTTCTGGGATTCCAACGACACGAAGATCAAGTGGCTGACCCGCGCCTACACCGTCGCGGCCACCGCTCTCGTAGTCGAGATTCTTTCCCTGGCCGCCCTATTGGGCGATAACATCTTCTAGGCGATGGCAGAAGCACCAAAGCCTCAAACGGGAAGTGGCGGAACCCCACCGCCCCCCCCTCCGCCTACTCCGGGCCTCGGTCGCCCCGAGACTCGCGGCGGCTGAATCTCGGTTGGTTCAGGCGCGCTGCACCAGTTCACAGCGAGACCTTCCGAGCGCCACGTTCGGCCTCTACGATTGAGCCGTCCGCCCCGATAGCTCAGCTGGATAGAGCGACTCCCTCCTAAGCGAGTCGGAGGAGATCGCTTTTTCGGCTCTGGACTGCGGTTGGCGCCGTGCCGCGAGCGGTTGCGGATTCCAGTCGATTGTCGTGGTTTTATTCGGGTTTGGGCAGCGAAATTGCCTCGCTGCCCAATGAATTGCATCGTCCGCAGGACGCTCCGCTACCGTGTCGACATGGCATCTCGCGACCTGATCGACAAAGCTGGGGCGGCGCTGGCCGAGGCCGCCGGGCCCGAGGCCAAAGTCATCCTCTTTGGCTCCTACGCACGAGGAGAAGAGAAGGCCGACAGCGACTTCGATTTCCTGGTGATCGAGCCCGAGGTTAGAGATCACTTTGGCGAGTCGGCACGACTCGCAAGGCTTGTCGGAGAGCTAGGCGTGCCCGCCGATGTGGTGGTTGCCAGCGAGGACCATGTCCGTGAATGGGGGGGGCTTTCGGGAACGATGATTCACGATGCCCTAGCCGAGGGGAAAGTCGTTGGTGGCAGAGCCGCGTAGCGGCGACGATCACGCCCAGCTGCTGATGGAAAAGGCGGCTGGAGACGAAAAGATCCTCTTCCGCCTCATTGACGAAGACGACATCCCTGACGACGGGCTGGGGTTTCACGCTCAACAGGCTGTCGAGAAGATGATCAAGGCAGTCCTCGCGCACAACGAGGTCTCCTATGAGCGCACACATAACATCGCCTACCTGCTCAACCTCCTCGACGAGGCAGACATTCCCAAGCCCGACCGAGCGACCGACCTCCCCAACCTGAGTCCGTGGGCCGCGGAGCTCCGCTACTCACGCAGGCCCGAAGATGCGCCGGATCGGCCAGAAATGCGCTCCTTGGTCGAGCAGACCAAGGCCTGGGCCGAGAGCCAACTCAAGGGCGATTACGATTCGTCCTCCCGCCCCGATAGCTCAGCTGGATAGAGCGACTCCCTCCTAATTGATCTGGAGAAGTTCAGCTTTTCGGCTCTGGGCTGGGAAGTGCAGTACATCTTGCGCAGCGTCGGATTCCACCGGATTACGCACGATTAGCTCTGGTTTGGGCAGCGAGTCGGTCCCGCTGCCCAAACGCTTCCTAGACTGAACCGATGGTCTTCGCGATGGGGCTCCAACTAGCCGAAAGGGTCGATGAACATCTCGTCTTGTGCGTCGCAGTGATGGCGACAGTCGTTTTGGCCATGCGCTGGCCGAAAATTGCGCGGCGCATTGAAGTCTGGATTCGGCGGCGCTAGAGGCTCGCGGGCCGACATGAAGGCGCAGAGCTAAGCGGCCACCTAGCGTGATTCGATCTGTCCATGTTTTGCCTTACTCCACCTAATCTCGAACAGGGAAAATTTGACGATTTGAAGCTTGCAATCGCTGGCGAAGAGGTCATCGATGCTCGGGGCCTCGAAGTTACCGCCTATCGACTCAGGCAAATTCGCCAGCTGCTCGCTAAGGACGCCGATGGTCGCGACCATTTCGTGCACTGGAACTTTGAAGGCAGCAGCTTCGACAGCAATGCCGATCTCAGCCGATGCGCCTTTCGCCTGACCAAGTTCCATAACTGTTCGTTTGGTGATCGGGTGAGCTTCCACGAGGCGGTGTTTACGCGGGCGCTCTTTCGCCACGCGACATTTGGAGACGACGCCGATTTTGAGCGAACGGATTTTGGAGCCCGAGCCGACTTCCACACCGCGAAGTTCGGTGAACGCGCTCGCTTTTCCCATTCCGATTTTCGGTCTACTCAGTTCTTTGCGGCCCGCTTTGGCGACGAGGCCGGGTTCGCTGGATGCAGATTCGCCGTCAATGCTCGCTTTCATAGCGCGCGCTTCGGCTCGCGCGCCATTTTTACCGGCGTCGAATGTCGGGGTCTTGCTGAGTTCAGTGGTGTCTACTTCGGCGAGAAGTTGCAGATGGCAAAAGCTCGATTTGGGGACGATGCGAAATTTGTAGGCACAGTCTTTGATCCTCGTGCTCGCCTCACCGGCTGGCGAGTCGAAGGGGATCTCAATATGAGGTCAGCTCACTTTCTAGGACCTGTGACTTTGCACGACGCTCTGGTAAGTGGGAGTGCGATATTCAGCCATGCAAGCTTTGATGGCTCGATTGATCTGGGTGGCGTCGATATCAGCAAGAGCGCCTATTTCAACGACGCCGCGATCAACGCAGCCGATCGCTTCGGACCTCTGCATGTCGATGACAAACTCGACCTAAGGGGCGTCATTGTCCGCTCCACTTGCGCATTCGTGATCTCGGGTACTTCCCTTGACTTCTCCGATTCTCGCTTTCTTGCGCCTTCACGAATTACCGTGGGGCGCGGCGACGTGCTGATGGAGCGGATTCAAAATGATTCTCGTTTGGTGCTCGCAACCCCACCGCCAATTGGGGTCAAAATGCCCTCCCCGCGCCTTCTTTCAGTGCGAGGCGCAGATCTAGCCTCGATGGTGATATCGGGACTCGACGTTCGACCCTTGCGATTTGAGAGTGCTGAGGGAATCGATGGCCTGCGTATCGAGAGCGGAACGGCGTTTGAGGCTGCTCCGCGAGGACCGCGAGCTCACCGCGAGGTGATCGCTGAGGAGCATGCGATGCGGGGGACAAGGACAGCCGAGGACGGCTGGTTCCCAGCCGCGTGTCAATCTCCACGCGATCTTTCGCTACGTCGAATAGAGGCAATCGAGTTGGCTCGGATCTATCGGGGTCTTCGTAAGGCACGGGAGGACATGCGCGACGCCCCTGGAGCCGCCGATTTCTATTACGGGGAGATGGAGATGCGCCGGCTGGAGGCCAGACGACGCCTCAACAGCTGGCACGGCGCGGGTCCATTCGCCCTGTACGCGGGAACGTATCTCCTGCTTGAGCTCTATCGACTTTTTGGAGGCTATGGCGTGAGACCCAGTCGGCCTCTCTTGCTATTTACAGTGCTTGCCTTGGTCGCAGCAATGTGGGTTGACTGTGGCTCCCTGATCCACGATGTCCTCCCGGGGAAGAACTTGAACCATCCCACGCTCATCGATTCGAGCTTTGAGCAATGCTTGGTATTTGTTCTTCGCAGTGCCCTTCTACTTCCAACCAGCGCCGAGATAGCCGCTAGCACTGGTGCCGAATGGGTCCAAATCGGTGCCCGGATCGTAGGGCCCCTGCTGATCGGCCTATTTGCATTTGGGATGCGCGCCCGCGTCCATCGCTGAACGAACTCCTAGAACACGAATCAAAGCACGAGCCCTTGCTTTTTCCACGCAGGTTGCTGCTGCTGCAGACCGCAAGAGCTACATCTAGGCGACCGCCCGAGCTTCTGCCTCGCGGCCGAGGACCCGAATCCACCGATCTGTATGAGCGAACGACGGAAGCTCTGGCAGGCTGCTGATGAGAGTCCGCCGAACGAGTCGACCCGTCTCCCTCGCGGTTCGCAGTTCCTCATGGATGAGGTCGAGCTTCATTGATCGAGTCTCAAGCTCTCGGATTGTCCGGACCTCCTCGCTACGAGTCCAGAGAAAGTGTTGACGCGCACGTTCGGGCAATTCATCGAGACCCTGGAACCGGCAACAACCAAGATCACATCCAAACCTGCCAGCAAGTCCGGGATTGTTGAGGATAAGTTCCGCTTGCCGTACTGGAAGAGTCATCCTCAAGGGACTGAGGTAAATCCGGCGACTGCCCTTAGGGCCTTTCTTACTGCGCTCGCTTTCGGTCTTTTTGCGATTCAAACTCGCCAGATTAGATGCCTCTGCAATCCCGAGCCCGGAATCGAATGCCGAGATTCCTAGCGCTGTAAGAACCACTCCAAACGCGCCAACTCTTGACGCGACAACGGGCAATCCCGCTTCCTCGAACGACTCCAATAGACGGACGTATCGAAGCAGCTTCTCGACAGAGTCCTTCATCGAATTCAAGACGAGTGGTTGAACGTAGACACCATCCACTGGGAGATCCATCAGCCCCTCGATCAAGGCATCGGGATCATCGGTAGCTCCTCGCCCGGGTGCGACCTGTGCCAACAAAGGCCGCGCCTCAATGTCGCCATTGCCATTTGCCTCGCAGGTTGCGTGCAAGAGTCGTTGATTCGCTGAGATCCAGGATTCGCTATCCCGGTCATAAAGCGGCCAAGCCGGCGAGATGAACGCTGCGCAACCCTTGGCTTGCTCGAATTCAAGGACTTCTCGACTAAAAGCCGACGCGTCAACTTCCTCGACGTTCTGGGCAGTGATCCGCGCCTCAGGGCAATAAGGGAGATCGGAAAACGTCTGGGTGTCGAGAAAAGCCCCGCCCGTAAAGCGAAGGGTTTGGGGCTCTACTAGAGAGGGCACAGAGCCATCCGCCAATCGGCGAAGGATGGGGGGATCGGCAGCAGCGTAGGTAGCCTCGACAATGCAACCTCGGAGCTGAATCCCCTGGTCGAACAGAGTGCTTGGCGCAAGTGCCTCCTCAAGCACTCGTCCAGCGCTCCGAGAGACTCTGGGCAAGTAGCTCGCATCCTGCAAGAACGCGGGCACGGTCTTTAGGGCGTTCAGAGCATCGTCCATTGGATCTGACAGAATAGGTGCCAGATCGGACGACAAAAGGGAGGACATGTTGCAGGACCTTGTGGATAGGCTGGAGGTGGCTAGCGAGGGCGTGAGCTTTGATCAATCCGACCTCGCTCGCGTCCTTGAGACCACGCCTAGGACGGTTTCCCGTTGGCTGCATAGGGAGACAGCTCCGCGTCCCGATGCTCGGGAACGCCTTCTAGAGATCCTCTATGTCTTCGATCGATTGTCAAAAGTTCTTCGGCCCGAAGCAGCGCGCGATTGGCTTTTGACACCGAATGAAATGCTCGATCACGAGAAGCCCATCGAGCTGCTTGCCGCGGGCGAATATCGGCGAGTCCTCGGAGCAGTTGAGGCCTTGGCCGAGGGCGTCTTCGTCTAGGCATCACCTTCTACCCGTGGCTCTAAGCCACATCACCACGGCTATTGACGGGCTGGCTCGAACAGCAGCATCCGGCCATGCCTTCCGACATCAAGCAGTCGAGTGGGGCTACTCGCAGCCTGGGGCCGGCGCTCGTACAATCGGGGGGCGCTGGAACCCTCCCAATAGCTTTGCGACGCTCTACCTAGGGCTTTCGGTCGAGGCCGTACAGGCGGAGTTCCATCGGCTTGCCGAAAGAGCAGGAAGGGAAGCGTCCGACTTCCTTCCTCGTCACCTTCTTAAGTACGAGATCGAGCTGGAGGCGATTCTTGATCTGACGGATGCCTCAGCGCTTGACGCGCTCGGACTGACAACGGAGCACCTGCGCTCGAACAATCCCAATATATGTCAGGAAATCGGCGAGGCAGCGCACCACCTTGGCCGGGAGGGCATCCTCGCGCCTTCGGCAACCGGCTCTGGGAAAGTCATGGCCGTCTTCATGGAGCGCCTGCTCCCCAATTCTCGAATCGACTTGGTCTCCACCACGGTGTGGGAGTCGCCACCGGACTAGGGCTCTTGCGCCTTTATCTCGCTTTCCCGCTTTACCAAGTCGACCATACGTCTGCCCAGAGCATCAGCGATTGCTTTGACCGTCGACCAGGTTGGATTGGAGTGGCCACGTTCGATCATCGACATGTGACCGACCGTGACGCCAGCCTCCTGGGCTAGGGCTTCCTGGGTCATGCCACGCTCCTCACGAAACTCGCGGATTGCCTTGCCCAGGGCAGGCTGGGGGTGATCGGAGCGACGCATCTCTGCGCACGCTGTCAGACGCGGGCGTTTCGATCCACCTGTCTCAGCACTTGTGCTTAAGCAGAAGTTGCGGTAGCCTCGCCGCCCCACGACAAAGCGCCCCCGCGCTGGTGGAACAGCCGGGGGCATGGCACAGGAGGTATGAGCTCCCATGCACAACGAAGATATCCGGCCGGGCATGTCTACGCCCGCCCAAGAGGACGAGATCATGGAGCGCTCGGTCCTTACGCAGGTTTTGCTCCTGCACCCGGCGCAGTTGACGATCTTGGAGCTTGCCCTTCGAGTCGAGGCCGATCTGCGGAGCTGCGAACAAGACGCCGTAGAGCGGGCGATACGGGAACTGAGCCGCGACGGGTTGCTCTCCTGCGATTGCCGACGCCTCGCGCCCAGCAGGGCGGCTGTGCGCTTTGACGAGCTGCTCGGGGGCGTCAATTGAGCGTCGTGGCTCAGCGCTTCGGCGAGAACCTGGCGAGCGCCCGCGAGGGGTCGGGCGTAACGCAGGAGGAGCTGAGCTTCCGGGCAGGGCTTCACCGCACCGAGATAGGCCTGCTGGAGCGCGGTGGCCGCATTCCCCGTATCGACACCCTCGCAAAGCTTGCCGGTGCCCTGGGAGTGCCCACGTCCAGCCTGCTCGACGGCATCGACTGGGAGCCGGGCGAGTTCACGCGCGGCGGCTTCCGGTCGCCGGATGAGACCAGGCAATGAAGCCAAGAACGAAAAGAGACCGACCAAAACTCAAAAGCAAGAAGGCAAGTCAACAAGGAAGCCAACAAGGAACGAAGCCAAAACCGAAAGCCAAGAGAAAGCAAGAAGAAGGACCCAAGAAAGCAGGCAAAGGAAGAACTCAAACAGCAACCACCCAACCGCCGACACACTACGAATCCCGCGATTCGTGCCTGGGCCGCAGTTTGGTGATCCCAAACGTCAGGAAGGCCCTGGCGTGATGGCGCTGGCGACCCCAGCCGTGCCTCCGGCGGCCGATTGTGGCACGGCTCCGCTGTGCGGAGGGCGCCTGTATGGAGGCCCGGCGAGAGGCCCGACCTTCGGTCTTTTGCCGAAGAAGTGGATCAAGCGAAGGCCCATTTGGCACCAAGGGGGCATGGCAAGAAAACGGGAAATGGCGTCCCCTCGCATCAGGCTCGATCCACAGACAGTCGAGGCAATCGCTCGCCGGGTGGTTGAACTGCTTGAAGAGCGCGGACTTCAGCGGCGGGAGCTGGTCGATGCTGCCGAGCTGGCGCGGCGGCTTGGGATCGAGCGCTCTTGGGTGTACTCCCACGCAATCGAGCTTGGTGCGGTCAAGCTCGGCAAAGGCGCGAAGCCCCGGCTTCGGTTCGATCCTGAAATCGCCGCGCGGGTGCTGCGGAAGGTGGGCGGCCAACCGGCGGCTGACTCGCCCGCTCGCTCGGGTAAGCGGGCGAGTCAGCCTCAGGGATCGGAGGGCTGGGCGGAGTTGCTTCCGATTCGGGGGTCGGGAGAGAGCGACCCACCCTCGGCGGCTTAGACAGGGATGCCGCGCCGGGCGACAGGTCAGGTGGTCGAGCCGCAGGACGGACGGGCTTGGGCGATTCGGTTTCGCGCCTATGGCAAGCGGCGCTACGTGGCCCTGGGGACTAGCGAGGAGGGCTGGGACCGGAGGCGAGCGGAGGCCGAGCTGCGACACGTCCTCGCTGACGTAGAGCGCGGCCTCTGGCGGCCATACGAACCCGCTCAGGCTCCACAGATAGCCGAAGCGCCCACCTTTCATGAGTTCGCGTCGGAATGGCTGGAGAGCCGAGAACCGGAGCTACGGCCGAAGACGATCAAAAGCTACCGCTGGCTGTTGAGCGGCCACCTTCTCCCCCACCTCGCCTCGATGCACCTCGACCAGATCGGTCCCGAGGACGTCGACCGCTACAAGGCCACGAAGCTGCGCGAGGGGGCGCTTGGGCCGAATCAGATCAACAAGTCGCTCGGCCTGCTGGCGATGATCCTTGACGCTGCCGGCGACTACGGGCACATCGATGCGGCGCGCAATCCGGCACGCGGGCGAAGGCGGCGAGTCAAACGCAGCACGCCGAACCGCCCGACCATCGAGCCGGAGCAGCTGCCCTCCCTCCTCGAAGCCGCGCGCAAGCTGCGACCGATGGTCGCCACGATGGCCGGAGCTGGCCTGCGCAACGGCGAGACCTGCGGCCTCGATTGGCCCGACTTCGACCCGGCCAGCGGCACGCTCAACGTTGGCGAATCGAAGACCGAGGCGGGCGTCCGCCAGGTCGATCTGCCCGACGCCCTGCGCAAGGAACTCGCCGCCTACAAGCTCCGTACGCTGCGCAGCACCGAGGGTCCGATGTTCCGCAACCGCAAGGGTCAGCGGCAGAGCGTCAGCAACGTCGAGCGGCGCTTGAAGACGGCGATTCGCAGAGCCAACAAGAGGCTCGATGAGCTTGGCCTGCGGCCCATTGATGAGGCCGTGACGCCGCACTCGCTTCGCCGCCTCTACGCGAGCCTGCGCTTTGCCCTGGGCGACGATCCCGTGTACGTGGCGAACCAGCTCGGGCACACCGAGCCGGGCTTCTCGATGAAGGTCTACGCTAGTGCTGTGCGCCGCCGCGAGAGGCTGATCGGCGTGGCGCTTCGCGAGTTCGATGCAGCCCTCGAATGGGCAGCAATGGGCAGCGGAGAGCCTGTTTCTGTCGAATCTGAGCCGAGCGCGGACGACTCACAATCACTGGAAACGGCTCAGCAGAGCCTTTTCCGGTAACCCGCCCCGATAGCTCAGCTGGATAGAGCGACTCCCTCCTAAGGAGTAGGCCGCTGGTTCGAATCCAGCTCGGGGCATTCAGTGGCCACGGCGCTTGGGGTGCTTCTTTAGCTTCACGCACTTCGGCTTCCCATGCACGGTCTTCTTCTTGAAGCCCTTGTGACACTTCAGTGGCTTGTGAGCGGCTGGGGGCGGTGACGCAGGGGCCGTCGGGGTTGACGTCGGGGTGAGCGTCGGCGGCACGACCGGGGGCGGGCAGAGCGCCGGGGTGTTTTCGCAGGTTTCCGCCGGGGTCGCGAATGGTTGATCCAGGCCTTGAGTGGGGCCGGAGTTATTCGTCGCCAGCACCCGGAAGCGATAGCTCGTGCCGGCGGTGAGCGAGGCCACTTTGGCCGAAACGGAGATGTCGCTTGTGCCGTTGGGTTTGGGGAGGCAGTCGATCGAGGTGGCTTTGGTGAAACCGCTTGCTTCGAAGTCGGCGCTGGTCGTGTACTCGAAGTGGCAATTGGAGATCGGGCCTCCGCGAGCGTTGACCGTGCCTCTAAGGGTGGCGGCCGACTTCGTGATTTCAGTTGCCGACCCGGTAGTTGCGTCGGGCGCCAGTGGGGGAAGCATCGTGAAGGCCTGGGCGCTCCCTTCCGCCGTGCCCCCATAACCAGCGACGACGATCCGGTAGTCGTAGGTCGCACCGGGACTGAGGCCGGTCAGCAGCCTCGAGGCCTGCACCGGAGTGGAGCCGTTCGGGGTCGACGTGCAGCCGAGAGACGTTGCGTTGGCAAAGCCATTCGCACCGAAGTCGGCGGCGTCGGTGTACTGGAAGTGGCAATCGGTGATGCCGTGGCCAAGGGGATTGACCGTGGCTTTAAGCGTAGTTTCCACCTGGCTCGATGGGGATATGGACGAGGTGGTTGCCGTAGGTGGTGGAACCGAGGCGATCGGTTTGAAGATCCAGACCTTGCGGGCGTTCGGGTCGGTCACGTAGAGCTTGTGCGTCGTCGCGTTCACCGCGAGCTGACCGGCGGTGAAGCTGCCGAGCGTCGGCGTGCCAACGATGCCGGCGCCGAAATCATCGAACTGGACACCCGAGGAGTCATACGCGGCGATGTGGTAGTTGCCTCCGCCCAGGTCGCCGACGAAGAGACCGTCGTTCGAGGGGTCCACCCCGACGGCGGCCGCGCCTTCGCCGCTCTGCAGCACCGAGTCATAGACATAAGCGCCACCGGAGCGCTTGAACTTGATCGCCCGTCCGCCGCCGGAGAGGTCGGTGACGTAAAGGTTTCCTGTCGAGTCGATGGCGGCGCTGTTGGGTTCGACGAAGGCCCCTCCGGGACAGCCCGTGCAGAGGATGGTTTCTTTGAGTTCCCCGCTGGATGTGAAGACCTGAACCGAGCCGGCGATGTCGTTGGGGAAGTAAACACGTCCCGAAGCATCGGCGGCGAGCTGTGGAGCGCGTGATCTACTGGGCGTGAACGAGGCGCCAGCAACGCCAGAGGGGGAGATACTCGTTATTTTCGACGTACCCCCGCTGCCGAATTCGGTGACGACTACCGTCTGGTAGGCGTATATGTCCTCCGTGACCGGGTTCACCGCAACTCCGGCGAAGAGATCTTCTCCGCCGGTTCTGAAGGGGGAGTCTTCGGTCGGTTCCCCGCTCGCGTCGAACTGCGCGACATAACCGGGTTTGCGTGCTGCCAGTTCTTCGCTGACGACGGTGACGTAGAGGTCCTGGCTCACCTGGTCGATCGCGATGCCGTGAGGGACTTCTCCGGCGAGGTTGATGGAGGATTTCCCAGATTCCAGTCCATAGCCTGGCCCCGCCCAGGCCGAAGAGGCCGCGGCCGCCATAGTCGCGACGAGCAACGCCATCGTCGCAGCAGCACGAAAAGAAGAACGCGTGCATGCCGATTGCAATCTGAACATCGAGCCTCCCCTGCCAGTCCCATGAATACCGATTCGTTTATGCCCCCGCCTCGAAGTTAGCGCATCGGCCGCGGCAGTCAAGGTCGTCTTCTTTAAGCCAAACTTCGGGAAGCCTCTCCTCATCGAGATCCCAATGGCGAAGCCCCATTTGGAGGCATTGACCTCGCAGGCGGGCTGGCCCTCACCGCACCTTGCATTCCCCCGTCAGCACCGAGCTCAGCTGCGTGCCCCCGGCAAAGGCAAAGGAGGTGCGCGCCAGCTGGAAGGGAGTGGCGCTAAAGCCCTTGGGCGCAGGACAACCGGAGCTGATGTAGGAGTGGGAGGTGCCCTTGAAGTTGAAGCGCCGATCGAGGGTCATG
>DATMIH010000100.1:0-2359 GCA_035554595.1 Solirubrobacterales bacterium
GGGCAGATTCGTCGCCAGCTTCGCTCCGACCACCCCGGGGTCAGTGTGCGTGAATTCCTCGGCGGCGTCGAGTACACAACCCTCGCAAGCGAGACGCTCGATGAGATCGATACTGGGGAAATCCTGGTGATGACTCCCGAGAAGTGCTCGCTGGCGCTGCGCCAGTCACCGGAAGCCTTCTCCGATCTCTCGCTCCTCGTGTTCGACGAGGCGCACACCCTCGGCGAGACACGCGGCCGTGGCGTCCTAAGCGAGCTGGTCTTGGCAGAGGTCCTCGTGCGAGCTAATGAGGTCACCTTGCTCTTCATGTCAGCTCTGATTGAAAATCCAGAGGTGCTAGGCGCGTGGCTTGCCTCAGCACAGGATCTAGAGGCAGTAGTGATAAGCGATCCCTGGCGTCCGACAAGAACCCTCAGGGCCGTGGTCGGTATCGACAGCGAGGCGACCCTCGAAGCTTCCGACGAGCCAAGCGAGCGTCTGGCGAAGATGCCGCCCCATCGCAAGCATGAGCAATTCGATGGTCGCCTGGCAGTGCTCGCTGGCCTTCGCGGGCCGTGGTCGACCGAAGAGACCGAGGACTACTCACTACACCGCATCGGGGCAACGACCCCAATGCAGATCACTCGCAAGGACGACGGCAGCATCGTGGTCGAGCAAGAATCCGCAAAAGTCAGGCAGACAGTCGAATCCCTGGCGCAATTGCTCGGCGAACGTGGCCAAAAGACCGTGGCCTTTCTGCCTAGATCACGCCATTACAGCTTTCGCGCCGCCCTCTCACTGGAGGGGTTCGGGGAAATCGAGCTCGGTGAAACAGTCGACGCGCTCCTCGGCCTCGCCTCGGCCGAGCTCGGTGTCTCCTCTCGTCTCGAAGAGGCCCTCCGAAAGGGTGCCGGCGTACACACCAGCGCTCTGCTGATCGAGGAGCGAAGGGCAAGTGAGATTGCGTTCACCGACGGCAACGTCTCGGTGCTATTTGCCACCGGCACCCTTGCCCAGGGCCTAAACCTGCCCGCAACCGCGGTGATCATTGGCGGGACCAAAATCGGTTATTTGAGCCGGACCAGGTTTGACGGAGACCGTTTTAGTTGGATCCAATCTTCATTTTGAGGGAGATCCGTCGATCCCCCGCTGCAGCGTAGAGAGACTCGAACTCAGCGGGTGAGACATCGCCCAGGGATTCGTGCAGGCGGTCGTTGTTGAACCAGGCGACGTACTCGACGACGGCCAGCTCGAGCTGGGAGCGGGTGCGCCAGACCCGGTCGGCGATCAGCTCGGTCTTGAAGGTGTCGACGAAGCTCTCGGCCATCGCGTTGTCATAGGCATCGCCGACGGAGCCGACCGAGGCAAGGACGCCGTGGTCGTCGAGTTCTTGGGTGTAGTCGGCAGACGTGTACTGCGAGCCGCGGTCGGTATGCGCCACCAGCGCGAAGTCGGCGCCGGGCTCGCGCTGGCCGAGGGCCATCCGCAGCGCGTCGAGCACCAGGTCGGTGCGCATGTGGGAGGCGAGCTGCCAGCCCACCACCTTGCGGGAGAAGGCGTCGATCACGAAGGAGAAGAACAGGGCGCCCTCCCACGAGCGCAGGTAGGTGAAGTCGCCGACCCAGAGCTGGTTGGGCCCCTCGGCGCTGAAGTCGCGCTCGACGAGGTCGGGCCGGCGGTGGGCATCGGGGTCGGGCTTGGTCGTGCGCCAGGCCTTGCCGCGCCGCTTGGCGCCTTGGATGCCGGCCTCGCGCATCAGGCGCTGAACGCGGCCCCGGCCAACCTCCTCGCCCTCGCGCCGTAAGGCGATCCACATCCGCCGGTAGCCGTAGGCGCAGTAGTTGCGCTCGTGGATCTCGGCGATGCGCCCGAGCAGGCGCTCGTCCTCGACCTCGCGGTCGGAGCGCTCGCCCTTGGCGCGCTCGTAGTAGGCGGAGGCCGACACCTCCAGGGTCCTGCAGATCGGCTCGACCCCGAAGCGCTCGCGGTGCTCCTCGATATAGGAGCTCACTTCGTTCGGCGTGGGTCGAGCTCGGCGGCGAAAAAGGCAGACGCCGACTTCAAGATGTCGTTGGCGCGGCGTAGTTCGCGCACCTCACCGCGTAGGGCCTTCAGCTCCTCGCGCTCCTGGCTGCTCAGCAGCTCCTTGCGCTTGCCGGTGTCGGCTTCGGCCTGGCGCACCCACTTGCGCAGGCTCTCGTGGTGGATGCCCAGGTCGCGGGCTACGTGGGCGATGGGGCGGCCGGAGTCGGCGACCATCCGAGCACCGCGATCGAGCAGCTCATCGGGGTATTTCTTCTGTCGTGGCATGGCTTGGGAGTTCCCTTCTTCCAGGTAGGAATCCTGGTTTCTGGGTCTCCGTCAAACCCGGCCTGGCTCA
>DATMIH010000101.1:0-2248 GCA_035554595.1 Solirubrobacterales bacterium
CTTCTGAACGGCGGCGTCCGGAACCTCCTTGACCAGGACGCAGATCTTCAAGTTCAAGCCTCCTTGGCTAGTTCTAAAGCTGGTTGACTGACCAGTCAATCAGTCTATCTATACGTGGCGCGGCGGGAGGTTAGCGGGCGCAGCGTCGCGCTGTTCCTTTCCCCCGTAGATCGGGGAAAAGCCACACCGGAACGCTTTAGACGTCGTCGCGCTCTGAGGCGTTGTCGCGGATGAAGTCGACGATGTCGTCGGTTCCGGCGCCGGGTGTGAAGACCTCGGCGACGCCGAGCTTCTTCAGCTCGGGAATGTCCTCGGCCGGAATCGTGCCGCCGACCGTGACCAGGACGTCATCGACCCCCTGCGCCGCGAGCAGTTCGACCACCTTCGGCACCAGCGTCATGTGGGCGCCGGAGAGGATCGAGAGGCCAACCGCGTCGGCGTCCTCCTGGATCACCGTCTCGGCGATCTGCTCCGGCGTCTGGTGCAAGCCGGTGTAGATCACCTCCATCCCGGCGTCGCGCAGAGCCCGAGCGATGATCTTGGCCCCACGGTCGTGCCCATCCAAGCCAGGCTTGGCGACGACGACGCGAATCTTGCGGGCAGTGGCTGTACTCATTGCGGGCGGAAGACTAGCGGTGAATCTGCTGCGAGCGACCATGTGCCGCGCCGATGGGTGGGCAGCTTCGTGCCGTCGTGGCCCGTCGGGTGGGCAAGGCTACCCCTCACTGTCTGCAGGTTGAAACGGCCCGTGCTCTGCCTCTACCGCCGCGATCTCCTCCTCGGTCGCCTCGCGCTCGTCCTCACCGATCATCGCCTTCCAAGAGGTATCGCGCGTGATCACGAATTCGTACTTGGTCATTGACCGAGAGTATTGCTTGCCCACCGACCAACTTCATCGACCAGCTCAACCGTCGCCTCGCGATCGAGCGGCTCGGCGTCGAGCAATTCGTCGTAACGCATCGGCACGGCGTAGATGGTCAGCTCATCGAGCTGTTCTGCATTCACCGGCAGCTCGGCGCCGTCGTTCTGCAAGAGCTGGAGAAGACGGCCGATATCGTGGATTCGGACTTCGTCCATGCCCCGGTGCGCCATCAGCGCCTTCAACCACTTCTCGATTGCCTGCTGGGCGTGGAAGCCGATGATCTCGTCGGTTATTTCCGGGTTGCCCGCGAGTTCGCGGACGGCGATCGCATCGGCCGCCGCCTTTCGCACCAAGACGGCCTCCTGATTGGTCGGTTCAGGCACTGACGAGGACACGGCCGTCGCGGAGCGCCTCGCTGACCATCGTGCCTGGAACATTGCCCCATTTGTCGACGTGGCTAGCGCTGACGACAACGACGTCGAGGGCAACTTCAAGGCTGCGCAGCTCACGACGCAGACGAGCCGACTCGGCTCGGCGCTTTGTGACCTCGCCCGGCTCAATTACGAGCAGGTCGAGGTCGCTGTCGGGGCGGGCCTCGCCGCGGGCACGCGAGCCGAAGAGGATCACCTGCGCTCCGGGCGCCGCCTCGGCCAGTCGCCTACCGGCCTCCTCAATCAACTTCTCGTTCGTCATGAGACCAAGCTAAAAGACCGGTGACTCGGTGTAGGTCCCGAAGACCTCCTGCATCGCCGCGATCATCTCGCCCTCGCTGGCGCGGGCGCGGGCGGCGGTGATGATCGGCGGCATCAGGTTCTCCTCGGTCGCGGCCGCTCGCTTCAGCTCGGCGAGCGCGCTCGCGACTGCCGCAGCGTCGCGCTTTGCCTTGGTCGCGGCGAGGCGATCGGTCTGCTTGCGTTCGAGCGCCGGGTCGATGCGGAGGATCGGGGTCGGCACTTCGTCCTCTTCGGTGAAGTCGTTGACGCCGACGACGATGCGCTGGCGCTGGTCCAGCTCGCGCTGGTAGGTGAAGGCGGCATCGGCGATCTCTCGTTGGGGGAAGTTGCGGCGGATCGCCTCGACCATCCCCCCCAGCTCGTCGATGCGGGCGAAGTAGCCGTAGGCCGCTTCCTCCATCTCGTCGGTCAGCTTCTCAACGAACCAGGAGCCGCCGAGCGGGTCGGGTGTGTTGGGCGCGCCCGACTCGAAGGCGATCACCTGCTGGGTGCGCAGCGCCACCTTCACCGCCTCCTCGGTCGGCAGCGCCAGCGCCTCGTCGAAGGAGTTGGTGTGAAGCGACTGGGTGCCGCCGAGCACCGCGGCGAGCGCCTCCAGCGAGGTGCGGACGACGTTGTTGAGCGGCTGCTGCGCGGTCAGCGAGACGCCGGC
>DATMIH010000102.1:0-23277 GCA_035554595.1 Solirubrobacterales bacterium
ACGTACCGCTGCCGCTGGTTGCCGGCTGCGCGATGGTGATTGTCGCCGGTCTCGCGATCCTCGCCCGCCCGTCCATCCGAACCGCCGCACCGGCGCCGCCACGATGAATCGAGTCGGACTGGGGGGAGACTCTGGCGGGGCAGCCAGGGAGTGCGCCAGCTGCGGACAGGCGCTTGCGCCTGGGGCTGCCTTCTGCCGCTCCTGCGGCGCCAAATACGAGGCCAAGCCGGTCGGATCGGCCACCGTGCCGCGACCGCCGGGGCCGCGGTCACCATCGAGCCCGCGGCGAAGCCGCACCGCGATCTGGGCCGGTGGCGCCATCGTCCTCGCTGGTGCCGGCGCGGCGCTGGCGATCTTGCTCTCGAGCGGGGGCGGCTCATCGAACACGACCGTGCTGCTCAACGGCAGCGAAAAAACCGCTACCGCAGCTAACGCAGCCGAGACCACGAGCGAATCAGCCGAACAGTCCGCCGCCGGCTCAATCGAAGCCGGCCGCTACGTGCAAGCGGGTTCCTTCAAGTCGGTGCCACACGCTGAAACCGAGCGGGAACGGCTGGCAGCGGCGGGGATCGATGTCCGGGTTGTCTCATCAGATACCGCCGAGGAGTTCTACCCCGGCTTTCAGGTGCTGGTCGGCGGGCCGTTCAGATCGGGGGCGCAGGAGACCTCGATGATCAAGGCTCTGCATGGCGCCGGCGTCCCCTCTGCCTTCGCCAGGGATCTGAGCCCGGCTGTGGAAATCGGTGATCCGGCCGCAATCGCCGGGCGCTGGAGCGGCGTACTGAATCGCAGCAGCGGCGAACACCCGAACCTCGATGGATCGCTGCCCGTCAGCCTCGAAGTCGATTCCGACGGCAACACGGCGGCCCTCGAGTTCGAAGACGGATGCCGCGATGAGCTGACGCTCGCTGAAACGACAGCAACCACCCTGGCCTACTCCCAAGGCCGGCCCTGCGCAGCCGGCGGCGACTTGCTTGTGCGGCCGACCAGCGGCCAGCTGATGCTCTCGCTGCTTCCGTTCGACAGCGACGCGTTGGTGCTGGGCAGCCTCAGCCCGGGCTAGCTGCCTGCTGCTTGCCACAGTCACTGCAGAATCGGTCCCCCGGCGTTAGGGCGGCCCCGCACTCTTCGCAGAAGGCGCCTCCATCGGCCACCAATGCGGCGGGCGGGGGCGCAACTGGCGCCGGCGGGGGTGCAACGGGGGGCGCCGGTGAGCTCGGCGGCGGAGGCGGGGGCGGCGCGGCCTGAGGCGGGAGTGGCGTTGGGCTCGCGTCGGGGAACATCGCCTTGACCTGGTCCAGCGCGGTGCCCCCAGTCGCAAAGTAGCCACCAACCACGATCCCGGCGGCAGCAAGCAGCCCGAGGAACATTCCGGCCTCGGCGCTCGAGGAGGACACCGGATCGATCAGCCGGAAGAGAACCAGGAGGGTGGCTAGACAGCCGAGGACGAAGATCGCCATACCGTCGGGAATGTCGCCGAGGCTCCGCCCACTCGCCTTCATCAAGGCGACCCCCAGCGTGAAGGCGATCGCGATCGTCAGGATCGGACTGATGTAGTGGAGGGCCTCCCAGGCGTTGAAGGTGTCGAAGCCGAAGTTGAACCAGCCGAAAAACATGCAAACGAAAAGCGCCAGCGCTGAGCCGGCGGCGATTCTCTCCCCACTATTGAGTCTCTCCAGCTTCATGTCCATCTTTCATCCTCCCGATGGTGTGGTGCGACCTTATACACCGTTACGATGATTCGGCGGTCCCGGCAGGATCTGCCGCCGCGCACAAATCGTGGACCCAGTCACCACACTTCGCCCGGGCGAGCGCCTCGGGGACTTTCAGGTAATCCGTCAGCTCGGCAAGGGTGGGATGGGCGTCGTCTACCTGGTCTTGGACGAGCGGCTAGGCAGGCGCGTAGCGCTGAAGGTGATCGCGCCCGACCTTGCCCCCGACCGCGAGTTCCAAGAGCGCTTCGAGGCCGAGGCGCGTAGTGCGGCGGCAATCGAGCACCCCAACGCGGTCCCGATTTACTCGGCCGGTTCAGCCGACGGCATGCTTTTCATCGCGATGCGTTACATCGAGGGCACCGATCTGCGTGAGGCACTCGCCGAGTCGGGCCCGCTGTCAGCGGCCGCCGCCGCGGCCGTGGTCTGCGAAGTCGGCGCCGCGCTTGACGCAGCCCACGCCGCCGGCTTCGTCCACCGCGACGTCAAGCCAGCCAACATCCTCCTCACCGGGGCGCCGGGCAAGGGCACAGCTTTCCTCACCGACTTCGGGCTGACCAGGGGCCTGGGCGCGACGCAGACCCAGCTGACCGGCACGGGCCAGTGGATCGGCACGCTCGACTACGTCGCTCCCGAGCAGATGGCCGCAACCCGCGTCGATGCTCGTACAGATATCTACTCGCTGGGCTGCGTTCTCTACGAGATGCTGTCCGGATCAGTTCCTTTCACCGGGGACGACATGCAGAAGCTGTGGGGCAAGGCAAACAAAGAGCCGCCGCCGCTGTCGTCCGGCCACTCGCATCCGTTCGACCGGATCCTCTCGCGGGCGATCGCCCGCGACCCCGCTCGTCGCTTCCGCTCGGCCGGCGACCTCGGCCGTGCCGCCGCCGCCGCCGCCGGCACTTCCGGCGAAGCGCTCACCGAGCGCAGTGTCGCGACCGGCGTCGCCGCTGCCGGCTTGCTCGAGGCCGAGCCTGCGCCGCGGCCAGCGCGTCCGCGCCAGGCCTCCCCATACGACCGGCCAACGGCGCAGTTGCCAAGGCCAGCTGCGCCCCGCCGCCGTTCCTCCGCGGCCGCCGCCGCGATCGTCGTCTGCGCGCTCGCCATCGCGGGTGGTCTGATTGCCGGGGCACTAGTCCTTGCCAACGGACGGAGTGGCGACTCCAGCACCGTGGTCCGGCGCACCCCACACGCCTCGACGGCCGCCGCCGCCGCACCCGTTGCAACCAGCAAAGAAGAAGAAGCGCCAGAAGAACCGGAAAGTGAACCGGCCACGATCAGCTCGGCGAGCGAAGAAGGCCCGAGCGGTTTTGAAGGAGCCCTCTTCAGCGCCGCGATTCCCGCCGGCTGGACTCACGAAGAAGACGAAGCTCTGGCCAGCGACGGGAGCTACGTCGGCAACACCTGGTCAAGCCCGTCCGGGGACGAAGAACTGAAGGTCGACGAGTCCCCGGGGGATCCGGCAGACCCGGCCGAAAGCGCGGCCGGCATCGCTGCCAGCTTGCGCAGCGCCGGCGAGCTCGTGCACTCAGTGAAGGACGGCGTCGTGCGCGGCGGCATCATCGGCAGCGAGATCGCCTTCCGCGCCAACTCGGGACTGCCCGAGCGCGACGACTTCTTCTTCAACATCGGTGATAACGGCTTCGCGGTCCTCGGCAGCGCCTACGACATCGAAACCGCCCGGAGCCTGGTCGGTCCGCTGGTTGCCTCGATCGAAACAAGCGAGTAGAAGCCGCGCTGGGGCGCGTCGATCAGAGTTCGAACTCTGCGCGCCGCTCCTCGGGTATGAGTTCGACGAACTGGCGGTGCCGTTGGATGTAGTCGTTGACGAAGGGGCAGAAGGGCAGGACCGCCAGTCCTCGCTCACGCGCATCGTTGAGGGCGAAGGCAATCAGCCGGCCGCCGAGCCCATGGCCCTCGAACTCTTCATCGATCTCGGTATGGACCAGCTCGATCAGCCCGGCCTTCAGGCGATAGGTCGCAAAGCCGGCCAGCTCGCCGCCGCTGTGGATCTCGTAGCGCTTCTTGTCGGCGTCGTCAGCGATCTCGATCCGCACGACGTTCATATTGGCTGAATTTTCAGTTTCGGCATTCCCAGGTCTTGTTGCGTGACAAAGGAAGGCTGAGGATCGCCAGATGATCAAACGCAAGTGGATCGGCCAAGTCACCCAATACGACAACCCGCACTGGGACCCACTGCTCCAGACAGGCTCCGACCCTGCCACGCATGGGCGGACTTTGACGATGTCTGTGGCGGCGAGTAACACCATGGAGCTACGCTCTGTCGATGCCTTCTAAGCACCCCCGAATCGCCGTTACCGCCGACCCCGAGCTGGGGGAGGCACTGGCCCGCGTGCGAGCCGCCACCGGGACTCGTGAGGCCGATGCGACGCTATTGCGCCGCCTTGCCATCGAGGGGGCCGAGGCAGCGCTCGAGGCGGGGCGCAATCGCCGCGCTGCCGCAGAAGCAATGTTCGAGGTCATGGACGGAGAGCAATTCGGCCTCGAGGCGATCGACCGCTTGAACGCGCCTCCCACAATCTGATGTCCGTCCGGCTCTGGGACGGAACCGGCCCGGTGTTGGCGGATACGTCCGCCTGGATGCAGGCGCGTCGGGACCCGGGGGCGCAAAGCCGGTTGCTCGCGGGAATCGAGCGCGGCGACACGTACTGGTGCTGGCCGGTGCGTTACGAGTTGATGGTGGACGCTCAAGGACCCGAAAGGATCGCCGCCATTGAGCGAACGCTGGAAGGGCTGCGCGAGATCCCGGTGGACCGCAGCGTCCAGCGTGCGGTTCTGGCGACGATGCGTGAGCTAGCGGCCACCGGCTCCCATGGCGCTCATCGGTATCCGCTGGTCGACCTGGCGGTTGCTGCAGCTGCCCAGGACGCCGCGATCGGCATCCTTCATTTCGGCCAGCACCTGGAGCGTCTTGGCGATCACCTTGGTCTCGATGCGCATTGGATCTCAGATCCGTCGCCCGAGACGACGCCGGGTTCACGCTGATGTGGGCCCAGCGAACGATCCGGCTTGCCGCGCGACCTCGCGGCTTTCATCTGGTCACCAGCGAGGTACTCGAGGCGCTGCCCGAGCTGGGGGAGATCTCGGTTGGGATCCTGCACCTGTTGATCCAGCACACCTCGGCCTCCCTGGCCTTGAGTGAGAACGCCTCGCCGGAAGTGCGGCATGACTTCGAGGCATGGTTTGACCAGGCGGTCCCTGAAGGCGCGCCTTACTGGACACACACCCTGGAGGGCGATGACGACATGCCAGCCCATATAAAGGCGGCGCTTCTGGGTCCGTCGTTGACGCTGCCACTTGCCGATGGCCGCCCCGCACTGGGGACCTGGCAGGGCATCTACCTCTGCGAGCACCGCGATCATGGCGGCCCGCGTTCCTTGGTTGCGACCGCCTGGGGTGAGACGGGCTAATCGAGCTCTGCATCCAGCCCACGGCTGTGACCGGCCGCCGAACGCAGGAGCAAGATCGTGCCTTGCACCGTGAGTGCCGCTGCGATTGCGAGGCCGAAGGCGGCGGCCGTGCTCATCCCGGGCAGAACAGCCGCGAGCACGAAGCAGAAGACGGCGAGGATGCTGACGATGATCGGGAACGGCGCCAAGAGGCCGCTGAGGTGGGGGCCGAGGGCGCCGGAGAGCGCGGTCAGGGTGAGCACGAGGCCGAGTGCGGCGAGGGCGCGGGCGGGTAGGTCCCACCAGGGCGGTACCGCGGTTGCTGGCCCGGGCGGGGGCACCGCCGGCGGCGTCGGCACCGAAGTCACGACCGTGCAGCAGGGTCATGACCAGCAGGATCGGCCCGGCGACGACCGGCAGTCCGCCGAGCACTCCGGCAACGGCCATTCCCCATCGCCGCCCCGCCAGTGAGACGGCGACCACGCAGAGCGGTGAGAGCAGGGTCTTCGCCGCCAGCAGCGTCACCGCGGCAGGCTCGCAGATTGAGCCGGGTCGGACCGTCGAGGCCGCCGCGTCTAGTCGAACAGGTCGCCGAGGAACCCGCGATCACGATCCGCCTGTGGAGCATCGCCCGAGTGAGCGCCCAGGTAACTGCTCTCGGCACCGATCAAGCGCTCCAGCTCACCGCGGTCGAGGAAGATGCCGTGGCAGACGGTGCACTGGTCGATCGTGATGCCGTTGCGCTCGTAGGTGCGCATCTTGCCGCGGCACTTGAGGCAGATCAGGTCGGGGGTCGGCTCGCTCATCGATTCAAAGTAGCGGGGGGTCGCGTAAACGCCCGGTTATCCTCAGAAATGAGGTGGGGGAAAGGAAGGGACAGCGAAGGCGCCAATTGGCGAGGGGTCCGAGCCGGATCTCGGCCGCCGCCGCCGTGCTCGCATAACTCCGGCTCGAGCCGCTAGAGGCCCAGCCTGTAGAGGCGCGGCAGGTCCCAAGCTGCGACCTGCTTGCCGAGCTTCGCCGCCGTCTCGTCGGAGAAGCGGTAGTGGACTCCCTCCCAGACGCGACCGTCGATCGTCTCCTGGGTGATCTGCGACCAGCGCGTGTAGGTGTGGACCGATCCGGGGTCGGTCGTGCTGGTGACGGCGATCGGCTGCGGGGCCCAGGGGCCCGTGAGCGCGGTCAGCACTCCCTCGGCGGCACCGGCGTAGCCGGCATGCCCGCTCGGGTACTCGGGGTGGCGGGGCGTCGCCCACAGCGGCGTCCAGGTCGGGTCGGGGTCGACGTTGCCGGTGCGGATCGCGGTCACCGGGCGCCAGAACGTGTAGGTGTACTTGGCCTCGAAGATCGCGATCTGCGTGTCGACGGTGACCACGTGGAAGGCCGCGACCGCCCGCGCATCCCAGGACAGCGAGTGGTGGGCGTCGGCCAGCACCGCTCTCAGCACCTGCCCGTAGAGGGCGTATGAGTCCTGGTAGATGAAGTTGGCCGTATCGGTCTGGGCCGGCGTGCGGACGCTGCTCGTGTCCTGGCCATAGGCCCGCACCTCGGCCAGCGCGTCGAGGAACTTGGCCGAGTCCAGGGCCGGTGGGGGAGCGGGCCGGAACTGGTTGTTGCTGGTCAGCAGGAAGCTGCGCCCGTCCTTCTGGCCGGCGCGCACGGCGGGGCCGAAGGTTGGCGGGGTCGGCTGCCAGACGCCCGGTGCTGGTGGCGGCGGGGTGTAGGGAATGTCGACCGAAGCGGTGTCGAGCCCGTCGCCGGCACGCTGGGTGAGGATCAAGCCCGCCTCGTGTTGGCCGGCTGCGATGCCCCGGCTCTTGTCCCATCCGTCGGGAATCCCGGCCAGGGTCGAGGACAGCGCCGCGTCGAGCAGAACCTGCTGGCCCTGCACTTGGGCGACGAGCGTGTCATGCAGCGCCGTCGCGAACGCGGCCTGCTGGAAGCGAGGGCCGAAGCCGTCCTGCACCGCGCGATCCGCGGCGATCCAGCTGACTGCCCAGGTGCGGCTCTGGGTGACCGGCTCGGGAAATCCGGCGGCGGCGACCGTCTGCTTGGTGAGGTCAAACCACTGGAGCGCCAGCGCCTGGTCCGAAGGCGGGGCGGGCCAACCGTGGCCGATCTGCCAGCCGGGACTGTGATCGCGTGAGTACGCGGCGGCGCCGCTCACACCCAGCAGGGTGATGCCGAGGACGAGGCTCGAGAGCAGTGCCAACAGGGCTCCTCTTCGTCGCCTTCTGGTGATGGTGGGTCGGTGCTTCATCGGATCTGCCTCCTCAATGCGTCGGTTTCTTAGGGGGTCAGCTCCCGTTGCCGCGGGACGAGACGGCGCATATTACATAAAGCTGTCTTTGTTGATAAGCTTTATCAAGATACCTCGATCGAGGAGAGAAAGATGAGCCAGACCGACCAGCTGATCGACAATGCCAAGGCCTACGCGCAGGGGTTCGACAAGGGGGATCTGCCGCTGCCTCCAGGCAAGCGGGTCGCGGTGCTCGCCTGCATGGACGCGCGCCTCAACCCCTATGGCATCCTCGGCCTCGACGAGGGCGATGCCCACGTGATCCGCAATGCCGGCGGCGTCGTCTCCGAGGACGCGATCCGCTCGCTGGCGATCTCCCAGAACCTGCTCGGCACCGAGGAGATCGTCCTCATCCACCACACCGATTGCGGCATGCTCACTTTCACCGACGAGGAGTTCGCCGACAAGCTCGAGGCCGAGACCGGCGAGCGCCCGGAGTGGCGCGCCCAGGCCTTCTCCGACCTCGGTACCGACGTTCGCGACGGCATCGAGCGGATCAAGGCCAGCGCCTTCATCCCCCACACCGACAACGTCAGGGGCTTCGTCTTCGAGGTCGACACTGGCGAGCTGCACGAGGTTTCGCGCCAGCCTGCGCTGCGTAGTTAGGGGAGGTCGGACGCCATTCGCTTGCAAGCCGGCGGCGATTTCAGCGTGCCTGTGTACCGTGCGATCGGTGCGCGTCGCCACCTGGAACGTGAACTCGGCCAAGCAGCGGTTGCCGCGCCTGCTGCCGTGGCTGGACGAGCGGCGCCCGGACGTCGTTTGCCTGCAGGAGACGAAGCTGGCCGACGACGCCTTCCGGCAACTGCTTGGGGAGGAGCTGACGGGTCGGGGATACGAGATCGCCGTTCACGGTGAGGCGACCTGGAACGGCGTCGCGATCCTCTCGCGCGTGGGCCTGGAGGACGTCTCGCCAGGTCTCGCGGGCGCGCCGGGATTCCCGCATCCAGAGGCGCGTGCGGTGGCCGCCACCTGTGGGGGAATCCGGGTGCTGTCGGTCTACGTGCCGAACGGGCGCGAGCCGGGTTCCGAGCACTACGAGTACAAGCTCGCCTGGCTGGCCGCGCTGCGCGACGTGGTGGCCGCCGGTCCCGAGGCGACTGTCGTCTGCGGCGACGTCAACATCGCCCCGACCGACGAGGACGTCTTCGACCCGGAGGCCTACGCCGGCCAGACGCACGTGACCGCGCCTGAGCGCGCGGCTCTGGCGGAGCTGCAAGCGCTCGGCCTGCGCGACGTAGTCCGCGACCGCTGGCCGGGCGAGCGGGTCTTCACCTACTGGGACTACCGCGCCGGCATGTTTCACCGCGACCTCGGAATGCGGATCGACCTGATCCTGGCCGGCGCCCCGGTCGCCGACCGCGTCCGCGCCGCATGGGTCGACCGTCAAGCGCGCAAGGGCAAGGGCCCGAGCGACCACGCGCCGGTGATCGTCGACCTCGACGAGGCTCCGGACGGGGACATCGGGCCGGTCGTGCCACCGCCGTCGGCTCCGGTCACGAAGCGCGGCGCGGTCAAGCTGCCCCAGTCGCCTTAGCTCTCGCCGGGCGCAGTGGTCTCTGAGGTGGGATGGGACGGGACAGCGACGGCGTCGATCGGCGAAGGTCCACGACGATGACGACGAGAACTCCGATGATGCCCAGACGGCCCCTAGGCTTCTTGGGTGCCGAATGTAGGCGGACGGCCCTATAGCGGCGACTTGGAGCGCGCTTTCTTACCGGCTGAATGACTCTTGTCGGCGGCGCGCTGAGAGGTTCCGAAAGATTTCGACAGCAGGCGGCCGATCGGTCCCGGGGCCTTTGAGCCCGCTTTAGCGCCGGTGGAGAAGCCCTTGTCGGCACCCCGCCGGGCGTGGTCGGAGAGCCGCGGCAGCAGGAAGCCGAGGACCGCGAGCAGGATGCAAAGGGCGACTACGGCGGCGATCAGCATCGCGCGGCCTTTTGGTTGAGGTGGTGCTCGTGACTCACAGATCCTCCTCGATCTCGTCGGCTTTCTGGCCGTGGCGGCGGGCCCGTTCACGCTCACGTTCGCTGCGCGCGCCGGCTCCCTCTGACTCCTCGGCCAGCTGGTCGGCACGGTTGCGGTGCTCTTCGGCGACGCGCTCAGCCGCCTCCGCTACTTCAGCTGCCTTCGCGGCCTCGGTCCGCTTCGCCTGCTCCTCCTCGGAGAGGCTGGTCGCCTTGGCGGCCCTGGTCTGCGCCTCGCTTCGGTGGGACGCTGCCTCTTCGGCGAGCCGTTCCCGTTCGACTCGGCGTCGCTCTCTCGCGCGACGGGCGATCCCGACCGCGACGGCGGCCAACACCAAGACGATGACCACGATGACAACGACTAGAGCGGTGGACATCTATGTCTCCTACCCATTTGACGGGGACCAAACCGCGGTACAAAAATCGTGTCTCGACGGGAACAGATCTGGTTTGGTCATCGTCGGGCCCTTCCGCGCCCTCTGGGCAACGCATGACGAGAGAAGCCCCTATTCCGAGCTTTGCTCCGCCTAGTCATCCGAGGCCCTGTAGGCGTCGACGCCGTGAAGGGTTCGATCCCGTGTAGTCCCGGGTAGGTGCGACGCGCGCTCTCAACGGGAGGAGAAGGCGATGGCGACGTACACGGTTGACTGGTTCATGACCTTGGACGGCTTCGGCTCGGGACCGGAGGCCTACTTGGGCAAGGACGGCCCCGAGCTGCGTGAGCAGCGGGCCCAGACCTATGGCAACGAAGACCAGACGCTGGTGTTCGGCGCCAACACCTACCGCTTGTTTCAGCGCTTCGCCCCGCCGGAGGACGATCCGAGCCACTCACCGAGGACGCGCTTGGCGCCGTCCCACGCCTCAAGGCGGAATCGCCCGTGCCGCTCCGCTCCCACGGCAGCATCGCAATGAACCGCGCCCTCCTCGCCGCCGGCCTGGTCGATCGGCTCGAGGTGATGGTCTTCCCGGTCATAACTGGGGTCACGGGAGCCGATCCGATCTTCGCCGACCTCCCCGATATCGACCTGGAATTCGTCGACTCACAGGTGTTTGACGGACGCATGCAGCAACTCGTCTACGTCCCGACTGTCCGCTGAACGCAACAGCGCCTCCCAGGGAAGCTTGCGAGCTTACCGGCCGTCCCCAGTGGTGGGCCATGCCCCGGATCAGCCCCTGCTGACCGTCGGTCGACAAGCCTGGTACGGTTATCGACCGATGGTCAACAAACTCCGGAAGGGAACGATGAAGGCCAAAAGCAGGCTCGAGAAGATGGCGACGACAACCGAGTACCAGCCGTTCCCCAACGACGAGGGGCGGAACACTCGGCAGTCTCAGTTGGAGATCCCGGCGATGGTGCGGGCACTGGGGATTCCGAGCGACGCGCGGATCCTCGAGGTTGGGTGTGGGCGGGGGATCGCGATGCCTGCTCTCGACCGATTGTGCAGTCCCCGGCGGCTGGTTGGTCTCGACATCGACTCGGAGCTGTTGGCCGAGGCGGCGGCGAATCTCCGCGAGCATGGGACCACGGCGGAGCTCTGCACCGCCGACGTCCGCCGGATGCCTTTTGCCGACGGATCCTTCGACGTGATCATCGACTTCGGCACGCTTTTCCACATCGCCAGACCGCAGGCTGCATCGGCCGAGATAGCTCGGGTCCTCGCCCCGGGCGGGATGTTCATCCATGAGACAAAGGCCTCGCAGTTGCTCTCGCATCCGGTCCGTTCGCGGGGCCGCCGTCTGCCGCGGTTGGAGCACGACGGCCTGCGGTATCGGCGCTGGGCGATGCTCTGGGCCTCTCACACCAAGGGGTGCTTGCCGGCGAAGGCAAGACCGAGGGTCTCTTGCATGTGACCGCTGGCGGCGAGGGGTGGGTGGTCTGCGGGGTGCAGATGGCGCAGGCGGGCGCCCGATCGTCAACGTGACGCCGCGGCCCGCGATCGGCTGGAACGAGACGCCGTCGAGCGCGATTCCCGACTGGAGGCTGACGCGGATGAACGTCGACCCGGTGACGGGGGAGGTCGCGCTGATCGCGGTTGGCCTCGACGACGCGCTGAAAACGACCTGCGCTGGCGGCGTCGACTACTGCCGCCGCACCGATACGCAGCTGCGGCTCTCGCTCGGCGGCTCAGGCAGGGTGCCCCACCCGGGAACCCTGCTCGGCTCCAACATCAACGGCATCGCGACCCTGCGCAACGGCTTCGTCGCGGTCGCGAGCCAGAACGGCTCGAATCCGCTCGCGGCCGGTGTCGGCGGCTCGATCCCGAGCCTCACCCCGCTCACGCCCGACAGGCCGCTCGTCAGCTCCGCGATCGCCCTCGGTCGACTGTCGCGGCAACGCCTTCGCGGGCATGGCGACCGGCTCGACCGCCGGCTACCAGGTCTACGTCGCGACCAACCCGTCGGGCGCGTCGAGCGGCATCGGCTGTACCGATCCCGGCAGCGAAGAACCCGAACCCAAAGGCCCTGGTCCCTCGGATCCCTGCACGTCGGGCCCACCGAACGTCGGTGCCCAGGACCCGCCCCACGCCGAGCCCGTGCCCAACACGCTCGGCAACCTCGGCCTGCTCACAGTCCTTCCTGACGGCAAAACGGTGAAGCTCGCGGTCGCCTGTCGCCGGCTGCTCCGGCACGGTCGGCATCGCCCCCCTGGACGGCGCCCGCATCTCGGCCAGGCCAAAGAAATCGGTGAGCTACGGCAGCACCAAGTTCGCCGGCATCGCCCCCGGCGCGAAGAAAACGATCACGGTCAAGCTCAACGCCAAGGGCAAAGCGGCGCTACGCAAGGCCGGCTCGCTGCGGGTCCTAATCACGATCGCGATCAGCGACGCCCGCAAGGTCACCCGCACCCAGAGCCCGACGAAGAAGCTGAAGCTGCCGCCGAAACACGGCTGAGCCGCGTGGTTCGGTCGGCGATGCCCCCTGGCCTAGGCGGCGGGGGTCACGGTCAGGGGGCCGGGATCTCCACCTTGGGCGAACTCGACGGTTTCGTCGACCGCGCAACGCTAGCTCCGATTCAAGACGGCCAACTCGATGCGTAGCTGCTCGAGGTCGAATGAGCACTCGGCAGCAAGGCTGAGATCGCCGTTCTGGCAGTGCCGATCGAGTTGATCTCGCACCGAGCGCAGCTCGCCAGCTATCAGCTCGGGAGTCCGCGCCTTTGGGCCAGGCTCGTGGTCCGGTTGACCCAGAGCAACTCCACCGTCTGGGATCGATCTTGTATCGGCGATGTGAGCTGGCGCGTGACCACGAATCATGCTTGACTCCCGGTTTACGTAGAAGGAAACTACATTTCCTATTGCCAGGTTAAAGGATGTCCGAAACTCTTGTCAAACTACGTTTCCATGACTGAGCCTTCGAAGAGCGAACGTGTCACGCTTCACCTCGCGGACTCGATCATCGATTGCCCCTCGCGGGGCACCTCGATGAACCTGCCAATCGCCGCTTTGAGGCGGCTGGATGCCATGGCCACCGAGGGTCGTCTCACTCGCGCCAGCAGGAACGAACTTCTCGCAGCTTTGATTGCTGCCGCATCGGTAGATGCCGCGTGGCTCGAAGATCTCGTCGCCAAATATCGGCAACTACGGATCGCCGACGTACTGCCGGACGCGCCTTCCAGCGACAGCGTGGTGGTGCCCATGCGTAAGCCAGGTCGACCCGGCGCGAAGAACGCTTAGAAGCACCCTCGTCATTTGGGCTCCTCAGGAGTGGAGCTAGGCGGATTCGAACCGCCGACCTCGGTGCGATCCGAGTTGACGAAATCTGGGCGATGACTTCAGAAGCCTGCCATTAGCAGGCAATTAGCGGTGCTCCGCGGCCGCATCGCGTCCCGACGCTTTGCCGCGGATACGCAGGGATATGGGGCGATACGAAGGGAGTCGGGCACTCCTGGCGAGAAGTGCCCGAAATTTGCGCAGGGCGGTTGGAACGGGTTTCCGCCTCCCAAGGAAGCTTTGGTTGTGGCCCGTCTATCCCAAGGAAAACGCCTAAACCTTGGGATAGACGGGTGGTACCGTTTGATGCCTGATGACTAAGACCGAGCTACATCAGCTTGTGGATGCGCTCCCCGATGAATCGCTGCCCGCCGCAGCGATTTTGCTTCGCCGTGCCCAGGACCCCGTCGCGGCCAAATTGGACGCCGCTCTCTATGACGACGAGGAGCTGACCGACGAGGATCTGCGGGTCGTCAAGGAGGCACGGAGCGAACCCGGCATCTCTTGGTCAGAAGCCGAGGCGGAGCTGAACACTGGCTGATCCAAGCGGATGGCGGATCGAGATCCGCCCCGCTGCCCTGAAGTCCCTTCGCAAGCTGGGGCGAAAGGACCGCGAGCGCATCAGCGCCGCAATCGGCAGGCTCACCGATGGCGACGTCAAACGCCTCCGGGGCCCTGAGCGTCTCTGGCGACTGCGCGTCGGCGAGTGGCGCATCATTTTTGATCGTCGAGCCAGCGAGAAGGTGATTGACGTCCTGGCGATTCGGCCTCGAGGTCGTGCCTATCGGTGATCGACGGCGGACTTAGCCTCGCACTAGTCCCAAACGGCGAGTGCATCCGGCCAGAGCAGTCGGACGTCAAGGCTGTCGCAAAGCGCATGCCAATCGGGGTCTAGGGGTTTCCACTCGACCATCAGCGCTGCCTTTACGGAGCTGTGCGTTTGTTTGAGACGCTGGCGGTAGATGAGGACTTGGCCTAGGCCGAGGCGTAGCTGTCGCTCTTCGTTAGTCGTGGTGAGGCTCTTGACCTCGGCTACCCAAGCCTCCTCGCCGTTGAGCCAAAGAAGATCCCAAGGCGGGTCTAGGGGCTGCGGTCGTCGGGGTTTGCAGCCGATCTCGGCAACTTTCTCCGCGAGCATGTTTTGCAGTTCCCGGTGGCTACGCAAGCCCCGTTCGACCGCCGCCGGGTCGACGGAGAACGGATCCCGGGCGACCTGCGAAACGGCTACGTCAACGGGTATGTAGTCCTCGCCTGGTTCGCTGTTGGCCGGGGGTACCGGAGAGACCGGAAAGGCGGTCGGCACGTCATCAAGGAGGTCGGGCAGGCTTGGGAGCGCATCCACTAGATCGAGCGGCATCTTCATCAAGTAGCCCTGGGCCGCTCGGAGCCCATCGCCTCGAAGCTGAAACGGGAAGTAGAGGGGCCTGCCGTGTTTTGCTTCCAGCTCGGCGTGAACGTCGACGACTCGGGATTCCAGACCGCGAATTTCGGCAAGGGTCAGAGGCTCGTCCAGGTAGAAGGGACCATGAAGCCCGTACCAGAGCCCTTCTCGTGGATACGGCTCAACCGGTGCACCGCTGGGTCCCGTTGAGCGGGGCGTCCCCCAGACGGTCTCTTCTTCCCAAAATCCACCCTGAGCTATCGACCACGCGGTGATCGCCGAGACATCCCTCTTCTCGTAGTGAAGAACGATGTCTCCGTCCTGCACTTCTCGGACTAGCGCGTAGGTCGGGTTTTCCTCGCCGCTGTCGTCAAGGCGCGGCGCATGCAGATCGGCTCCCAGGTCCGGCCGTCCAGTGATCTCCATCCAGTAGCGCTCAAGAGGATCGGCTTGCCACCAACGATGGAGGTCCATCAACCAAAGCTATCTGAGCCTTGCACTGTCCTCCTGGTCGGAGCCAAACTTTTCGTAGCTACTAAGGAAATAGTGCTCTGATTTGCATTCCCAACTGAGAAACGCACCAACGGCGGTCCTAAGGCGGCCCGGCGGCTGGACGACATTGAAGAATGCATGGGCCACTCGCGAAAACGTGAGCCAGAGACAGACCGCTATGTGCTCAGTGCGGCTTGCAGAGTGGAGACAAACCGGTCGAGGCTGTCGTCGCGTAGGCCGGCGAAAAAATCATCGTAATCCTGCGGTGAGAGGAAGTGAAACTGGTAGCGACGCTTGCGGCGTTTGGACTTGAGCAGCTCGTTAAGCTTGGCGAAATAGGCGTTGGCGAAGGCGAGCTTGCCAGCGTTAATGTCTGAAGTGTCGTCATCGGCCTTAGTCTCGACGACGACAACCTCGTCTGCGTCCTCGCGCAGTAGGAAGAAGTCGGGATTGAACTGACCGCGTTTGGAGCGTCCGTTGCCGCCAGGCTGGAAGCCGTACTGAATGGTGTAGAAGCTGACATCAGGGGACTTGACCCAGGCTTTGAGGGCAGCAGCATTGTCAGCCTGAAGGAGACGCTCAACGAATAGGCGCTCGGGGGCGTGCGAGGTAGAGACCACGTTGACCGGCGACTTGAGTAGGTAGCTGTTATCGACGTGACGTATAAACGTCGGAATCTCGATGGCGAGTGCCTTCTTCAGCGCCGCCGCATCATCCGGGGTGCCGAGCTTCGGGGAAAGTTCGTCGTGGAACAGACCAACATGGGCCGTCAGACCGCTAATGCGCTCGCGAACCGGTCCCATCTTTGCCGTGGATTTGGTTTCCAGGCCGTCGGGTTCCTGCGCCCACTCAGCGCCGGCACGCAGGGTCTTCTGGCGAAGTGACCCAAATGCGCTCATAATGAGCTGGCGATTCTCTTGACTGATAGCGGTGCCCTCGAGCTTGAGACGCTTGAGTGCGTCGCGCACAAGAGATTCGACGCGCTTCTTTGGGTAGGCCTTGGCAAGGTCGCCGCCCGTGAGTTCGTCGTGTATCAGCATCCGCTTGCGCACATCAGCGACGACATCAGCCATCGGATAGTAGGTCTCGCGCACGAGCGTCGTCAGAACGACCTTCTGCTCAGAGTCCGAGACAGAGACGAACTCAGTGTTCTCCGGGGCATCGCGTTGCGGGCGTAGGTTGAGCTTCTTTATGTCGCGTGGCTTCTCGATGTCCTTGGCTTCAATACCGGTTGGTACTTCCTTGTAGGTCAGCCTGTGAAGATCGAAGTGCTTAGTTGGTCTGCCGTCAGTTGGACGTTGTGCGATCGTCGTCTCTTGGTCAAGAACCTCTGCGACGAGATCTTCGACTTCGGGTGCCCACCTCTGGTGATTGAAGACATAGACACGCGGCTCTGCCTTGATGCCCTCGGGGCGGCGCAGGCCCCGCCCAAGTACCTGCGCGACGAGCAGCTTGCTGTTGAACGCACGCTTCTCGTGAGGGTAAATCTGGAAGATGTTCTTGACGTCCCAACCCTCGGTAAGCATTGACACTGAAACGATCCACTCGACCGGGCTCGTGGACTCGTCGACACTAGCGAGAAGGGCGACGTTCTTCTCATGTTTTGGCGAGGAGGTGATGACAAGAACTTTGCTCTCGGCCTCGTCGCGCTTGCCGGGTAGGTGTTGCGACAGGAACTCGACGAGTGATTCTCGGAGGTCCTCTGCGGCTTTGATGTTTTTGGTGACCGCGATGGTCAGCGGCTTGAGGGGCTTGTAGGTTTTTCGGTTGAGTTCGTGTTGCTGCAATAGCTTTTGAAAGCGCGCGTCGTCAGTCGTCGACTCATCTTTGGCAACGTAGAAGACATCCTTGACCCAGCGATCGTTAATGGCGTCACGGATGCTGTACCGGTGGACGACGTCGGCGAAGTACTCGTTGCCGACGTAGCACGTACCTGAAAAGCCTACGTGGTAGTTAAACCCGTATGCGGGACTGGAAATGAATTCCCGCCACTTCTTGAGCGGCGCGTTTCCCGGCGAGTACATGTGATGGGCCTCGTCGGAGAGCACAAGCGTGTTGGCACCGCGGCCCTCGAAACTATCGGAAATGGACGACCCAGTGGTCTCGTAGACGGCGTGAATGTTCTCAATGCAGATCTGTCCCTCCTTGACGGTGCTAGTTGCATCGACTCGCTCCGGGAGCCGGGTGCCTTTGGTGGCCGGCAGTAGGGCGGTTAGGTCTGATTCAGCCAGGAGCGTGTCGAACTTCTCGATGAGGCCGGACTCGATAGTCAACGAGGGGCAGAGCACGAGAACGCGGTTGACAAGTCCCTCGTTGAGCATGATGCGTGCCAAGCAGAACATCGCATAGCTCTTACCGGTTCCGGTAGCCAGATCGATGGTGCACGCGAGCTTGTTGGGGAAAGGCAGGCGCTCCAGCAGTCGACCGAGCGTGCCGTACCGGCGCTCCAAGGCGGGGCTCGAAGCAAACGCCTCCTCAGCAAGCTGCTTGGTATTGGCATAGCGGCCTCCAGCCATGAACCGCAGCGCCGTGAGGATAGCCTGCTTGGAGTAGTCGCGGCCGGCAACGACGGCGTCAATGAAGTCCTCGTAGGCAGCGAGGTCGAGCTTGGTCAGGTCGTAGCTATGAGAAACTGGCAGGACAAGGTCGTCGACGGCAAACTGGTCGACGGTCAACTTGGCCTTCGGGGTCATTTCGACCCCGCCTTGGATTTACGGCGTTTCGGAACCTTGAGCTTTACCGGTTCGACGGTCTCGCGGAACTCATTGCCATGGGTGTCCATAAAGATCACCAATAGCCGCTCGCCGCAGGTCTCCAGTGGCAGAGAAAAGCTCCACCGAGCGCCTTCTAGCTCATCGCCAAAGAAGTGGTCGGACACCCGGAAGACTTCGCCGTCGTAGTCCCGATCTACAAGGACCATCGCTAGGTCAAGCCGCCCTGCCTCCTCGAGATCTGCAAAGTCATCCGGGTCAAGCCCGCCGCGCATGAACGACTTGATGGTTCCGGTCAGTTTGGACTTAGTCTTGCGGTAGGTGGCGGAGACCTCGGGTAGCTGGACGAAATCGAACCCGAACGTGTCCATTGGGTCGTTGACCATCTCGGCCGAGAACGGCTGGTCAAGTAGCTTAAACCGCCGGCCGTGCAACGCCTCGATGACGGAGTAGGGCACTCGCAGGATGAAGAAGGTGAGCTTGTCCACGACTACCACGTCCTCGAAGAGCCCGGGATCGCACGACGTGACCGGCGCAATGACGTAAACCTCTCCGATCACCTTGCCCTTCAGTCGCCCAGCGAGCGAGTCAAGGTACTTGCGGCCCATCTCTGCGTCGGTTTCCTTGAAAGGAAAGAAATGCACGGGCCCGCCTTTGCGGGTGCCGGCCATTTGAATGCCACCTATGACGTGATCATGCTCACGACAGCCGAATAGCTCCAAACAGAAATCACGAAACCCCTCGGAGGGCATCGCCTCAACGAGGTCATTGTCGTAGAGGCCGGCTGAGCAGAACTCAAAGGAGACCCCTTTCTCCACCTCGCTGTCGTCGCCGAGGGCGAGCAGGCGGCGCTGAGTGACATAAACGGCAAGCTTGCCGCAGTCCACCGCCACCCAACGGCGGCCGAGACGCTGGGAAACGATGGCGGAAGTGCCCGATCCTACGAAGCAGTCGAGCACTAGGTCTCCAGGGTTTGAGGATGCCTCAACGATGCGCGTCAGCAGTGCCTCGGGCTTCTGAGTGGGGTAGTCGGTGCGCTCCCCGCGGGTGTATCCGCGCAACATCGGAATATCGGTCCAAATGTCCTGGAGCGCGACTCCCTGGCTCTCGTCCAGGTAGCGCTTGCGGTAAGGCACGGTGCCGGGACGATCCTGGCAGACCAGGCCATCAGCGATGAGTTGCTCCATACGCTTTTTGGAGTATCGCCAATAGCGAGTGACTCCAAAGATCTCGTAGCGAGGGTTCCCCTTTGCGGCGCCGCCGGGGCCGGTTATATCTGCTTTGTTGTAGTGCCGTCCGGTGTCCTTCTCAACATGCCGGTACCATTTGCTGGTAGTGGACTCTGGGAGCGGCAGGTGCTGAGGATGGAATAGCGGCCGATCGGTCTTCGTGTAGCGCAGAATGACGTCATGGATTCGGCCGAAGTCTTTGCCGCCCTGGCCTCGAGCGTCGCTGTGGGCATCGGCCCGTTTCCAGACGACCTCGTTGCGGAAGTTGCCCTCACCAAACAGTTCATCGAGGACAACCTTCATGTAGTGGACCTTCTTCGTGTCCAAGTGCAGGTAGAGCGTTCCGTCGTCGGCGAGCAACTCAGAGATGAACACAAGGCGCTTGCGTAGAAACTCTACGAAGGCGGCACCCTCGATTTTGTCGCGGTAGGCCCTCTGGTTACGAGATCCGCGGAACTCTCGAAGAGTTGCAAATGGTGGGTCTAGGTAGGCAAGGCGGATGCCCTCGGTGCCGTCGGAGTTGAGTAGTTCGCCGCGTCCCTTCATCTCCATCAAGGTCTTGAGGACTTGGAGGTTGTCCCCGAAGATGAGCTTGTTCGTCCACGTTCCTTCAGCGGCTCCGAACTGCTTCAGGCGCTGTAGCGGCACTGCCATCGTATCTGCCAAGACGCGGCTCTTGGGCGCCTTGGCCGCGTAATCAAGCTCGTACTCCTTTGCCTGCCGGAACAGCAATGGCCGCAGATACTCGTCTAGATATTCGCCGTCCTTTAGGCGAGCCGCAAGCGCGTCAATCTGCTCGTCCGTCAAAGGTTTTGGGCTAGGCGGGCCGAGCACCGACCCAGCCTATCTGCGAACGGGGTGCCGATTAGGTCGCCCCCGTTGCAACAAGAGTCGCAAAATGCGAAGGAAGTTTGTCCTGATTTCGAACCACAGGGGAGAGTCGGCCCTCGTCAATCCTTGTCGGAAAATGAAGCGAGATGAAGCCAGGTTTGTCGCGAGAACTGAGCTGAAGGAGCCGGAGGTTGTCGCGTATGTGGCGAGCCTCTTCGAGCACGGATTTAACGTAGAGGTAAAGACCCCAACTGGGATGTGGCGCTCTGTGGCAGTCGTCTATTCGGATGGGACCTTCGGTACCGCGCGGCCTCGAGCGGCGGAACCTGGCGGCCGTTTCACTGTCCTGAGAGCAAATCAGATCACCAGTGTTCGACCCGTGGGAAAAGGCGGACACGTTTCTAAGTAGTCGGTGCGACACCGGAGGGGACGGGAACCGGGATCGCATCTGGATGTCGGGACGCCGGGAGCTTGGCACTCACGCCGCGTGGACAGCGACGCTGCCGCGGTGGACGGTCGGGATGGGGAGGCCGTCCTCATGCATCACCTCGAGGTAGGTCTCGAGGGCCTCCTTGGCCATCTCGGTGGCTTCCTCGACTGTCTCGCCTTGCGTTGCGACGCTCGGTAGCTCGGGCACGAAGACGCTGAAGCCGCCTTCGGGCTCCGGTTGCAGCACGATCTCGTACTCACGCTCGATGCTCATGGAATGAAGCTTACGCGCCGCTAGCTCTGCTGTCGCAAAAATGCAAGCTCGGAATCGACGGCAATCGCCGGTAATCCCTTCGTATCGAGGCGATTTCGGGCACTCGTGCCCGAAATGGAGCGCATTTTCAGCGGCGGTTGGAAATGCCCTGAAAAAGCGAAGCCCCCGCTGTGCAGGGGCTTCTGCCGATGGAGCTAGGCGGATTCGAACCGCCGACCTCCTGGGTGCGATCCAGGCGCTCTGCCAGCTGAGCTATAGCCCCGAGTGCGTGGGTGGGAGGTTCGTCCCAGCGCCCTCGCAAGGCGAAGGATAACCGCATAGGCTTTAGGTTCCCGCTTTGGGACTCAGCCATGGGCATCCTTGACGAGGCAATCCGAGAGCACCTGGAACTGAAGCGCCAGCACGGCGCCGGCGATTCCGAGCTACAGCAGCTCGAGGACGAGGCGTTCGGTCAGGCGGACCGGCCAGGCGACGAGCAGGCACCGGATCCGCTGGCTGAGGCGCCGACGCAGTTCATGGAGCAGCCGGAGGTCGCGGAGGACGAGGGCGCCCGCCGTGAGCCGACGATTGCCGACCTGCAGGAGCCGCCGCCGCTTCCCGAGCCGAAACAGACGGCAGTCGTCGAGGACGTCGCCGAGCCGGAGCCTGCCCCGGTTGATGAGGCTCCCGCCGAGGAGGAGCAGCCGGCGATGGAGCACGAGATCGTCGCCGATGCCGTCGAGGCTTCCGGGCCCAGCACCGAGGAACGTCAGACGATCGCCGAACAGCCGACCGAGATGTTCGACGTCGAGCAAGAGCTGGGCGGACCGCCGAGCCCGACCGACGAGGAGCTGGTCGAAGAGGAGATTGCCGAGCCTCGCCTGGCGCCCACCGATCCTCTCGCCGGCCTCGCCGAGACCGAAGAGGCCGAGGTCAGCGTCCAGGGCCCCGCGCCCGACGACGATGATGAGTACGACGATGAGGACGATGCTTTCTGGAACGAGCAGCGGCTCTCCGACGAACTCGATCAGGCGCTCGAGGCGCCGCGCAATGCGGAGCCCGAGCCGGCGGCTGAGGTAGAGGTCGAGACGGAGCCTGAGCCGGAGATCGACGAGCCGGCCGAGCCCGACGAGGAGCCCGAGTCCGAGGAATACGAGGCGCCGGAGACTGCTGAAGAGCCGCAGCCGGCCGCCGAATCAGACCCTGCTCCTGCCCACCATGAGGAGGACGTGCTCGAGGAGACGCCGGACTTCCTCGAGGAGACGCCCGAGGACGACCAGCTCTGGTTCGAGCAGAAGCCGCCCAAGGACTTCGACTTCGACGACTGAGCGGCCACTCGCTCCGTCTGCAACGCCTCGACCCGCCTAAACTCTCACCTGCGGGGCCATAGCTCAGCTGGCAGAGCGCCGCCTTTGCAAGGCGGAGGTCGCCGGTTCGATCCCGGCTGGCTCCACTCGTCCGCGCCCAATCTCCGCAGACAACACCATCCGGCCAGTTTGTCACTCTGGCCTGATGGTCCGAGTGGCAGAGAAAACGGCCTCCTTGGAGCTCATCGCGGCTCCGGCGATCGAGAAGCGCATCCTGGTCGTTGGCGGGCGACAGGTGATGCTCGACGAGGATCTTGCAGACCTGTATGGCGTTGAGACGAAACGGCTGATCGAGCAGGTCAAGCGGAACGTTGAGCGCTTTGGCAGACTTCATGTTTCAACTGAGCGAGACTGAGACAGAGGCTTTGAGGTCGCAGATTGCGACCTCAAAGGCCGGTCGGGGAGGGCGTCGCTACGCCCCCTAAGTCTTCACCGAGCAAGGTGTGGCCATGCTTTCGGGAGTGCTGCGAAGCAAGCGCGCGGTCGCGGTCAATATCGAGATCATGCGTGCGTTCGTCGAGTTGCGCCGTGCGGCATCTTCTTACGCCGGGCTCGATGACCGGCTCAAAGAGCTCGAGCGAGAGACCACTGCGAGGTTCGGTCGGCACGATGCTCAGCTGGACCAGATCTTCAAGACGCTCAGGTAGCTGATCTCCCCTCCGGCTCGCCCGAAGCGCAAAGTCGGTTTCAGGCTCCCGGACGACGATCGATAGAGGCGCCGCCATGCCGCCTCGGTTGCGGAACCACGAATCGCCCAACGAGCGCGGTGACGCAACTTTCGTCCGGCCGGTTAGGAAGTTCACACCGAACGCCACGTTTCGGTGTTGAATGGAGTCGTGCGCCTCGTCCGATCGCTCGCAGGGGCTGTGCTTTTGCCGATCGTCTTTGCGGCTGCGCTCTTCGTCACGCCCGCTGCTGCGGCGCCGTTGCCGGTGCTGGTGGGCCAAGTCGGCAGCGGGTCCAGCACTGGGTTTGCCACCTCGGCGGGCGGGTGCGACTGCACCGTGGCGCAGATGCACGAGGCCAGTCCGGCCAGCAAGTCCTACGTGTTTCCCTACGACGGGGTGATCGTGTCCAGCGGCACCTACGTCGGCAACTACGTCGAACCGAGCGACACCGACACCGTGCAGGTCCAGACGGTGCACAGGACCGGCGCGACGACGGGCACCGTCGCCAGCGCGGGCACCGCCCACCACCTCCTCGGGTTGCCAACGAGCACCGTGGATCGGTTCTACGACAGGCTGCCGGCGCACGCGGGCGACGTCCTTGCCGCGCGCTTCCACGACAGTGGCTTCATTGAATCGACGCCCTTCTTCTTCAAAGCCACCGCCAGCGGAGATGAAGTCGAGGTGTCCACCCCCACGGCAGCCGGCGGCAGCCTCTCGGGATCCTCACTGGTGGCCGAACGCCGGGTCAACCTCGAAGCCGTGCTCGAGCCCGACGAAGACCACGACGGCTACGGGGACGCATCACAGGACCTCTGCCC
>DATMIH010000103.1:0-24391 GCA_035554595.1 Solirubrobacterales bacterium
AGCTCGAACTGGCCCTGGCTGCCGGCGAGGGTGATCGCGGCGTCGTTGCCGACGACCTGGGCGGCGACCTGGATCACCACCTCACAGATCACCGGGTTGACCTTGCCGGGCATGATCGAGGAGCCCTTCTGCAGCTCGGGCAGGCGCAGCTCGGCGAGCCCGGCGCGTGGGCCTGAGCCCATCAGGGCGAGGTCGTTGGCGATCTTGTTGAGCGAGATCGCGTAGACCTTGAGCGCGCCCGAGAGCTCGACCAGGGCGTCGCGATTGCCCTGCGCCTCGAAAGGATCAAGCGGGGCGGAGATGTCGAGGCCGGTTTCGGCGCCGAGCCGCTCGCGCACCTTGGCGGCGAACTCGGGGTGGGTGTTGAGGCCGGTGCCGGTGGCGGTGCCGCCGAGCGGGATCTGGCCCACCCGCCGCAGCGTCGCCTCGACTCGCTGGATGCCGAGCCGCACCTGCGCCGCGTAGCCGCCGAACTCCTGGCCGAGGGTGACCGGGACCGCGTCCATCAGGTGGGTGCGGCCGGCCTTGACCACGTCGGCGAACTGCTCCGCCTTGGCCTCCAGCGCGGCCTCCAGCGAGCCCATCGCCGGCAGCAGGTCATGCGTGACCTCGCCCAGCGCCGCCAAGTGGACGGCGGAGGGGAAGACGTCGTTGGAGGACTGGCCCATGTTGACGTGGTCGTTGGGGTGGGCGCCCTCGCCGGCGAGGTTTGCGAGCACCTCGTTGGCGTTCATGTTGGAGGAGGTGCCAGAGCCGGTCTGGAAGACGTCAATCGGGAACTGGTCATCGTGTTCGCCCGCGGCGACCGAGTCGCCCGCGGCGGCGATCCGCTCTGCCAGCGCCGAGTCGAGCTCGCCGAGCTCGCCGTTGACCAGGGCCGCGGCGGCCTTCAGCCGGCCCAGCCAGCGGACGACGGGAACGGGAACCCGCTCGCCGGAAACGGGGAAGTTGTCGACGGCCTTGGTGGTCTCGCCACCCCAGAGCTGCTCAGTCACGGTCTGTGCCTCCATCGAAGTCGTTGTAGGGAGAGCGTATTCAGCCGCCGGCTTGGCCGGCGTCGAAGCCTTCGCGGTAGACACGTAGGAAGGCGGCGGAGGGCGGGCGATTGTCGGGGCTATACCGGGCCGCGGAGGTGAGGCGGCGGATCAGCTCGGCGTGGATGCCGTCGGTTTGAGAGGCCCCATGTTCGGCGGCGCCGAGCAGGTAGCCGAGCCGCAGGTTGGCCTCGCCACCCGGTTCGTCCCGCGCTTCCGCATTGAGCTTCGTCGCCACCGCGACCAGCGCCGTGCCCACCGTGGCAAGGTCGCCTGCCTTCTGATTCTCGGCGAGGCATTCGCTGATCAGCGTCCCGTCTTGAAGCTTGACTTCACCCGGCGCACCATCGAGCGCCTTCAGGTAACCGCCTTCGCCTTCGAGGCAGGCGACCGGCGTCGAGCTATCAGTGCTCCCGCACCCCGCCAGGACCAACAGAGCCAACAGAGCTATCCCAATCCGCGCGCGCATCCGCCGCAGATCCTATGAAGCGCCGAGAGCCGTTCGGGTGTCCCTTCCCAGGAACTCCCGCGAAGCGGCCTGGGTAGGGACACCCGAACGGCTCTTGTCCCTACGAAAGATCAGTCGCCCCGGGGCGAGACGCCGCCCGAGTGAATCGTCCCGAACCCCCCTGGAGGCCCAGTCGGCAGTTTTTGCGGCGGCGAGCTCGGCCGCGGCTTACGCGGCTTGCGGCCGCTGGCCGGACCGGTGGGGAAGACTTCGACCCATTCGGCGAGCTGGTACATCGCCGCCGGCGAGTGTTGCCAGGAGAGGTGGAGGTGGTTGCCGCAGCCGTGGCCGGCGTCGCCGTTGTAGCCGACCCAGCGGAAGGGCGGCACCGGCTCGTTCTGCACCGGCTCGGCCCATTCGGCGAGGCGGGTGATCGCGCTCCAGGTTTCGTCGCATTTGCCCGGTGTCCCGTTCAGCGGCACGAGGTCTACGGCGAGACCGTTGTAGTGGTCCGAGCCTCTGACGTGGCACTGGTTGCAGCCGACGTGTTCGCCGCTCGGCAGCGGGCCGGAGTAGCCGTCGGTGACGTAGATCGGGTAGCGGGCGGCGATCCAGCGCAGGTCACCGAGGATGCGCTTGTCGACCATGTCGCCTTCTTCGTGGGGAATCGAGGCCGGGATCGGCACGATTTCGCCCGGCGCGTAGACCAGCCTGGTAGCCGTCGGGCCGGCGCTGGCGGAGTTTGCGATCAACAGTCCCAGCGCCAGCAGCGCTGCCAGCGTGAGCAAGATCCGCCCCGTCTTCTCTGCCACTGTTGCCATGGCTCCCCTCATCGGCCCTTGATGGCGTTCCCTTGAGAACAGCAAGGCAGCGGTAGGGTTCCGCTCGGTATGGCAACCGTGCGCGAGGCAAGCTTCGACCTCTTCCGGGAGCTGGGGATGACGACGATGTTCGGCAACCCCGGCTCGACTGAGCTGCCGATGCTCGCCGATTTCCCCTCGGACTTCCGCTACGTGCTCGGCCTGCAGGAGGCAGTCGTGGTCGGCATGGCCGACGGCTACGCCCAGGCCTCGGGCCGTACGACGATGGCCAACCTGCACACCGCGCCCGGCGTCGGCAACGCGATGGGGGCGATCTTCAACGCCCAGGCCAACCACTCGCCGCTGCTGATCACCGCCGGCCAGCAGGCGCGGGCGCAGATCACCTTGCAGGCCAACCTGACCAACCGCGACGCGATCCGCATGCCCCACCCGCTGGTCAAGTGGGCCTTCGAGCCGGCCCGCGCCGAGGACGTGCCGCTCGCCCTCGCCCACGGCGCCCACCTCGCCGGCCTGCCGCCCAAGGGCCCGACCTTCGTCTCGCTGCCGATGGACGACTGGTACGCCGAGGTGGACGAGGGCGACGCACGCGAGGCGATCGCCCGCAAGGTCAGCGGCCGCGCCGCCGCTGATCCCGCCGCCGTCCGCGCCCTCGCTGACCAGCTCGACGCCGCCACCAACCCGGTGATGGTCGCCGGTCCCGACATCGATGCCTCCGGCGCCTGGGAGCTGGGGATCGCCCTCGCCGAGCGCCAGCACCTGCCGGTCTGGGCAACGCCCGCCACCGGTGGCGGGCGCCTCGGCTTCCCCGAGAACCACCCGAACTATTGCGGCGTGCTGCCGCCCGCGATCGGCCCCGTCGGCCAGACCCTCGAGGGCCACGACCTGATCCTCGTCCTCGGCAGCTCGGTCTTCCCCTATTACCCCTACATCCCCGGCCCGCTGCTGCCCGAGGGCGCCAAGCTCGTCGCGATCACCAGCGACCCCGACGAGGCAGCCCGGGCCCCGATGGGCGACGCCCTGGTCGCCGACGTCAAGCTGACCCTCGCCGCTCTGCTCGAGAACCTGCCCGAGTCCACCCGCCCGGCGCCGGAGCCCAATCCCGGCCCGCAGGAAATCCCGCCCAGCGACCCGCTCAACTCCTCCACCGTGCACACCGCCCTGGCCGAGGTCTTCCCCGAGGACGGCATCGTCGTGCTCGAGTCGCCCTCCAGCACCCTCGCCCTGCGCAACCAGATGCGCCTCTCGCGTCCCGGCAGCTACTACTTCGCGGCAGGCGGTGGCCTCGGCTTCGGCCTCGCCGCCTCGGTCGGCGTCCAGCTCGCCCAGCCCGACCGCCCGGTCGTCTGCGTGATCGGCGAGGGCTCGGTCCAGTACGCGGTCAGCGCCTTCTGGAGCGCCGTCGCCTACAAAGTCCCGGTCACCTTCCTGGTCGTGCGCAACGAGGAGTACGCGATCCTCAAGTGGTTCGCCGAGGTCGAGCAGGTCGCCGGCGCGCCCGGCCTCGACCTGCCCAAGCTCGATGTCGCCGCGGTGGCCGAGGGCTACGGCGTCAACGCGACCCGGGTCAAGGACCGCGACGGGGTCCGCGACGCCCTGCAGAAGGCGTTCGCCTCCTCGCAACCGGAGCTGGTCGAAGTCCCGGTCGCGCCCGGGATGTCCCTCTTCTAGGACTCGACGATGGCGCTGCTGGAGAGCAACCCGGCCTCAGACCGCGCCCCCGACAGCCTCGCCACCGGCACGCCGCAGCCGCTGCGCGGGGAACTGGAGCAGTTGCTCGGCACCGATCGCGTGCTCGCCCGCGCCAGCGACATCGTTCGCTACGCCTCCGACGCCAGCCCCTACCGCCTGCTGCCGCAGGTCGTGGTGATGGCCCGCGACGCCGGGGACGTCGCCAAGACGCTCGCCTTCGGCAAGCGCAGCGGCATCCCTGTCACCTTCCGCGCCGGTGGCACCAGCCTCAACGGCCAGGGCCAGAGCGATGGCATCCTGGTCGACGTGCGCCGCCACTTCAGCGGCGTCGCGGTCGAGGACGACGGAGCCCGCGCCCGGGTCAAGCCCGGCACCGTGCTCGGCCACGCCAACCGCGTGCTCGCCCCGCACGGGCGCAAGCTCGGGCCCGATCCGGCCAGCACTGACATCGCCTGCGTCGGCGGCGTGATCGCCAACAACTCGGGCGGCATGCGCTGCGGCGTGACTAAGGACTCCTACTCGACGGTCAGCTCGATGACCCTGATGCTCCCCTCGGGGACGACGATCGACACCGCTGTCCCCGACGCGGCCGAGCGCTTCGCGGCCGAGGAGCCCGAGCTGGCGAAGGGCCTGGAAGCGATCCGCGATGAGATCCGCGCCGACGCCGAGCTGAGCGAGCGCATCCGCCGCAAGTTCGCGATCAAGAACACGACCGGGTACCGACTCTGCGCCTTCCTCGACGCCGAGGAGCCGCTGGAGATCTTCCGCCGCCTCGTCGTCGGCTCCGAGGGCACACTCGCCTTCGTCGCCGAGGCGGTCTTCGAGACTGTGCCGCTGCCTGCTCGCACCACTACCGCCTGGATCCATTTCTCCGGCATCGAGGAGGCGATCGCGACCGTGCGCGACTTCGTCGACAGCGGCGCCACCGCGGTCGAGCTGATGGTCGCCCCGGCCCTGATCACCGCCGCCTGGAACATGGTCGGCGCCCCGGAGGAGTGGAAGGAGCTGCCGCCGGAGTCGGCGGTCCTGCTGGTCGAGTACGGCGGCGCCGATGAGGACGAGCTCGCCGCCCAGGTCGCCAGGGCTGAGGAGATTCTCAGCGGCCACGAGACGATCCGCCCGATCTCCTTCAGCCGGGACGCCGAGGAGATCGAGCTGGCCTGGCGCGTGCGCGAGGGCCTGCACGGGCTGATCGGCCGCGTCCGCATCCCCGGCACGGCGCTGATCGTCGAGGACGTCTGCGTATCGCCGGAGCGGATCGCCGAGGGGGCGCACGACCTGCAGGCGCTGCTCGGCGAGCATGGCTTCCTGGCCGGCGTCGCCGGCCACGCCTCCGCCGGCAACCTGCACTTCATGCTGACGCCGGACTTCGCCAAGCAGGAGGACCTCGAGCGCTACGAGGCCTTCATGGCGAAGCTGGTCGAGTTGATCGTCGACAAGTACGACGGCTCGCTCAAGGCTGAGCACGGCACCGGAATCAATATGGCGCCTTATGTGGAGCGCGAGTGGGGGGAGAAGGCGACCGAGCTGATGTGGCGGGTCAAGCAACTCGCCGACCCCGACGGCGTGCTCAATCCGGGCGTCGTACTCAATCGCGATCCGGACGTCCACCTGCGCAACCTGAAGACGACGCCCACGATCGAGGACTCGGCGAACACCTGTGTCGAGTGCGGCTTCTGCGAGCCGGTCTGCCCCAGCCGCAACCTGACCACGACGCCGCGCCAGCGGATCGTCCTGCGCCGCGAGATCGCCCGCCAGCCAAAGGGTTCGCCGCTGCGCAAGACGCTGCTCGAGGAGTATGAGTACGACTCGCTCGAGACCTGCGCCGCCGACGGCTCCTGTCAGCTGGCCTGCCCGGTCGGGATCGATACCGGCGCGCTGGTTAAGGAACTGCGCAAGGAGGGTCACGGCGAGCGGGCCGAAGCGGCGGCGCTGGCGGCGGCCAGGCGCTGGAAGGGCGTCGAGAAGATTTCACGGCTGGGGCTGCGGTTCGGTGGACCGCTCGTGCGGTTGACCAAGCGGGGGCGGGGACTGCCTGGACCCGCAACGGGGGGAGCAGGGGGTGCCCCTCTCCCGACAAAAGCGGGGAGTGTCGGGAGAGGGGCACCCCCTGCTCCTCGAAGCGGGGCCGCGGCCGTCTACGTTCCGAGTTGCACCAATCGCATCTTTGATGGGAACCCGGTCGAGGCGCTGGTCGCGGTTTCGGCTCGGGCTGGGATGCCGGTCTGGATTCCCGACGACGTCGCCGGTAGCTGCTGCGGGTTGCCCTGGAGCTCGAAGGGGTTCGGGGCGGCGCATGCGCACAAGGCGAACGAGATGGTTGTCAAGCTCTGGCGCTGGAGCGGCGAGGGGGCCCTGCCGGTCGTCGTCGATGCGGCCTCCTGCACCCAGGGCATCGCCGATCCGGGCGAGGGGGCGCTCTCCGAAGAGAATGCCGAGCGCCTGAGCAAGCTCGAGATCCTCGACTCGGTTGCCTGGGCGCACGATCACCTGCTGCCCCGGCTCGAGCTCACGGACAAGCTCGCCAGCGTCACCGTGCACCCGACCTGCGCCACCCGCCACATGGGCCTGGCGCCGCGCCTGCGCTCGCTCGCCGGCGCCCTTGCCGACGAGGTCTACGTCGCCCCGTCGGCGACCTGCTGTGGCTTCGCCGGCGACCGCGGCATCTCGCACCCAGAGCTGACCGAGTCAGCGACCCGCCCCCAGGCCGAAGAGCTGGCCGGCCGCCACTTCGACGCCCACCTCTCCAACAACCGCACATGTGAGATCGGCCTCAGCCGCGCCACCGGCACCGACTACCAGTCGGTGCTGATCCTGCTCGAGCGGCTGACGCGAAAAGTCTGATGCTTTGTTGACCTCATAGGGTCAATAAAGCATCAGGACTTCGCCGCGGCAACCGCGGCGGCGCCCTGCTCGTCCGCTTCCGCCTCAACCCCGCGGATCGTCTCGAGGACCCGCCGGTCGCTGTCCATGCGATGGTCGAGCAGCGGGTTGATCAGGCCGCGAAAGGCGGAGACGTAGCGCCACCACTTCGGCGCGAAGATCCGCGGCGCCCGCTCTTCGATCCCGCGCACGACCGCTGCACCGGCCTGGTCGGGCGTGATCCGTTTGCGCAGGAACTCGGGCAGGTTCTGCTGCATGCGGTCGCCGTTCACCTCGACCGCGTCCTGGACCATTTTGGTGTCGACCCAGCCGAAGTAGGCGACGCTGGCGCTGGCGCCCAGCGGCGTCAGCTCGGCCCGCAGCGAGCGGCCCAGCGACTCGACGCCCGACTTGGCGACGGCGTAGGGGCTGTTGAGCATGCCGTTGACGAAGGCGTAGACCGAGGAGGTGACGACGATGTGGCCCTGGCGCTCGACCACCTGCGGCAGCGACGCCCGCACCGTGCGCCAGACGCCGAGCATGTCGACCTCGAAGACCCGCTCCCACTCCTCGACGCCGATCCCGCGCACGGTCGCCATCCGCCTCTGGGCGATGCCGGCGTTGGCGACGACGACGTCTAGCCCGCCGAAGCGATCGACCGTCTCGGCGACCGACTGCATCACGGCGCTGTGGTCGGTGACGTCGGTGGCGAGCCCGATCGCCCGCGGCCCGATCCGCTCGGCCGCCTCACGGGCCTCGGCGGCGTCGATGTCGAGGACCGTGACCGAGGCGCCGCGCATGTGCAGCTGGCGCGCCGTCTCATAGCCGATGCCGCGGGCGGCGCCGGTGACCAGTGCGACCTTTCCGTTCAAGTCGTAAGTGGGCATGCGGCAAGACTATTGAGGACCGATGCCACCCGGCAGGAGCCCAGGACGGGGCCGCTCCTAGAATCACCCGTCCATGCCCGGCTTCCGCCCCGTCGACACCAAGCAGTCCTTCCCCCAGCTGGAGGAGCGGGTGCTCGAGCGCTGGCGCGAGCGCGAGGTCTTCAAGCGCTCGCTCGAGCAGCGCGAGGGGGCCGAGCTGTGGAACTTCTACGAGGGCCCGCCGACCGCCAACGGCCGGCCCGGCTCCCACCACGTCCTCGCCCGCGTCTTCAAGGACATCTACCCGCGCTACCGCTCAATGTGCGGCTACCGGGTGCCGCGCAAGGCGGGCTGGGACTGCCACGGGCTGCCGGTCGAGATCGAGGTCGAAAAGCAGCTCGGCATCTCCTCCAAGCAGGAGATCGAGGAGCTCGGTATCGACAAGTTCAACGCCCGCTGCCGCACCTCGGTCTTCGAGTACGTCGAGGAGTGGAACAAGCTGACCGAGCGGATCGGCTTCTGGATCGACCTCGACGATCCCTACGTCACCCTCGACGACGACTACATCGAGTCGGTCTGGTGGTCGCTGAAGCAGCTCTGGGACAAAGACCGCCTCTACGAGGGTCACAAGGTCGTGCCTTACTGCCCCCGCTGCGGCACCGCGCTCTCCTCGCACGAGGTCGCGCTCGGCTACAAAGACGTCGAAGACCCCTCCATATATGTGCGCTTCCCGCTGCTCGGCGAGGACGGGGGCGAGGCGGGTGAGTCGATGCTGGTCTGGACCACGACCCCGTGGACGCTGCCGGGCAACGTCGCGGTCGCCGTCGCGCCCGAGGTCACCTACGTCAAAGCCCGCTGCGGCGAGGAGGTCCTGATCCTCGCCGAGCCGCTGCTCGAGCGGGTGCTGGGTGAGGAGGTCGAGGTGCTCGAGCGCCTGCCGGGCTCCTCGCTGGTCGGCCACCAATACAAAGGCCCCGTCTTCGAGCTGGAGGAGGAGCCCGCCAACGCCTTCCGCGTCGTCGCCGGCGACTTCGTCACCACCGAGGACGGCACCGGGCTGGTCCACATCGCTCCCGCCTTCGGCGAAGACGACTACGCGGTCGCCGCCGCCAACGGCATCTTCGATCCGACCAACGCCGGCACCCTCTTCAACCCGGTCAATCTCGAAGGCCGCTTCGACCGCCGCGTCAGCGGCTTCGAGGGCCAGTTCGTCAAGGACCCCGAGGTGACCAAGGCGCTGATTGCCGACCTCGAGGCGCGCGGCCTGCTCTTCCGCGAGCAGGTCTACGAGCACTCCTACCCCCACTGCTGGCGCTGCGACACGCCGCTGCTCTATTACGCCAAGTCGAGCTGGTACGTCGCCACCTCGCAGGTGCGCGATCAGCTGCTTGCCAACAACGAGACGATCGGCTGGCACCCCGAGCACATCAAGGACGGCCGCTTCGGCAAGTGGCTGGAGAACAACGTCGACTGGGCGCTCTCGCGCGACCGCTACTGGGGCACGCCGCTGCCGATCTGGCACTGCACCAAAGGCGACTGCAGCGAGCTCTACTGCGCCGGCTCCGTCGCCGAGCTGCGCGAGCGGGCGAAGGGAGAGGTGCCCGAGGACCTGCACCGCCCCTATATCGACGAGGTGGTGCTCGACTGCGAGAGCTGTGGCGGCGAGATGCACCGGGTCAAGTCGGTGATCGACACCTGGTACGACAGCGGCGCGATGCCCTTCGCCCAGCTGCACTACCCGTTCGAGAACGAGGAGCTGTTCGCCGAGCGCTTCCCGGCCGACTTCATCTGCGAGGCGATCGACCAGACCCGCGGCTGGTTCTACACCCTGCTCGCCGAGTCGACCCTGCTCTTCGAGCAGTCGAGCTACCGCAACTGCGTCTGCCTCGGCCTGATCCTCGATCCCGAGGGCCAGAAGATGTCGAAGAGCAAGGGCAACGTGGTCGAGCCCTGGGACGTGATCTCCGCCCACGGCGCCGACGCCTTCCGCTGGTATTACCTGACCGCCCAGCAGCCCTGGTCGGGCTACCGCTTCTCGGTCGACACGGTCGGCGAATCGGTGCGCCAGTTCCTGCTCACGCTCTGGAACACCTACTCCTTCTGGGTCCTCTACGCCAACGCCGAGGACCTCACCCCCGCCGACCTCGACACCCAGCCGCTGAGTTCGCACTTCTCCGCGGCCAGCGCGGATAAAGGCGAAGTCAGCGCCGGGGAGGATCTGGATCGTTGGGCGCTTTCGAAGCTGCAGTCGACGATTGAGACGGTCCGCCAGAACATGGACGAGTTCGACTGCACCGCCGCCGGGCGGGCGATCGCCGAGTACGTCGAGGAGCTCTCCAACTGGTACGTGCGGCTCTCGCGCCGGCGCTTCTGGGATGGAGACCGGGCCGCCTTTGCGACCCTGCGCCACTGCTTGCTCGAGGTCGCCGCATTGCTCGCTCCCTTCACGCCCTTCCTCGCCGACGAGATCCACCTCAACCTCGCCGGCGGAGAGGCCGAAGCGCTGGGCGAGAGCCCCGACTCGGTTCATCTGCGCGACTTCCCGGCGGCCGATGCCGCGCTTACCGACCCAGAGCTCGAGGCCGCGATGGAGGCGGTGCGGCTCACGGTCGAGCTCGGCCGCGCCGCCCGCGCCCAGGCCAAGGCCAAGGTCCGCCAGCCGCTGCGCCGCGCCGTGATCGTCGCCAACGACGCCGAGCGGGCCGCGATCGAGGCCCGCGCCGACCTGGTCACCAGCGAGCTCAACGTCAAGGAGCTCGACTTCGTCTCCGAAGAGGCCGATCTGGTCAGCTATGCGGTCAAGCCCAACTACCGCTCGCTCGGCCCGCGCTTCGGTAAGCGCATGCCCCAGGTCGCCGCCGCGGTCGAGGCGCTCGACCCCGTCCACGTCGCCAAGGTGATGGCCGACGGCGGCGAGGTCGGCATCAGCATCGACGGCGACGACCACACGATCGGCCCCGACGAGGTCACCCTCGCCCTGCAGCCGCTGGAGGGCTACGAGGTCGAGGCGGAGGCGGGCCACGCCGTCGCCCTGCAACTTGAGCTCGACGACGAGCTGCGCCGCGAGGGCCTCGCCCGAGAGATCGTCCACGCTGTCCAGAACGCCCGCAAAGCCGCCGGCCTTGACATCTCCGACCGCATCGAGCTGAGCCTGGGAGGCGATGACGAGCTGATCGCCGCCGCTCAAGCCCACGAGCCCTACATAGCCGCTGAGGTTCTCGCCACCTCAGTCGCCTACGGCAGCGCTGCCGTAGGCCTCGCCGTCCGCGTCGACGGCCGTGATCTCGAAATAGGCGTGACGAAGATTTGACATTTTGCGCGCCACGCGCGCGGCCGAAATGTTTACGGTGCAATCATGCACGTGATGCGAGAGAGCTGGACAGACGCCCGCCTGGACGATTTCCGTGGTGAAGTCAACAGGCGTTTCGACAAGGTCGAAGGTGAAGTACGCGACCTACGCGGCGAGGTCAACGTGCTTCGGAGCGAGATGAAAAGCGGCTTCGAATCGATCAACCGCACGATGATCCACGGCGTCATCGCCCTCTCAGCCGCTTACATCGCCGGCTTCGCCGCAATCGTCACTCAACTCTGAGCGAAGCTCCGCGAGCTAGTCAGCGGGCCGCTCGCCGATGATGAAGTCGGTTTTCTTGGAGTCCGAGAACTTCACCCAACAGTGATCTGGCGCCACGCCGGCGACGTCGATCAGGGCCGCTTCGATGCGTCGGGCGATCTCCGCCTTCTGCTCGTCCGAGCGCCCCTCGAACCAGTTGACCTCGACGAAGGGCACGGCTCTACCGCCGCTAGGCGAGTGCTGGCTCGAGCTCGGCCTCAAGGCGACGCTTGGGCATCGCCCCGATCACCTTCTTGGCAATCGCCCCGTCCTTGAAAAGGATCATCGTCGGGATCGAGAGGACTTCGTACTGAGTGGCGGTCTGCTGGTTCTCGTCGACGTTGATGCTGACGATGTTGAGATCGTCGCGCTCGGCGTCAATCTCCTCGAGCACCGGATGGACCACGCGGCAGGGGCCGCACCAGGGAGCCCAAAAGTCGACGAGCACCGGCCCGTCGGCCTCGAGAACCTCCGACTTGAAGTTGGCATCTGTTACGTCGCTGAGTTTGCCTGTCACTGAAATCGCTCTCCTGGGGATCGAGGTTCGGCGCTCAATACTTCATAAAGTATAGCGAGGTTCGCAAGACTCCCGGAACGCATCTCCTCACCGACCAAAGCGTAGAAGAGGCACCCGCCAGATCGCCTCGAGCACGATCGACCGGCTCATCTTGGATGAGCCGGTTTGGCGGTCGCGAAAGACGATCGGCACCTCGACCACGTCGAAGCCGAGCTGGATCGCCCGATAGGTCACCTCGACCTGAAAGGCGTAGCCGCGGGAGCGAATTGCATCGAGGTCGACTGCCTCCAGCACCTCGCGGCGGAAGCACTTGAAGCCGCCGGTCAGGTCTCGTACGTGGAGCCCAAGGGCAAGGCGTGCGTAGGTGCTTCCCCCCTTGCTGATCGCCCGCCGCAGGGCGCCCCAGTCGCTAACCCCACCGCCCGGCACGTAGCGCGAGCCGATCACGATGTCGGCGTGCTCGGCGGCCTCGAGCAGGCGCGGCAGGTAGGCGGGCTCGTGCGAGAAGTCGGCGTCCATCTCGATCACCAGCCCGGCGCCGCCGGCGAGGGCGTAGCGGAAGCCGGCGATATAGGCGGGGCCAAGGCCTTCCTTGGTCTCGCGGTGGAGGAAATGGATCGACTCCTCGCGCTCGGCGAGCTCGGCGGCGATCCGTCCCGTCCCGTCGGCGGAGTTGTCGTCGACGATCAGAACCTGGGCGTCGGCGGGAAGCTTGTCGCGCGCATCGGCGACCAGCCGCTCGATGTTCGACGCCTCTTCGTAGGTGGGGAGGACGAGCCAGGCCGGCCCTCGCTCGGGTTTGCTCGCGGCCATCTGCGGGGGCGATGCTATTGACGGAGCTGAGTGCGAGCTAAAGAGACCCTCGCTCGCTAGCTTGCAGATGTGACCAACGCCGAGATAGCCGCCGCCCTCGAAGAGCTCGGGGTGCTCTACGAGCTCGATGGCGCGGTCAAATATCGCGTACTCGCCTACGGCACAGCGGCGAAAGCGATTCGCGAAAGCCCGGTCTCGGTCGCCGAGCTGGCCGCGGCGGGCCGCGCGACCGAGATCCCTGGGGTCGGCAAGACCCTGGCGGAAAAGATCGACGCGCTGCTGGCAACCGGCGAGATCCCGGCGGCGGTGAAACTGAAGGCGAAGTTCCCGCCCAGCCTGATCGAGGTCACCCGGGTGCCGGGAGTGGGCCCGAAAACAGCGCGACGACTCTTCGACGAGCTCGGCGTCGCCACCCTCGACGACCTGCGTGCGGCGGCTGATGGCGAACGAATCCGCGAGATGAAGGGCCTCGGGCCAAAGGCCGAGAAGAACGTCCTGGCCGGGCTCGAGCGCCTCGGCGAGCCGGGGGAGGGGAGTGGCCGCGTACTGCTCTCGATGGCTCGCCCGATTGCGGAGGAGCTGGCGCGGGCGCTGCGTGAACACCCCGCCGCCGACCGAGTTGAGGTGGCGGGCTCAGCGCGGCGCTGGGCCGAGACCTGCAAGGACATCGACCTGATCGCTACCGCCGAGGAGCCGCAGGCGCTGGCCGAGCACCTCGTCACCAGCCCGCTGATCGCGGCGGCGGGCAAACCGGGCCCCAACGGGGTGCGGGCGCAGACTCAGAACGGGATCTCGGTCGACCTGCGGATCGTCGCGCCGCAGGCCTTCGGCAACCTGCTGCAGCACTTCACCGGCTCCCAAGCGCACAACGTGCAGCTACGAGAGGACGCCGTCGCCCGCGGCCTTTCGGTCTCCGAGCATGGGATCACCGAGGTCGAGAGCGGCAAGGTCGATCTCTGCGCCAGCGAGGAAGCCGTCTACGAGCGCCTCGGCTACGCCTACATCGAGCCCGAGCTGCGCGAGGGGCGTGGCGAGCTGAAGGCGGCGCGCGAAGGCAAGCTGCCGCAGCTGGTCTCGCTCGATGACATCAATGGCGACCTGCACGCCCACACGACGCTCTCGGACGGTCGCAACACGCTCGAGGAGATGGCCGAGGCGGGCCGCGAGCGCGGCTACGCCTACATGGCGATCACCGACCACTCCGCCAGCCACGGCTTCGGCGACCACGTCACCGAGGAGCGGCTCTGGGAGCGGATCGACGAGGTCGCCGACTGGAACAAGGGCAAACGCGGCTTCCGCCTGCTCGCCGGCTCGGAGGTCAACATCGGCCTCGACGGATCGCTCGACTACTCCGAGGACGTGCTGGCGGGCCTCGACTGGGTCATCGCCAGCGTCCACACCTCCTTCGCCATCTCCGAGCAGGAGATGACGGCGCGGGTGCTGGCGGCGATCGAAAACCCCTACGTCGACTGCATCGGTCACCTCACCGGCCGCCTGATCGGCCGCCGCGAGCCCTACGGGATCGACGTCGAGGCCGTGGCCGAGGCGGCGGCGCGCAACGGCACGATGATCGAGATCAACGGTAACCCCAACCGCCGCGACCTCTCCGAGCACCACGCTCGCTTGGCCAGCGAAGCCGGGGTGACGATCGTGCTCAACACCGACGCCCACGGGGTCGACACGCTCAACAACATGTCCTACGCGGTGGCCACCGCGCGGCGGGCCTGGCTGACTGCGGAGGACATCGCGAACACCCGTAGTTGGGCGGAGTTCAAGAAGCTGCGGAAGCGGTAGGAGGGTCGGGGGCCATCTCGCGGATACCGATGCACCGCCTGCGGCGGTGCAATTGCGTGCCGCTTCGCGGCTGAGAATTACTCTGCGGAGCCGCTTCGCGAAGCATCCGCGAGATGGCCCTCGACCCTCCCCGAGCTACCGGAGCTATTCGAGGGCGAAGACGACGCGGACGGTGGCGGTGACTGTGGAGGCGCCGGGCCTGGCTGGCGGGGCGGGGGCCTCCGCTCCGGCTTGAGGTCCCTTGGCCTTGGCGGTCCCTTCTATCGGCACCGCTTCCGTCGTTTCTTCGATCGTGATCGCGGGGCCGAGGATGGCGCCGGCTCGTGTGGCCAGCGTTGCGGCCTTGCCTTTGGCTTGGTCGAAGGCCGCGAGGAGGGTGTTGTTGTAGGCGGCTTCGGGGTTGCCGGCGAAGAAGTCGGGGCCGCGGGTGCCGGTGGCGCCGGCTGCGACGGCCGCGCTGACGAGTTCTCCCGAGCGTTGGGGTTCGTGCAGAACCACGCCGACGCCCTCGGAGGCGCGAAAGAGGGTGTGCTTGTCCCGGCTGATCTTGCGGACCGAGATCTGGCCGGTGGTGACGTCTCCGGGGCCGATGCCGGGCGTCGCTTGGACCACGGCGATCACCGCCCGCAGCTTCACCGCGACGACGCGCAGCGCCGCGCCCCGGCTCTTGCGTTCCTTGCTGACCGAGAAGCCGAGTTTGGCCGTGTCGTTAGGGACCTTCTGCGTTGCCGACCCCTTGACTGTGACCGTACGTTCAACCGCGCTGGCGCTTGCCGGGAGGATCAGGGCCAGCGCCATGACGGCGAGCAAGCTCAGTGAGCGTCGAACGATCATCTGAGATCACGCTACCCGCCGGCGGCGACACTCACTCAGGCATGGGCGCGGCGGCTGCTGCGCAGGCCCGGCGTGCGGACGAGCTGGATCGGGCGCAGGGCCGAGTTGGGGACGACGTAGAACTTGACCCCATCGCGCTGCTCGATCGCCAGCACCGCTGCCTCACGCGAGTGCCAGGCGAGCGAGACGAGCAGGGCGTAGCCGGCGCCGATCGCGGCGACGCCTGGGAAGAAGACACCGAGGACGCCGGCGGCGATCGCGGTGACCGCGATCGGCCAGAGGCGGGCGGCGGCGATTCGGGCGGGCGAATCGACCGGCAGCGAGGTCGCGGTGCGCGCCTGGGCGAGCGTGTCGCGCATGCCCTCGGTCGCGCGGCTCGGGCGGCCGAGGTAGAAGCCGACGATCAGCGCGATCAGCCACCAGGCCGCTGCCACCGTGAGGGTCCTCGTGTCGGCGTCGCGGTTAGTCGCCACGGCCGTGATCGCCGCCAGGGCCGTGGCCTCCGCTCCGGTGAGCAGGACGGTGACGCGCAGCAGGTCCGTGTAGGGCATTGCTAGGCGGCCAGCTCCGTGAGCAGGCCCACCCAGCCGTCGGGGCCGTCGACGGCGAGGTCGCACTCTTCGGTCAGCGCCGGCGGCGCCTCGGGCGAGATCACGCCGACGCAGAGCACCGTCTCGAGCTGGCCTTCCTCACGCAGCTCGCGCAGGCGACGAAAGGCATCGAGGTCGGTGCGGTCGTCGCCGGCGAAAACGGCAGCGGCGATTTCCTCGCCGACCAGCAGGGCGGCCACGGCGGCGTCCTTGCCGCCGCCCCCGAGTGGCCGCAGCTCGAGCACCTTGCGGCCCCAGCGGGGTTCCAGTTCGGTTCGCCCGGCCTCCGCCGCGATCTCGTAGGCACGGGCCTCGGCGGCCCGCTCGTCCTCGGCGCCGCGCCAGTGCAGCGACTGGATCGGGCCCTTGTCCTCGAGCCGGAATCCAGCGGCCGCCAGCTCATCGCGGTCAAGCCCGGCGATGAAGTCGGCCGCGACCCGCTCGGCACCGGTCAGCGCCGGGTCGAGCTGTGGCTGGTCCTCGCCCGGCAGCAGCAGCTCAAGCCCGTGGTTGCCGGCGTAGGCAATCTCCTCGACCCCGACCAGGCGCCGCGCCTCCAGCGCCTGCCGCCCGGAGATGCAGCCGACCAGGCCGTAGCGCCGGTTCAACGTTCGCAGCAACTCACTCGTGCGGGCCGGAACCGCGGCCAGCTCGGGCCGCTCGACGATCGGAGCCAGGGTGCCGTCGACGTCGGTGAGGACCGCCGTGTGGCCCGGGTCGGCGCGCAACCGGTCCAGGGGCGAGTGTCCGGTGCCGCCATCCCCTGTCTCGTCTGCGGGAGACACGGCCTTAGTATCGCGGCACGATGCCCTCCGCCCAGGCGCCGCCGAGCCACGCGACCCTCAAGCTCGCCGCGATCGGCACCCTCGCCGGCATCTTCAGCGGCCTCTTCGGCGTCGGTGGCGGCACCGTGATCGTGCCCCTGCTGATCTTCTGGTTCGGCTACGGCGAGCGGCTCGCCACCGGCACCAGCCTGGCGGCGATCGTCCTGATCGGCCTCCTGGGCGCGGTCGCGCAGGGCGGGATCTACGGCAACGTGCATGTCCTCACCGGCCTCCTTCTGGCGATCCCGGCCGTGCTCGGGGTGGTGATGGGCACCGCGATCCAGCAGCGCATTCCCCAGCGCGCCGTCTCCCTGCTCTTCGCCGTTCTCCTCGTCGCCGTCGCGATCGAGCTGATCGTCAAGTGAACGAGCTCGCCGCCATCCTGATCGCGATCGCCGGCGGTCTTGCCGGCGGCCTGGTCGGCGTCGGCGGCGGCGTGCTCTTCGTGCCGGCGCTGACGATCTTCATCGGGCTCAGCCAGGTCGAGGGCGAGTCGACCTCACTGCTGATGATTGTCATCGTCGCCCTCGTCGGTGCCTACCGGCAGAACGGCTACGGCAACGTCCGGCTGCGCGAGGCGCTCGTGATCGGCGTGCTCTCGCCGCTCGGCGTCCTAATCGGCGTCGGTGTTTCCAACACCGTCCCCACCCGCGCCCTGGAACTGGCCTTCGCCGCCCTCGCCCTCTTCATGGCTTACACCCTCGTCCGCCGCGCCCTCTCCACCCCCGCCTGATCCGCTGACTTCGCCCCTTTTGGGACCCAGATATGGCCCCAAAAAGGCGCACACTGGCGCCGCGGAGGGCCATCGGTAACCTCAAACGTGTGGATTCACTTCGCTGGGAAGGCGATGTACCGCGGCTGCGCAGCCCGATCCTCGTCTGCTCGTTTCGGGGCTGGAACGACGCGGCAGCGGCGGCCTCGACGGCGCTGACCACGGTCAGCGACGCCTTCGACTCGGAGCTGATCGCCGAGGTCGATGCCGAGGACTATTTCGACTTCCAGGCAACCCGCCCGACGATCGTCCTCAGCGAGGGCCAGGCGCGGCGGATCGACTGGCCGCATAACAACCTGGTCGCGGTCCGCATACCGGCGGCCGAGCGCGATCTCGTTCTGCTCGACGGGACTGAGCCGAATCTGCGCTGGCGCACTTTCTCGGAAACGATTGCCACCGCCGCCGACGCGCTCGGGGTGGAGATGGTGATCACCCTGGGCGCGCTGGTCGCCGAGGTCTCCCACACCCTGCCGGTGCCGATCACCGGCCTCGCCTCGGACGAGAAACTGGTCGAGGAACTGGACCTGCAGCGCTCCAACTACGAGGGGCCGACCGGGATCGTCGGCGTCGTTCACGACTGCTGCCGCCAGGTGGGGATGAGCTCAGCTTCGCTCTGGGCCGCCGTGCCCCATTACGTCGCTGCCGTGCCCAACCCGAAGGCGGCGCTCGCCTTGCTGCGCCGGCTCGAGGGCCTCACCGGCATTGCCGTCGATGCCACCGAGCTGGAGGAGGAGACGAGCTCCTACGAAGAGCAGATCGACCGCGCGATTGCCGCCAATCCCGAGATCGAGGAGTTGGTCGACCGCATCGAGGCCGAACAAACTGAGCTGAACGGCCCCGAAGACCTACCCTCCGCGGATTCCATTGCGAGGGACTTCCAGCAGTTTCTGCGCCAGCAGGGCGAGCAGTAAACAGGCGCCCGGGAGAGGCGTCTGACTCAGCTCTCAGCAGCGGGGCAGATAAGCCGGTAGTCGCACCAGCTGCACGTGGTAGGTGCCGGCCGCGGCTCGAAGTCTTGGCTCAGCACCCCTTCGCCAACGGCGAGCACAGTGCGCTCGACGCGCTCAGCGTCGTCAGGCTTGGTCGGCGCCGCCACCTTGTCGGCGTCGAGCACGTAGTAGTAGCTGCCGGTTCCTGCCTCGAGGCCCCAGGCCTCGCTCGCGGCTAGCCGGTAGAGGGCGAGCTGCAGGTCGTTCTCGAGCTGGGCTTCGCTCTTGCGTTCGCCGGTCTTGTAGTCGATCAGCTCGTAGCTGCCGTCGGGCAGGCGGTCGACCCGGTCGACGCGGCCGCGCACCTGGTGCTCGCCGATGCGGATGTCGAACTTGCGCTCGAGCCAGACCGGTACCCCCTCGGATTCTTGCTCGCGCTCCCAGTAGAGGCGCATCGCCTCGCGGGCGCGATCGCGGAACTGCAGCTCGTCGTCGCTGCTGCCAAAGCCCGAGCGGCGCCAGCCCGACTCAAAGAGGTCCATCAGCTCCGCCAAGCCGCCGTTCGTCGCCTCGCCTTCCCCCACGTCCTTGTGGAAGCGTTCGAGCACGCTGTGGATGAGGATGCCGAAGCGCTGGTTGATTGTCGGCTCCTCGGGGATACCGAAGACGCGCCGGAACTTGTACTTCAGCGGGCAGGTCAGGTAGAGGTCGAGGTCGGAGGCGGAGAGGCTGAGGGCGCCATCGCCGCGGCGCGGCAGGAAGGCTTCCAGCGAGGGCTCGTGGCGGGCGGCGATCAGCATGCGGCGGCCGTCGCGCTCGCGCTCTGAGTCGAGCAGGTAGGCATCGAGCGGGGAGGCGTCGAGCTCGGTCTGCTGCTCGGGCGTCGCCACCTGGCGCAGCAGCCCATTGACCGCAGCGATCGCCTCGGCCGTCGCCTCCTCGCCCGGCCGCTGCGCCAGCGCCGCCAGCTTGAGCAGCTCGAGGTGGCGGGCAATCGCCCGGTTGACGTCGATCACGGTGTCCAGGCGCGGCTCCGAGAGCTCGCGCCCGGCCCGCCAGGACGCCTCCAGCACCTCCTCGCGCAGCTTGCGGTAGGTCGCGTGCAGGCCCTCGGCAGGGCCGAACAGCTCCTCCTCCTGCGTCTCCTCCTCGCCGTTCTGCACTGCGGGCTCCTCCTGCTCGATGCGGGAGAGCACCAGGCGCAGGCGCGCCTGCGCGCCTTCGGAGCCCTGGCCGAGGACGAAGACATGGTCGAACTCGGTTCCCTTGGCGGCGCGGGGCGAGAGGCCGAGGACGGCCCCCGGTGACGGCGGCTCCTCGCCGCCCGCCGGCTCGACCCCGGCCTCGGCGACGGCGCTGAGGTAGCGGACGAAGTCGCGGGTCGTGCCGTGCGCTTCCCGCCGCGCCCAGGCGGAAGCCAGCTCGGCCAAACGGGAGAGGCCGAGTAGCCGCTCGGCCACCTCGGGCTCGGCCGCGAAGAGCCGCTGCCGCCGCAGGCCGACGCGCTCGATCAGGCGCCGGACGAAGACGTCGGCGCGGCGTTCTTCCAGTGCCGCCGAGGCTTCGCCGTAGAGCTTGAGGAAGGCCTGGATCCGCTCGCGTCCCTCGGGTGGGATCTGCGGGCTTTCCAGCGCTGCCTCGCAGGCGGAGACCATGTCGACCTTGCGGCGGCGGGCGATCGTCGTCAGCCGCGCCAGGTCGGCGGCGCGCAGCTCGATCGGTGGCCTGGTCAGCGCTCGTGCCGCCGCCGGCGAGTCATCAGGTGCCGCGAGCACACGCAGCCAGGCGATCGCGTCGCGCACCTCGGGCCGCTGGAACAGCGCCGCCGGTCCGGCCAAGTGGAAGGGGACGCCGCGCTCCTCCATCGCCGCCGAGACCGGCCCGGCGTTTGCCGCCGGATCGTCGATCAACACGCAGATCGCCCCCGGCGCGGTTCCCTCGCCGAGCAGGTGCTCGACCTCGCGCGCGACCGCTTGGGCCTGCGCCCGCTCATTGCTGCATCTCCACAGTCGCACTGCGGGCTTCCGGAACTGCTCCTCGAGTTCCAGAACCTCACCGTTGAAGGTGAAGTCTTTGACGTTGCGGTCCGTCCGCGGGTGGCGTGGGGGAGGGGGGCCGAGGACAGCCCGTGGACTGCCCGCAGTGCCCCCCTCCCCCACGACAGGACCCGCGGCCGACCCCGCACCGTCCCTGACTTCAAGGGCGTACATGTGGTTCGGGTTCTCCTCGGCGAGCTTGATCAAGATCGTCCGCTGGGCGGGGGTCGTGTCCTCGTACTCGTCGACCATCAAGTAGGCGAAGCGGGTTGCGATCTCGGCCCGGATATCGGGCCGCTCGTGCAGGAGCTTGCCGAGGGTGAGGAAGACGTCGCCCTCGTCGAGGTTGCCCGACGCGGCGACGATCCGATCGTGGGCGGCGCAGAACTCGGCCAGGTCGGGCTCGGCCGGATCGGAGCCGGCCTTCAGCGCGTCGATCTGAGCCAACAGCCGCGCCAGCAGGCCGGCGGGGTTGCCGCGGATCTCGTGGTTGCGCAGCGGCAGCTCGTCGAGGTGGTCGAGCATCATCGCCAGTCGCTCCGCCGGGCCGAGGACGTCGAAGAAGGGATTGAGCCCCGCCGCGGTCGAGTGAGCCCGCAACAGCCGCTCGCAAATTGCCGGCCAGGTGCCGATCCACAGCTCCTCGTAGGCGGAGCGCAGCAATGTCTCCGCCCGGCCCTGCAGGCGGCGGGCGGTTGCCGGGGTGGCGGCAATAAGGAGGACGCGATCAGCGTCAACCTCGTCGGTGGCGAGCCGGGCCAGGCGCCGGGCCAGGGCCTCGGTCTTACCGGTGCCGGCGGCCCCGAGCAGCGCCAGCGGCCCCTCGCCGTGCCGGACCGCGCGCTGCTGGGCCTCCGCCAGGGTGAGCATGGTCCAACGCTAGCGAGTGCGCGGCCTCCATAGGATGACCCGCAGTGATCGCGGAACGAACAAGCGTGCATATCTGATTCTTCGCGCCGTGAGTGAAGCGGAACCCTGACATGGACGTTTTCTCCGCAGACTGGCTGGGAATCTGCCGCCGCTCGGTAGCGGCGCAGCGGGCGATCTTCGACCAGGTGCGCGGCATCGAGGCACGGACTGAGTACGAGGGGGTGGGAGAGGGGGGCGATCACACCCTGGTCATCGACCGTCGCTGTGAGGACATCGTCTTCGCCGAGCTCGATGCGCTGGCGGAGCAGGGCGCCGCTTTCGTCGCCGTTTCCGAGGAGCGTGGCGAAGTCGAGTTCGGCGGCGGCGGCCCGGCGCGGGTGGTGATCGATCCGATCGACGGCTCGCTCAACGCCCGCCGCACGCTGCCCTCGCACAGCCTCAGCATCGCTGTGGCCAGCGACGACTCGATGGCCGCGGTCGAGTTCGGCTACGTCTATGACTTCGGCGCCGGCGAGGAGTTCACGGCCAAGCGCGGCGAGGGCGCGATGCTCGGCGGCGAGCGGATCGAAGTCGCCGCCGACGGCGACAAGCTGGAGCTGCTCGGCCTCGAGGCTGCCGAGCCGGAGCGCGCCGTCCCCGCGCTCGAGGCCTTCGCCGGGCGCGTGTACCGGATTCGCGTGGTCGGCTCGATCGCGATCACCGCCGCTTACGTCGCCGCCGCCCGCTTCGACGCGATGATCGGCCTGCGGCCCTGCCGCTCGGTCGACGCAGCAGCCACCCAGTTGATCGTCCGCGAGGCCGGCGGGGTGGCGTCCTTCGGCGACGGGCAGCTAGATGAGGCACCGCTCGGGCTCGACGCCCGCTACACCTTCGCGGCCGCGGCGGGCGAGCGCGGATTGGCGATTGCCCGGGCCGGGCAGTAACCGGCACGCACTTCGGGTTTAAGAACGTCTGTTCGCGTAGAACGTATGTTCGTTACACTCGCGAATCCGAGGCAGGAAACCGCAGACGAAGGGATTCTTCTTTCACATGGCATCGACCAACGGGAGCAAAAGCTCCGCCTCCAAAGCCAAAACCACGACCACCACGAGCGCTGAGAAACGCCAGACCCGCAGCGTTGCCGAGACCGCTGTCGACCTTCCCGTCGGCGCGGTCCTCAGTGTCACCGACCGCGTCAGCGAGCTAGTTGAGCCGTTCACCGGCCGCAGCGCCGCCGAAAAACAGCTCAAGTCCTACCGGACCGAGTTGCGCCGGCGGGTCAAGCGCACCGAGCGTCGCGGTACCACCGCCCGCAAACGCGCCACCACCGAGGCCCGCAAGACCCGCAACCGGGTCGAGCGCGAGGCGCGCAAGCGTCAGCGCACGGTAGAGACGACCCTGAAGCGCAACCGCAACGAGCTCGAGCAGCGGGTTCGCCAAGCGGTCGATCTTCTACCCGTCTAAGTACCCAGTACCGACACCGGCAGTGAGCCGGCTGGCTCGAAGGGCCAGCCGGCTTGCGCCGGTGCGTAGGCGCGGAACTGAAAGCGCGCCCCGCGGCTGTCGTCGTCGCTGAAGCGATAGGCGTAGCGGAAGTGTCCGCTTGGATTGGTGCGGACGCTGCGGAACTCGCTCCAAGGCAGACCTGGGAGCCGGAACTGCAGTTGCACCACCTTGCCGTCGGCGGGCATGGCCGCGCCACCGCTTGCGACCTTGCCGCGAAAGACCAGCGGCGGCCCACCGACCTTCGCGACGCGGGCTGAAACCCGCAGGACCACGCGGCTGTGCACGCTCAGCGCCAGCGGCTCGCTGCTCGCCCCCCGCGTCGTCGCCGAGGGCGCAACCGTGGCGAGGACTTCGCGGCTCGGTCCGGAGGCGAGTCGGATCCCGAATCGGCCGTCTTCTTCCGTCCGGACCGTGGACACACGGTCCGGAGGCCCGCCGCCGGAGAAGCGCTCGCTCACCCGCACCGTCGCGCCGGCAAGCGGGGTGCGCCGCGCCGTCAGCGCGCGGCCGGCAAACCAGGTGCCGCGCCCGTAGCGCACCGTCCGCTTGCGGCCGCCGCGGATCAGGAGCCTGACCGGCACCTTGAGCGGCCCGCTCAGACGCATCGCCGTGCCGTCTGCTCGCTCGAGCGAGGCCGCCCCGTTACCCGCCAAGTCGTAGGCGGTGGCGCGAAACTCGTACTCGCCGGCCGGGTAGGCGCTCGAGTCCCAGCGTGCGCGCAGGGTTCCGGCCGCGACCTGTGTCGGCAGTGTCACGAAGCGCTCGCCGGCGCCGAGGCGGCGAACCGCGATCGAGCCCCGGCCTGGATCGAGGCCGGAGTAGCGATCCTCGGCCCGGGCCTCGATCAGCTCTGGGTCCCTGGCGTTCGGTGCAGCCGCGAAGGCGAGCCGCGGCGGCTCGCGATCGATCCTGACCGTTGTCGTCGCCGGCGCGTCGTTGGTCCTGCCGTTGCCGGTCGCCCCGTCGGCGACGTTCCCGACTGCATCCCGGGCGTAGTAGGCGACCGTGTGTACGCCCGAGGCGATCACAGTGGTGCTGACGCTGGCGCCTGGGGCGATCGTCGGTGCGCCGCCGTCGACCTGGATCGCGGTGAACGGGCCGCCGCTCCCGGTCATGGCCATGCCTGAGGCGTCGTCGCTGGCCTCGGCTGTCAGTGTCACCGGCTCGCCCGACCAACCCGCTGGCACGCCCTCGATTCGGGTCAGCGGCTCGGTCTTGTCGACCCGGAGGATCGCGGTTCCGGCGTGGGCTGAGGGAGTGCCCGAGCCGGAAACCGCGACCGCGTGCACGTAATTGATCCCCTCCGGCAGCTCGGCAATCGGCAGCGAGTCAGCGGCGATGCCGCCCTGCAGATCGGTCTCGACGGCGCTGCAGGTTGTTCCGGCACAGGGGCTCCCGGTCGGTGAGGTATCGGTCGACACGGCGTAGCCGCGAATACCGGAGATCGGCAGGGGTCCGCTCGGATGGGTTAGGCGGACGGTGAGGGGGAAGCCCGAGCGACCGATCCAGGGCGGGAGCGGCAGTGGTGCGACGGTGTCCGGCTTCGAATCGTCGAAGCGAAGCTTGGCGCTGGCCCGTGGTCCCTGCGCACCGCCGG
>DATMIH010000104.1:0-17304 GCA_035554595.1 Solirubrobacterales bacterium
CAGGCCTTCGGCACCGAGATCCACATGTACGTCAAAGGGATCAGCTCGGGCACGCTCTGCCGCGTCTACATGCGCGGCCCCGGCGGCGATGAAGTCTCCGCCGGCACCTTCCGCTACCGCTGGGGCGCCGACGACTCGGCCGTGCTCAGCGCCGCCCTCGATCTCTCGCGCGCCAAGGCGCTCGTCGTACACGCCGGGGACCGCACCTTCGTCGCGCCCCTCGGCGGTGCCGAGGCGACGCTGCGCAACCAACCCCAACAGGAGGAATCAACGTGAAGAAGACCCTTCCCATCCTCGCCGCTCTGGCGCTGATCGGAGTGCTGGCGATGGCCGGCTGTGGAAGCGCCAGCAACAGCTCGAGCTCGAGTTCCGGCGGCGCCTATGGCGGCGGCGAAGAAACGACGAGCAAGCCGGCCGCCTCGACCACTGCCTCGACAGGCGCGCCGATCACCGTTGGCACCGCCAAAGGGGTCGGCAAGGTACTGGTCGACTCCAACGGCATGACGCTCTACTACTTCCAGAAGGACCAAAACGGCGAATCCGCCTGCTATGGAGCTTGCGAACAGGGCTGGCCGCCACTGACTACCGAAGGTGCGCCGCAGGCAGGCGAAGGCGCAATGGCCTCGAAACTGGGCACTACGAAACGCAAAGACGGCACCGTCCAGGTGACCTACAACAACTGGCCGCTCTACACCTTCGTCGAGGACAAAAAGCCGGGCGAAGACAACGGCACCGACAGCAAGGCCTTCGGCGCCTCCTGGTACCCGCTACACCCCAACGGGGAAAAGGCCGGCCACTAAGCCGAGCCGCGCTTGCGCGCGGAGATCGACGGTGGGACCAGCTCGCGGATCTCGGCCAGCAGCCGGATCGCGAGCTCTCCCGCCTCCTCTCCGGGTTGGGGCTGACCGCCGCGTGGCTCGAAGAAGCGGATTCGCAGATGAGGGCGGCGGGGGAAGCCAGTCAGATCCGACGTCCCCTCGATCGCGACGCAGACGATCTTTGCCTCGGGAACCTCGAGCGCCAGACGGCCGACGCCGCTGCGCGCCCGCAGGACCTTGCCGCGCGAGCGGGTCCCTTCCGGGAAGACGCCAATGCAGGAGCCGCGCCGCAGTTCCTCGACCGCCCGCGCCAGGGCACCGGCGTCGCCCGCTTCGCGCTCGATCGGGATCTGGCCCATGCCATTGAGCACCGGGGCCAGGCCGCGTACCTTCCAGAGGTCGGATTTGGCCAGGGCCTTGATCTGGCGCCGCCGGATCGCCGAGATCCCGACCATCACCGGGTCCCAGTGGCTGTCGTGGTTGCCGACGACCAGCACCGGGCCGCTCTCCGGCAACGCCTCCACCCCCTCCGCCTTCAGCCGCCCCCAGATCGCCACCGGGCGACAGACGGCCATCGCCGTTCGGTACATCGGGCTCGGCTCTCGCTTCGGCGCGACGGGTGTGGGTAACTCCCCCTGCGGGGTAGAGGACTCCATTGCGAGCGGCACCGTACCCGATTGGCCTAAACCCGCCGCTCCACAGATGAGGAATCCATCAAAGTGATCAAAGTCACGTACCCCCCAGTGTCGGCAGTCGAAGGTACCCGTCTCGCTTCTGCGGCGCCGATCCTCGACTCGAACCCCGGCTGTGTCAATCTCAACTATCTAAAGTGTCATCTGTGACGACACAGAAGCCGCTCGAGCTGATCCTTGCTCGCAACCTGATGTCTGCGCTCTCGACCCCGGCCTTCCTGGTCGACGAGGGCGGCGTCCTCGTCTTCTACAACGAGGCGGCTGGGGCCCTGCTCGGCAAGCGCTTCGAGGAACTGGGCACGGTTGGCGCCGAAGAGTGGGGGTCGCTGTTCGGACCGTTCGACAAAGCCGGCGAGCCGATTCCCTACGACGAGCTGCCCCTGGTCGTCGCCGTGCGCAACGGCCGCCCGGCTCACGCCGATCTAGAGATCAGCTCAGCAGACGGCGCCCGCCACCAGGTCGAGGTCTCGGCCTTTCCGATCCTCACCCCACACGGCTCGCAGGGCGCGATCGCGGTCTTTTGGCCGGCCGGCTCCAGCAACGGCGCGAGTCACTGAGATGAAGGTCAAGCTCTGGGGCACGCGCGGTTCGATCCCCTCCCCGGGGCCGGAGACGATCCGCTACGGCGGCAACACCTCCTGCGTCGGCGTCACCCTCGCTGACGGCTCGATGCTGGCACTCGACGCCGGCACCGGCATCCGCAGCCTCGGCCTGGCGCTTGCCAACGAGCCGGCGCGGCTGCACATCCTGCTCACCCATCTTCACCTCGATCACATTCAGGGCCTCGTCTTCTTCGCCCCCGCCTTCCAGGCGCAGACCGAGATCGTGATCTGGGGCCCGGCATCGCCGGAGGCCTCGCTGCGCGATCGCATCGCCCGCTACATCTCGGCGCCGCTCTCCCCGGTCGAGGTCCGCGAGCTGCCCTGCGACGTCTCCTTCCGCCACTGCCCGCAAAGCGAGTGGGAGATCGGCTCGGCGCGGATCAGCGCTGCCTCCGTCTCCCACCGCGGGCCGACGCTCGGCTACCGGATCGACGACGGCGAGTCCTCGCTCGCCTACATCCCCGACCACGAGCCCGCCCTCGGCGCCGACCTCGATGCGCTCGAGGAGGACTGGATCTCGGGCCTCGGACTTGCCCGCAATGCCTCGCTGCTGATCCACGACGGCCAGTACGCGGACGCCGAGTACCCCGACCACGTCGGCTGGGGTCACTCCTCGCTCTCACACGCGCTCTCCTTCGCCCGCCGCGCTGAAGCGGAGCGGACGCTGCTCTTCCACCACGATCCGATGCACTCCGACGAGCGCCTCGACCAGCTTAGTGAGGAAGCACGCCAGCGCTGGGCGGCGATGGGCGGCAGCCCGGAGGCGATCGAGCTCGCCGCCGAGCGGGCCGAGTACGAGCTGCCGGCGCGAACGGTCAGCGCGATTTCCGCAACTTAGAAACCGCGCGGTTCGCGCCGTTCAAATGGCTTCGCCTGCCCGCTACGCTGGCACGCGGGATGCCGTCGACGCCTGGAATCGACGCCGCGGTCGAGAGATCTGATCTGGTCAGGGAGGCGCTGGGGACAGCGCAGCGCGCGCATGCCGGTCAACTGCGCCGCGGCAGCGACGGGCGGCCCTTTATCGACCACCCGGTCGCGGTCGCGGAGCTGCTCTGCGGAGAGCGCCAGGGTGACGAGGTGATCGTCGCCGCACTGCTCCACGACGTGGTCGAGAAGAGCGAGGCCGATCTCGACACGGTCCGCGAGCGCTTCGGCGAGGTCGTCGGGAACCTGGTTGGGGCGATGACCGAAGACGAGTCGATCCCCGCCTACGAGGACCGCAAGGAGGAGCACCGACGCCGGGTTGCCGAGTCCGACCCGGCGGCGCGGGCGATCTTCGCCGCCGACAAACTGACCAACGTGACGATGTTGCGCGAGGCCTACGCACTGATCGGCGAGGGCGTTAGCGACGAACTCGCGGTTCCGCTCGACCTGAAGATGTATATCTGGGAGGCGGACTTGGAAATGCTCTTCGACGAGGCGCCGCAGCTGCGCCTGACCGACCAGCTCGCCGATCAGCTGGTCGCGCTCTGGGGCGACCGCTTCAGGGCCGTGCGCGCCCCGTCAGACTGAGCCGCCGACGCAGCGGCAGCACATACCAGAGGAAGGCGAAGGCGCTCACCGTCCCGGCCCCGGTGATCGCGGTGACCAGGCCATTGCCGAAGAGCACGTCGGTGATCAGCACGATCGCGCTGGTCATCGCCATCGCCAACAGGGCAAGGCCGGCGATCGTGAAGCGGTTGGCGAGGCGGATCAGCTCGCGCTTCTGCTGCAGGTGAAAGGTGACGCGGTGGTAGGAGGAGGGCGCGATCAGCAGGATCGCCGAGAGCGCCGTACAGAGCAGGGTGAAGAAGTAGACGTCCTTCTCGAAGCCGTTGATCTTGGTGAAGTTCTGCTGGAACGGGACGGCGAGCAGGAAGGCGAAGAGGACCTGGACGCCGGGCAGGGCGACGCGCAGCTCCTGCAGCAACTCACCGAGATTGCGATCGAGGCGTTCGGTCTCGCTCTCGTCCCGTCCCGACGGGCGTTCCTCCATGCCATCACCATAGGGGAAGTGAGCACCTCAATCGTCCTCTTCAACCGCGACCTCAGGCTGCGCGATAACCCAGCTCTGGCAGCGGCGGCGAGGGCTGAGCGAACGGTGCCGCTCTTCGTCCTCGACCCGGCGCTGCTCGAGTCCCGCTTCGCCGCCCCCAACCGGGTCGCCTTCATGCTCGAGTCGCTGCGCGACCTCGGCGAGCGCTTGCGCCGCGTCGGCGGTCGCCTCTACGTCCGCCACGGGGATCCGGTCGAGGAGGCGCTGACGCTGGCGCACGAGTGCGATGCCGGCGAGCTCCACGTCAGCGCCGACTGGAGCGCTTTCGCGCGGCGGCGCGAGGAGCGCCTGCGCTGCGCCTGCGAGGAGGAGCGGGTCGCCTTCCGCGCACATCCCGGCACGACGATCGTCGCGCCGGGCACGGTCACCCCCGGCGGCGGTGATCACTTCAAGGTCTTCAGCCCCTTCTACCGCGCCTGGGAGGAGATGCCGTCGCGCCCTCTGGCGCCCGCGCCACGACGGCTGGCGGTGCCCTCGCGACTCGCGACCGGCAGGCTGCCGGCGCTCGACTCGCTGCTGCGCGGGGCGCCCTCATCGGAGCGGGCGCCCGGCGGAGAGACCGCGGGCCGCAAGGCGATGCGGCGCTTCCTGCGCGACGGCCTTGCCGGCTATTCCGACCATCACGACGACCTGCCGGGCGACGAGACCTCCGGGCTGAGCCCGTACCTGCGCTTCGGCTGCATCTCGCCGCTGGAGCTGCTCGGCGAGGCGCGCTCGCGCCGGGGCGGCGGCGCCTACGCGCGCCAGCTCTGCTGGCGCGACTTCCACCACCAGGTCCTCGCCGCCTACCCGGATCTCCCCCGTCGCGACTACCGGCCGCGCGGTGATCGCTGGTCGCGCTCGCGCCGCGCCTTCGAGGCCTGGCAGGAGGGGCGCACCGGCTACCCGATCGTCGACGCGGCGATGCGCCAGCTGCAGCGGGAGGGACGGATGCACAACCGGGCGCGGATGATCGTCGCCTCCTTCCTGACCAAGGACCTCTACCTCGATTGGCGCTGGGGCGCCGGGCACTTCTGGGACCTGCTCAGCGACGGCGAGATCGCCAACAACGCCGGCAACTGGCAGTGGGTGGCGGGGACCGGCAACGACACCAGGCCCAATCGCGTCTTCAACCCGATCCGCCAGGCTCACCGCTTCGATCCCCGCGGCGAGTACGTGCGCCGCTACCTGCCGGAGCTGGAAACTCTCGCCGGCAAGGCGGTGCACGAGCCATGGCGGCTTGACGCCAAGCGGCGGCGCCAGCTCGACTACCCCGAACCGATCATCGACCACGACGACGCTGCTGCCGCCTTCATCGCCCGGCGCACGTAGGATCGGGCCGTGGGACGGCTTGCGGTGGTGCTCGGCAGCAGTGCGCTCGGTCCAGGCGGCGAGACGATCGCCGCTGCGGGCGCCGAGCACGGCGCCGCGATCGTGCAGCGCCACGGTGGCGAGGAGTACGTGCTGCCGCACGAGATCGACCACGTCACCAACCTGCGGGCCCTGGTCGAGCAGGGCTGTGACCGCGTGCTGGCGATCGCCTCGGTCGGCTCGCTGGACGCCGAGCTGCCGGTCGGCAGCCTGCTCTGCCCCGACGACTTCATCGCCCTCCACGTCGGCCTCTCCTCCTTTGGCGATGAGCGCGCCCACCGGGCCCCGCGCTTCGACCCGGTCTGGCGCGAGGAAGTCCTTGCCGCCTGGAACGCCAGTCCGGCCAAAGTGCGCGACGGCGGCGTCTACTGGCAGGCGATCGGGCCGCGCTTTGAGACGCCGGCCGAGATCCGGCTGATGGCCGTCCACGCCGACGTGGTCGGGATGACGATCGCCTCGGAGTGCGTTGTCGCCGCCGAGCTGGGGCTCGCCTACGCGGCGATCTGCGTCGTCGACAATCTCGCCAACGGCATTGGCCGGGGTCCGCTGGAGATCATCGAGCTGGAAGCGGCACGAGCCGGCAACGCCCTGCAGTTGCACGACGGCCTCGCCGCGGTGCTGCCGCAACTCGGCGCCGTGGGCCGGTGAGCGCGGCGCTCACCGTCACCGATGCCGTCCTCGACGGCGAGAGCGTCGGGCTGCGTTGCGTCGATGGGACGATTGCGGCGCTAGGGCCCAGCGTGGCGCCCGAGCCAGGCGATGAGGCGATCGACGCGGCGGGAGCGCCGCTAGTCGCGCCGCTGCTCAACGGCCACACCCATGCCGCGATGACCCTCTTCCGCGGCTACGGTGGCGACCTGCCGCTGATGCGCTGGCTGCGCGAGGTGATCTGGCCGGTCGAGGCGAAGCTCGAGGCCGAGGACGTCTACTGGGGCACGCGGCTGGCCTGCCTGGAGATGATCCGGACCGGCACGGCGCGCTTCTGGGACATGTACTGGCACCCGGGAGCCACGGCGCGGGCGGTGGCCGACTCCGGCCTGCGGGCGACGATCGGCGGCCCGCTCTTCGACGCCGACGGCAACACGGAGGCGATGCAGGAGAAAGCCATCGGCTATCTGGATGAACTGGGCACCTTGGGCGCGAACGGCATCGACGCCGCCTTTGCCCCGCACTCGATCTACACAGTCAGCGAGGGCTTGCTGCGCTGGGTGGCCGAACAGGCGGCCGAGCGCGAGCTGCCGGTCCAGATCCACCTCTCCGAGACCGAGGACGAGGTGAAGGAGTGCCTCGAGCGACACGGCCTGCGCCCCGCCGCCTACCTTGACCACCTCGGCCTGCTCGGCGAGCGCACGGTGCTCGCGCACGGGGTGTGGCTCGACCGGAGCGAGCTGGATCTGATTGCCGAGCGCGGCGCCACTGTTGTCGCCAACCCGGCGGCCAACATGAAGCTGGCGGTCGGCGGGGTTCTCGACTACCCAGCGGCGCGCGAGGCGGGCGTGCGGGTCGGCCTCGGCACTGACGGCGCCGGCTCTAACGACTCACTCGACCTGTTCGCCGACCTCAAGCTCTTCGCGCTCTCCCAGCGTCACGCGAGTGGCGATCCCACCGTCCTTCCCGCCCGTGAGGCGTGGTCGATCGCCACCGGCGCCGCCTCCCCCGTCCTCACAGGCGAACTGCATCAAATTTCCGACCCAGCAGACCCTAAATTTGATGCAGTTCGCGTGGGTGCGGCGGCGGACTTCCTGCTACTGCGGGCCGGGTCACTTGAGCTCGGCCTCGGCGACATGTACTCCGACCTCGTCTATGCGGCGAGCGGTTCAATCGTCGACACGACGGTGGTCGGGGGGCAGGTGCTGATGCACGGCGGTGAAGTGCCGGGCTCCGAGGAAGTGGTCGCCCGAGCGGTCGAGCGCTCGCGGCGACTCGGCATCGGGACCTAGCTACGCCCGATGCTCGCCTATACCCCCAGGGGGTATGCTACGGTGGCCGCATGGCCGATGTCGCCAGCACGATCCTCGAGGGGCTGAAGCAGTCCCTGCTGATGGCCTATGAGGTCTGGTGGGCCCTGGTCTTCGGCTTTGCGATTTCGGCGATCGTCCAGGCCTGGGTCCCGAAGGAGCGGATCGAAGCGACGATGGCCGGCGGCGGGGCGAAGCCAGTGGCCTGGGCAACCGGCTTGGGCGCCGCCTCCTCCTCCTGCTCCTACGCGCCGATCGCGATCGCCAAGAGCCTCTTCCAGAAGGGCGCCTCGGCCGCCTCGGCGCTCGCCTTCCAGTTCGCCTCGACCAACCTGGTCTGGGAGCTGGGGCTAGTGCTCTGGGTCCTGCTCGGCTGGCAGTTCACCCTCGCCGAGTACCTCGGCGGCATCTTGATGATCGTGCTGATGGCGCTGCTACTGCGGGTCTTTGTCTCACCGCGGCTGGAGGAGCAGGCGCGGGCACACGCCCAGGAGGCGGACGCGGGCCACGAGCACGACCACGGCGGCGATGAGATGGCAGCCGATTGGCGCGAGCGGCTGACCTCTACTGCCGGCTGGAGCGAGGTAGCGGGCAACTTCCGCGGCGACTGGCTGATGCTCTGGAAGGAGATCAGCGTCGGCTTCCTGCTCGCCGGCTTCATCGGCTTGCTCGGCGACGACTTCTTCAACGTCCTCTTCCTCAGTGGCGGGCCGGGCTGGCTGGTCGCGATCGAGAACGTGATCGTCGGGCCGCTGATCGCCGTGCTCAGCTTCGTCTGCTCGGTCGGCAACATCCCCCTCGCCGCCGTGCTCTGGTCGGGCGGGATCAGCTTCGCCGGGGTGATGGCCTTCATCTTCGCCGACCTGATCGTGCTGCCGATCATCGCGATCTACCGCAAGTACTACGGCTGGACCTTCACCGTGCGGATCGTCGCCCTGATGCTGCTGACGATGATCGTCGCCGCCCTCGCGATCGACGGTCTCTTCAGCGCCGCCGGACTGATCCCCACAGCCCGCCCCAGTCGCTCGGACATCTTCGGCTCGGTGCAGCTCGATTACAAGCTTGTCCTCAACATCCTCGGCCTGATCGTCTTCGCCGCGTTCTTCTGGCTCAGCCGCCAGGCGCGCCCGACCGCGCACAGCTGCCCCGCTCACGCTTAACGCCACGCGGCGCGGGGTATAGGCTCGGCTCGAGTGCCCAGCGATGAGCTGACTGAAAAGTCCAGTGCCGGGGCCTCCCCCGTCCGCTACGCAGGCGCGACCAAGCGCTACTCGGGCTCTGCCAAAGCAGCAGTCGAGGACCTCACGCTCGAGGTGGCGGCAGGTGAGATTTGCGTGCTCGTCGGGCCGTCGGGCTGCGGCAAGACGACCGCGATGCGGATGGTCAACCGCACGGTCGAGATGACCTCAGGCGACATTCTGATCGGCGAGCAGTCGGTGCGCGACCGCAATCCGGCCCAGCTTCGACGCGAGATCGGCTACGTGATCCAGCAGATCGGCCTCTTCCCCCACCGCACGATCGCCGAGAACATCGCCGCCGTGCCGCAGCTGCTGGGCTGGAAGAAGGAGCGCGCCGCTGCGCGCAGCGCCGAGCTGCTGGCCCTTGTCGGACTCGACCCCGACCTCGCCGATCGCTACCCGGCGCAGCTGTCCGGCGGCCAGCAGCAGCGGGTCGGCGTCGCCCGCGCCCTCGCGGCGGACCCGCTGGTGATGCTGATGGACGAGCCCTTCGGCGCGATCGACCCGATCAACCGCGAGCGCCTGCAGAACGAGTTCCTGCGCCTGCAAGCCGAGATCGGCCAGACCGTCCTCTTCGTCACCCACGACATCGACGAGGCAATCAAGATGGGTGACCGGATCGCGATCATGCACGAGGGCGGCAAGGTCGCCCAATACGCCACTCCGGCCGAGTTGCTGATGGACCCCGCCGACGAGTTCGTCGAGGACTTCGTCGGCGCCGACCGGGCGCTGAAGCGGTTGGCACTGATGCGGGTTTCAGACATCGACCTCTGGAAAGCGCCGCTCGCTCGAGCTGGTCAAGCGACCTCAGAGGTGCGAGCTGACCTGGAGGGGGCCGAGGTCCCCTACCCCCTGCTCGTCGACGGCGATCGCCGCCCGCTCGGCTGGCTCTCCGAGCGTGACCTGGCCGGCGAGCAGGTGCCGGCGCGCCCCGACTCGCCGCTCGGCCCGCTGCTCGACCGCGACGACATCATGCGCGACGCGCTCGCCGACCTGCTGCAGGGCGAGGCCCAGTACGCCGCCGTGGTCGACCACGAAGGTCGCATCGACGGCGTCCTCTCGGTCGAGATCATCTCCGAGTTCCTTGCCTCGCCAAAGGCCAAGACCGAGGAGCACTCGGCCACGGAGCGCCCGCATGGCTAGCGTCGCCACATTCGCCGCCGTCGGCGAAGTCGGCAAAGGGTTCATCCACGAACGGACCTCCGACACGCTTCCTTGTCAGGCGACCGAGAAGCTCTTCTGCTTCGACTGGGCAAAGGAAAACATCGACCGCTACGGCACACCGACTCTCCAGCACCTGGAGCTGGTCTCACTGGCCGTCCTGTTCGGCTTCACGATCGCCTTTACCCTCGCCGTACTTGCGCACCGCCGGCGCTGGCTGCGATCGCCGCTGCTGGCTGCGACCGGTGTCCTCTACACGATCCCCAGCGTCGCCTTCTTCTTCCTTCTACTGCCCCTCACCGGTCGCGGCGTTGACACCGCCGTCATCGCCCTCACCGCCTTCAACCTGCAGGTCATCTATCGCAACACGATCGTCGGCCTCTCCAACGTCCCGTCGTCAGTCAAAGAGGCAGCCAGGGGCATCGGCCAAACCGATCGCCAAATCCTCTGGCGAGTAGAACTGCCGCTGGCGACGCGGGAGATCATCGCCGGCCTGCGGATCGCGACGGTCAGTACCGTCGCGATCGCGACCCTGGCCGTGTTTGCCGGGGGCGGTGGCCTGGGAGCGCCGATCTTGCAGGGCGGGATCGACTTCAAGACCAACATCATCATCGCCGGCGGGATCGCCATCCTGATGGCGCTTGCCTTCGACCTGATCCTGCTCACGATCCAACGCCTAGCCACCCCCTGGGAAAGAGTGGCCCGAGCGTGACCGCACTCATCCTCCCCCACCTTCCCCTGGGCTCGATCCAGGGCGCGCTCGAATTCATCTTCGAGCCGCAGTCATCCAACGTGACCGGCGGCAAGATGGTCGGAGGCATCGACCAAACCCTCGAACTGGCGCTGACGCAGCTCGAGGTGACCATTTTTGCCCTGGCGCTCTCGCTGGTCCTGGCGCTGCCGGCCGGTCTTTACCTCGGGCACAAGAGGGTCGGCGAGCTGCTGGCGGTGGGGCTCGGCAACGCCGGACGGGCAATCCCCGAGCTGGCCCTGATCGCATTCATGGCAGCCGCGATCGGCGTCGGCACGCTCAACCTGACGATCGCGCTCGCGGTCCTTGGCATCCCTCCGATCCTCACCAACGCCTTCGTTGGCATCCGCCAGGTCGACCGCGCTCCCGTGGAAGCGGCCCGTGGAATCGGGATGACCGAGCGCGAGATCCTCTTCAAGGTCGAGGTGCCACTGGCGATCCCGACCCTGATGGCCGGCATCCGCTTGGCGACGATCGCGATAGTCGCCACGGCCACGATCGCGCCCCTTGCCGGGGTGCTGACCCTCGGCGACTACATCATCAACGAAAACGTCTACGGCGAGAACGGCGTCGTCGCCGGGGCGATCGTCGTCGCCGTGATGGCGCTGACACTCGAGCTCCTGCTCGCCGCGCTGCAACGTCGGCTCACTTCGAAAGGCTTGAAGCTGAGCCCAGCATGAATCTCGTCCGTTCAAACGACAAGAGAGGAATCCAATGAGGTCCGAGTTCACTCGTCTGCGAGCAGGCATCGCCCTGCTGCTCGCCCTAGCCCTTAGCCTCGGCGTGGTCGCCTGCGGCAGCAGCAGCGACGACAGCACGAGCAGCAGCGAAGAAGGTGGCAGCGCCGGAGCGATCGTCTCCAATCCCAAGAACGCCAAAGTCAGCCTGACGATCGGCTCGAAGAACTTCCCCGAATCGGAAATCACCAGCGAGATCTACGCCCAGGCCCTCAAAGCCGCCGGCTACAAAGTCAAGACGGACCTCGGGCTCGGATCCGAAACGATCGCCCTCAAAACCCTAAAGCAGGGTGAGGTATCCGGCTACCCCGAATACGCCAGCACCGCGCTGGAGTCCCTGTTCGGCCTCGAACCCGGCGAAGTCCCGGCCGAAGCCCAGCCGGCTTACGAAAAGGCGAAGGCCGAACTCGAAAAGGACGGCCTGACCGCCTTCCCGCCGACGCCGTTCTCCAGCGCCAACGCGGTCGGCACGACGACGAAGTTCGCTGAAAAAGAAGGCCTGAAAACGGTTTCCGACCTCGAAGGCAAGTCCGAAAGCATGAGCCTCTATGGCTCACCTGAGTGTCGCCAGCGGATCGACTGCTTGGCCGGGCTCGAAAAGTACTACGGGCTTAAATTCAAGTCATTCCACCCGGTCGACATCGGCCTCCGCTACACGGTCCTTGAAAAGGGTCAGGCCGACCTCTCGATTCTCTTCACCACCGACCCGCAGCTGGCGGCAGAGAAAGACAAGTTCGTGATCCTCGAAGACGACAAGGAAGTCTTCCCGGCCGGCAACGTCATCTTCATCACCGATCAGTCAACAGCCAAAAAGGCCGGACCGGATTACGAAAAGACGATTGTTGCGGTGCAGAAGGGGTTGACCCTGCCAGTCATGCAGGAGCTCAATGCGCGGGTGGAACTCGAAAAGAAATCGGCTAAGCAGGTGGCCGCCGAATATCTCAAGTCGGCGGGGTACGTCGGCTAGGGATTAGGCGCGGGGTGAGGGGGTCCGCCGGACAAAAGCGGGGAGTGTCCGGCGGACCCCCTCACCCCGCGCTCCAATGCGTACCGGCGGGCCCCACTGACGAGAGTTAGGCCGTCGCCGGCTCCCCTTGCGTTTCAGATAGCTCGGTTCGGGTGCGAAGCCGGGCGAAGCAGACCCGAGCAGCCCAGGCCGCGGACAGGCCTGAGATTGCGGCCAGGAGCAAGGCCCAGCGCGGGTCATAGGCCTGGGACAACCAGCCTGCCAATGGGCCTCCGATGGGGGTTGAGCCGAGGAAGACGACTGAGTAGAGGGACATCACTCGGCCGCGCATGTGGGGGGTTACGGCTAGCTGTAGTGAGGAATTGATGGTGGCGGCGAAGGTGACTGAGGCGGCGCCCAGCAGAACTAGGGCGACAATCTCTACTGCCATCCCCGGCGCCACGGCGGCCAGTAGGGCGGCGCCGCCGAAGGCCAAGGCGGCGCCGGCGATCAGGCGGGGGCTGGTGCGGCCGTGGGAGCCGGTGACGAGGGCCCCGGCGACCGAGCCGACCGCCATCGCTGAGACCAGCGCGGCGTAGACGCCGGCGCCGCCGCCGAAGCTGAAGCGGGCCAGCAGGGGCAGGATGACCTGGAAGTTGAAGCCGAAGGTTCCAACCAGGGCCATCAGCCCCAGCGGGACCGCCAGCTCGGGCGTCGCGCGCACGTAGCGCAGGCCGGCGCGGATCGCGCCGCGCTCACGCGTCGCTCGGGGCCCACTGCGCAGCTTCGCCGGGTCCATCCCCCAGAGCGCATAGATCATCGCGCCAAAGGAGAGAACGTTGACGGCGAAGCACGTCTCGATGCCAACCCCGGCGATCAGCAGGCCGGCGAAGGCGGGACCGACAATGCGGGCCGACTGCACGATCACGCTGTTGAGGCTGACCGCGTTGACGACGCGGTCGGGGCCGACCATCTCGATCGCGAAGCTCTGCCTGGTCGGGTTGTCGACCGCGTTGACGCTGCCCATCGCGAAGACGGCGAGGAAGACCATCCAGGGCGCGGCCACGCCGGTTACGGTGACCGCGAAAAGACCGAGCGCCGGGATCGCCATCAGCGCCTGCGTGACCATAAGCAGTTTGCACTTCGCGAAGCGATCGGCGAGCAGGCCGCCCCAGGCGCCAAAGAGCAGCATCGGCAGGAATTGCAGCGCCGTGGTCAGGCCGACGGCGAGGCCGCTGCCGGTGAGGCTGAGTACGAGCCAGAGCGCTGCCACCGTCTGCATCCAGGTCCCCGACAACGAGACGATCTGGCCGACGAAGTAGCGGCGGTAGTTGGGAACGGAGAGGGAGTCGAAGCTGCGCCGCAGAACAATGGGTGAGCGCCAAGATCGATGCGGTGACTTCCGGGGGTTCTGGTCCGCGTCGATCTTGGCGCTCACCTCCCACCTTCGAGCATCTGCTCCAAGATCTCCGCCGCGCGCTCCAGGGCGGCGATGTCCTCAGCTGGAAGATCGCGCATGCGCTTCGCCAGGTAGGCGTTCTTGCGGCCGCGCAGACGCCGCAGGCGCTCGCGCCCGGCCGCGTTGACGCTGACCAGCGAGCTGCGGCCGTCGCTGGGGTCGGGCGTGCGCTCGACCAGGCCCTCCCGCTCCAAGCAGCCGAGTGTGCGGGTGACGGTCGGCCGCTTCACCCGCTCGAGCTCGGCCAGCTCGCTGGGCGTCAGCGGCCCGTGCCGCTCGATCGTGGCCAGCGCCGCGGTCGAGGTCGGCGTCAGCCCACTCGCCTCGGCCGCTGCCTCCTGACGCAGGCGCCGCGCCGTGCGCACGATCCCCAGCCGCAGCTGAGCGGCGGCGTCGGTGAGAGTGTTGTTAGCCTCTGGCGTCATTAGTTAGCGTTGATAATTAGTTTAGCAAACTACTTTGAGCGCGTAAAGGCCAGCGGGGATGCACCGTGGGGGTAGATAGTCACTTTTGAGTAGATTTGGAGGGGAATGAGCGACGCAGCGATCAGCGTCAAGGGGCTGCGCAAGTCCTACGGCGAGCACGAGGCTGTCAGCGGCATCGACTTCGAGGTCGGCAGCGGTGAGGTCTTCGGCTTCCTCGGCCCCAACGGGGCCGGCAAGACGACCACGATCGAGATCCTCGAGGGCTACCGCGAGCGCAGCGGCGGCGAGGTCGAGGTGCTCGGCATCGACCCGGGCGAGCCGACCCGCGAGTGGCGCAGCCGCGTCGGCCTGGTTCTACAGGAGTGCGAGCTCGACCCGCTGCTGACCGTGCGCGAGGCGGTCTCGCTCTTCGCCACCTTCTATCCCGCTCCCCGCCCGGTCGAGGAGACGATCGAGCTGACCGGGCTAACCGAGAAGCGCGAAGCGCGGATCGGCTCGCTCTCTGGCGGCCAGAAACGCCGCGTCGACGTCGCGATCGGAATCATCGGCGACCCCGACCTGATCTTTCTCGACGAGCCGACGACCGGCTTCGACCCGACCGCTCGCCGCGACGCCTGGAACATGATCGAGGGACTGAAGGAACTTGGCAAGACGGTTTTTCTCACCACCCACTACATGGACGAGGCCGAGCACCTCGCCGACCGGGTGGCGATCCTGCGCGAAGGGCGAATCGTCGCCCAGGGGCCGATGAAGGAGCTGAGCGCCAGCCTCGGCCGCCGCACCGTGATCGGCTTCCGCCTCAACGGCGGGCTCGATGCCGAGGACGTGCGCTCGTGCGTCTCAGCAACGCCGCAGGTGGCCGGCGATGAGATCAGCATCGAGACCGAGCGGCCGCAGGACGACCTCTACCGCCTGCTGGCGCTGGCCGAGCAGCGCGGCGTCGCGCTCGAGGACCTCGAGGTGCGCAAGCCCAGCCTCGAGGACATCTTCCTCGACCTCACCCGCGACCAGGAGCCGCAGCCGTGAGCGAGCGCCGCATCGTCCTCGCCCAGGCACGCGCGGCGATCGTGGTGGCGCTGCGCACGCCGCGGGCACTCGTCTTCACCTTCCTCTTCCCGTTGATCTTCCTCATCCTCTTCAACTCGATCTTCATCAAGGGCGGCAATGAGAGCGTCACCCTGCCGACAGGGCTGAAGCTGAGCGCCCAGGCCTACTTCATGGCCGGGATCACCGCCTACTCGATCTCGCTCTCCACCTTCACCACCCTCGCCGTCTCGATCACCACCCAGCGTGAGCGCGGCCAGTTGAAGCGGCTGCGCGGAACGCCGATGCCGGCCTGGACCTTCATCCTCGCTCAGATCCTGCGCGCCACCGCGCAGGCGCTGGCGATGACGGTGCTGCTGGTCGCGATTGGCGTGCTCGCCTACGGGGTCGATTTCCCCGGCTCGAGCTTCATCGGCTTCCTCGTCTACGTCGCCCTTGGCACGGCGACCCTCTGCACGCTCGGCATCGCCCTCACCCCCTTTACTCCCACGGTCGACGCCGCCTCCACTATCGCCCCCTTCAGCGTCGTCATCCTCGCCTTCGTCTCCGGCGTCTGGATCCCGATCGATCAGCTCCCCCACTGGCTCGAACAGGTCGGCCGCATCTTCCCCCTCTTTCACCTCGCCGTCGGCCTGCAGAGCACCCTCTCCCCCGAAGCCAGCGGCCTCGGCCTAGAAGGCGGCAACGTCGCTGCCCTCGCGGCCTGGGCCCTGGCCGGCATCTGGGTCGCGACCCGGCGTTTTCGCTGGGAGCCGCAGGCCGGGACAGGGTGAGTCGCACGGAAATGTCAATCCACTGTGCCAATTTAGTAACGCCATTTAGGGAGAGAAATTCGCCGCTAGCATCGCCTACAGGAGGGTGAAGAGAACAGGTGTTTTCAGGCGGCTGACACCCGTCTGTCCATAAACCATGGATCCGGTTCGAGTCCGGCGCCCTCCGCAGAAGACCCAAGGAAAGGGTCGGGTCTGGTGGTAGTCTCCAGCGTGGGTGTCAGTCGCCTGGAGGTACCTGCGGGTGGTTCCCGCTTTAACCAGACTCGACCCGCTCCGGCGGGTCTTGTCGTTTCTAGCCCTAGACGTCGTCGAGGCTCTCGCCCTCGAAGTAGTCGACCCGGTCGCCGCGCTTGAAGAAGGCGCGCAGGCCGCCGCCATGTGGGAGTCGCTCGCCGACGCCGATCTTGTCCGAGTCGGGATAGACGACCACGTCGGGGCGACCGTGACTCGAGACCGCCAACAGGGTGACCGGCTCCTCGCCGCGGTTGATGATCTGGTGCGCGCCCTCCTCGCCAAGCGGGAAGCGGAGCGCCTCTCCTTCCTCTAGCTCGCGGACGCCCTCTGGAGTTCGCAGGGTCGGACGACCCGTGAGCACGATTACCAGCTCCTCGTCGGCGTAGTGGAAGTGGTACGGGTAGGCGGCCTCGCCCGCCGGCAGTTCCCAGAGACTGCACCCGATCAGCTCGGTGCCGAGTTCGTATCCGATCCGGGCCCGCCGCGAGCGAAACCCCTCCGGCCGCTCCCCCTCCTCGAACGTCGGTCTGTAGACGTTCGGCACTTGAGGCCCTCCGCCCTAGTAGCGGTAATGGTCCGGCTTGTAGGGGCCCTCGGCGGGGATGCCGAGGTAGGCGGCCTGGTCAGGACTGAGTTCGGTCAGCTTCACGCCGAGCGCGTCGAGGTGAAGGCGGGCGACCTTCTCGTCGAGATGCTTGGGAAGGACCGTGACCTCCTTGGCGGCGAAGCCGTCGGGCTGGCCGAAGAGCTCGATCTGGGCGATCACCTGGTTGGTGAAGGAGTTCGACATCACGAAGCTCGGGTGGCCGGTGGCGTTGCCGAGGTTGAGCAGGCGGCCTTCGGAGAGGACGATGATCGAGTGGCCATCGGGGAAGCGCCACTCGTCGACCTGGGGCTTGATGTTGACCCGCTCCGCGTCGGACTCTTCCAGCGCCGCCATCTCGATCTCGTTGTCGAAGTGGCCGATGTTGCCGACGATCGCGTTGTGCTTCATCCGCGCCATGTGCTCGACGGTGATGATGTCCTTGTTGCCGGTGGCGGTGACGAAGATGTCCGCCGTGTCGACGACTTCGTCGAGCGT
>DATMIH010000105.1:0-34376 GCA_035554595.1 Solirubrobacterales bacterium
GATCTCGGTGACGCCGGCATCGACCAGCGCCTCGATCCCGTAAAAGAGCACGGGCTTGTTGGCAACTGGAACCAGCTGCTTCGCCGAGGTGTGGGTGATCGGCCGCAGCCGCGTCCCGGCCCCGCCGGAGAGGATCAGGCCTTTGAGGTCTTGCACGTCGCCGGAAGGCTATCGTCGCGCCGACGATGAGCCCGGATGCCTCCCCGCCCGCAATCGATGTCGCGATCGTTAACTGGAATACGGCCGAGGCGGCGATCGCCGCGGCACGCGCCTACCTGGCCTCCGCAGGGGTCAAGGTGAGCGTGACGATCGTCGACAACGATTCGCGCCCCGAGCAGCGCGATCTGCTGCGCGAGGGCTGCCCGGAGAACGTGCGACTCGAGCTGAGCGAGGAGAACCTTGGCTACGGCCGGGCCGCGAACCGAGCCTTGCACGGCGGCAGCGCCGAGCTGGTCTGCGTCAGCAACCCCGACGTGGTGGTGGAGCCGGGGGCGCTGGCGGCGCTGGCCGAGGTAGCGAGGCGGGAACCGCAAGCCGGGATGGTCGGTCCGGTCTTCGCCGGCGACACCAACCGGTATCACGCCTCGCTGCCCAGGACGGCGACAATGCTGGCGCGGATCTTCGCCGGCTCCTTCGGCGGGCGCTCGCAGCCCAGCCCAGCAGCCGGCGCGCTGGTCGAGGTCGGCCAACCCTCGGGCGCCTGCTTTGTCGTCATTCGCGAGGCCTGGGAGGCAATGGGTGGCTTCGACGAGGGATTCTTCCTCTGGTATGAGGACGTCGACCTAGCCAAGCGCCTGCACGACGCCGGCTACCGGAACCTGATCGTCGGGTCGGCGCGGGTCGGCCACGCCGGCGCCAAGGCCTTTGTCCAGATCGATCGCCGCGAGCAGCAGGCGATCCGCTTGCGCTCGGTCGAACGCTACATCCGCCTCCATCACGCCCGGGCAATGCCAATAGCCGCGCCGCTACTTAGGCTCTCCCGGCGCCTTAGAGCGGGCGGCGCCCGATGAACTCCCTCTCCGTCGTCATACCAACCAAGGACCGAGCGGACGCCCTGGCCCGAACGCTTGACGCGCTCGAGGCCCAGCAGGCGGACGGAGTGACGTTGGAGGCAATCGTGATCGATAACGGTTCAAGCGATGGAACTATCGAGCGCTTGCGGCATCGAGCCAGCAGCTCGAAGCTACCGATGCAGTTCTTGGAGGAGCCCGGCGGCGGCCCGGCGACAGCTCGCAATGCAGGAGCGGAAGCCGCGAGCGGAGACGTCTTGCTCTTCCTCGGCGACGACACGGAACCGGCTGACGATCGCCTGCTGGGCGCCCACCTCACTCTGCACGCGGCTCGGCCCGAGCCGACCTACGCCGTCCTCGGCCGGATTACCTGGAACCCGCGCAAGCCGGTGACCCCTTTCATGCGCTGGCTCGAGAACGGCGGACCCCAATTTCACTATTGCGATCTTCAGGCCGGTCCGGTCGACGCCGCCAGCTACTTCTACAGCTCCCACGCCTCGGTGAAGCGCTCGTTCTTCGAGCAGGTTGGCGGCTTCGACGTTCGCTTCCCAACCGCGGCGGTCGAGGACACCGAGCTGGGAGTCCGCCTCGCCGACGCCGGCCTCGAGCTCGACTACCACCCCGAGCTGGTCGTGCTCCACGACCACCCGACGACGCCGCAGCAGTCGCTGCGACGCTCGATCACGGTCGGTCGCTCCGCCGCCCTATACAACCGCTTGCGACCGGAGAGGCCGCACACGGGGGTACAGGCACCACGGGGGCTCGCCTGGTCAGCAGTGCGCGTATCGATACCGCTGCTTGCTGCCCTTGCCCGCCTGCCACTGCCGAGGGGGATACGCGAGCGAGTTTGGCTGGCGATGACCAAGGGGGGCTACGCGCGGGGTTACAAGCTTGGTCCGGTGGTACCGCAATGAGGCGCTTCGCCCAACTCAACGGCTCGCTGCTCTCGCCCTTGGTGGCCTTCACCGCGGCCTGGACGCTCGCGGCACTGCTCAGTCAGTACCGGCTCCTCAACGGGGAGCAGGTGTGGTCCGGGTTCATGCTCGCCGTCGTCGTAGCCGTGCCGCTGGCCTTCCTCGCCGGCGGCCTGATCGGCGAGGGGCTGGCTCTGCGCCAGAACGAGGCGGCCGCCGCGCCCAGCGAGCCGCGCGAGAGCCGCCTGCTGCGCCGGGTGCTGATCGGCCTGCTCGTCGTCGGCCTGCTCGAGCTCGGGCACCAGTTCGTCAAGATTGGCGGCATCCCGTTGCTTTCCCCTGCGGGGGGCACGCTGCGCTTCCAGCAGGGCGGTCCGACGATCATCCTCACCGACGGTCTCACCGTCGTCGCGATCGTCGCTCTGGTCCGGCCACGCAACCTGTTCAGTCGCGAGACTCGCCTCGAGCTGCTGCTTGCCGTGGTTGCACTCGGCGGCTTCGCGCTGCAAGCGGGAAGGGGCAGCGTGCTGCTGCCGGTGATCGTCGCCATCGCCGCTCGCTGGCTGTACTGGGGGCGGCCCCGCAAGGAGGTGTTCTTCGCCGGCGCACTGCTCGCCTTCGCCGCCATTGTCTTCGCCTTTTACCTGCGCACCCGCCAAAACCCGTACAACCCGTTCGAGTCCGAACTGTTCGGGGAAATCCTCCCCGAAACGCCGTTCTTCCTGCAGCCGCTGATCCCGATCTACCTGGCGATAACGACCAACTTCCTCGCCCTGCAGGGAGTGGTCGGGCACTTCCCCACCGGCGAAGCCTTCGGCCATGGCGCCTTCGATGCGATCGGGCTCAACATCGTCGCCCACGGCGCCCGCAACGTCTCAGACGTCTCGGCGAGCATCACCCCGCCCTGGGTGACCAGCACCGTCGCGGGTCCGCTCTGGGCCGATGGCGGCTTCATCGCCCTGGTCCCGGGCATCGCGATGACCGGCTTCATCTCGGCCGGCGCTTTCGCGATGGCAGTGAAGACCCGGGCGTTTCGCTGGAGCCTCGTGGCCGCCTACCTCTTGTACCTGGCGGTTTTTGGCGTCTACACCAACCTCTGGACCCAACAGCTCGACTGGCTGCTCGTCGTCCCACTCCTGCTCATCGTCGGCGCCATCGCCGAAGATCCCGACGCTCCGCCGGGCTTGACCGGGTGGGCATGGGGCAGAATCCAGCGCATGACGGGACGAGCAGGTGCGCGGGGTACGACGATCGAGCCTGAGACGACTCCGCCGCCTGCCCCTTCGCCCGGTCGGGAGGGTGGCAACCGGCGCCTGGCCGGCGGCCTGATCGTGGCCGGCATCGCGGTGGTTGCGATCCTGCTCGTCTCCGGCCTGCTGATCCAGCGGCTGCTGCCGGAACCGTACCCCGAGCTTGCCTCCATCCAGCTACCAACCAGCATCGCCAACGCCACCGAAGTGATGACGAACAGCGACCGCCCCGGGGACAACGAGCCGATTCAGTGGGTGCGAGGGCGCGGTCACACGGTCAACGTCTTCAGCCAGATTCCCGGCCAGTCGCAATCGGAAGTCGAACACGTGGCGAAGCTGTCGATTCCACAGAAAGCGTCTCGGGCGAAGTTCGACGTCAGCTCCTGGTATCCCTGGCGCGCCGAGGCGCTCTTCTCGTTCGAACAGCGCCCAACGAACCTGGCGATCACGGTAAGTCCGACCTGGAAATCGGACGGCCACCCAGTCAACTTCGTCGCGCCGCTTTCCGCACCACCCAAAGGAACCACGAGGGAATTCTTCATTGCCGCCTGGGGGGGAATTCACCCTGACCTCTTCGTGATCACCCGGGGCGACCCCGAATCGCGCCCGGTGCTGCAGATCCTTTCCAGTGAGTCGGGCTTCCGCCGCCAGCTCTACGCCGCCCGGCTGCCGTATCGAGGCCTCTCACCACGAACCTGGTCGATGCAGATCGCGCCGATCATCGGCCTGCCGAAGAAAAGCGAACAGCGGATCTTCAAGGGCGATCGGTTGGACCTCGTGATGATTCACCACGACCCCGGTGAGAAGCACAGCATGGTCCACGTCCTGCTCGGCGAGACGGGCTTCGAATGGGATGCGATCCGCCGCGACCTCGACGACTCGGGCGATCTTCCCCGCGGTACCGAATTCCTGGTCGGCTCGCATCAGGGCGCAACCGCCATCTACGAAGTTCAGCGCCAGCTGCCGCGCGGGCCGCACCTGTGGGTGTTCGGTCTCACCAACCCCCCGGCGCTCCAATAGCCGAACCCGATCCACAGATAGAGAACTTCGAGGCGGCAGCGCCACCCGACGGCGCCGCTCTGGGACAGTCGGCGGCGCGCGGCGTATCGCTACTAGTCGCGCGCACACTCGGGTTTCAGCTACTGACCGCCGGTGTCACCGTGGTGCTGGCGCGCCTGCTCACGCCCGCCGACTACGGCCTCTTCGCAATCGCCCTCTCGGTGCAACTGGTCGGACAGAACGTCGCCGAGCTCGGCCTTCCGGCCGCTCTCGTGCGCATGCCAGAGACCCCGTCGCGGCAGCTGCAGGCGGCGACGATCGGCTTCCTCCTCGCGATCACGCTGAGCGCATCGATCGCGATGCTGGTCATTGCCTTCGGGATCGTGCCGGCGCTCGCCGCTCCCAGCGACACGCTGCGGGTTATCGCGATCACGCTCCTCGCTCTACCGATCTACGCCGCCCGCGCGGTGCCGATGGCGATGATGGATCGCGAGTTGCACTTCGGACGAGTGGCGGCGGTGGAGGCCGCGGACACGATTGGGTTCAACGTCTTCGCCTTGATCGCGGCGCTGGCCGGCCTCGGCGTCTTCAGCCTCGCCGGCGCGGTGCCGGTCGGCGCCGTGCTGGGCGCAGGCGTCGCCTGGTCGACCCAGAGCGCCGCTCGCAGACCGCGCTTTGAGCTCTCGCGGGTCCGGCCGCTGATCGGCTTCGGCAGCCGCGTCAGCGTGCTCGGCGTCCTTTACCTGGGCCGCGATCTGGGTTATGTCACGCTCGTCGGAGCCATTGGCGGGGCGCCGGTGGCAGGCTTCTATGGGATGGCAAAGCGGCTCTTCTCCTTCCCCACTGCGCTGGCGGCGGCCGTGGCACGGGTGATGCTGCCGACCCTGAGCCAGTCCGGGGACGAACGACCGGCACGAACTGCCCGCATGCTGGGCCAGATCGCTCTGGTCTGTGGCCTTCCCCTCGCTATCGTCGCCGGCGCGATCCAACCGTTTATCCAGGTGGTGTTGGGAACTGAATGGCTGCCGACCTCCGACATCGTCATCTACGGCTCGCTCGCGATGCTGCTGGGGGCGAGCATCGCCTCGCCGATAAACAGCTTCTGCCTGGCCGAGGGGAAGCCCAACACACCGGTCGCCGCGATCGCCGCCGAGCTGACCGTCGGATTCGGCCTGGTCGCCCTCCTCATCGGCCCGTTCGACGAGTCGGGGATCGGCGCCGCGATGTCGATCGGCGCCGCGATCGGCGCCGCGATTCTGCTTGCCACCACGCGTCCCCAGGTGAGGGCGGGCACCGGGAAGGTCATCCGCGTTGCCGCGATCAGTTTCGTAGCGGCTGCCGCGGGGCAGTTGCTCGCCGCCGACCGCGACGTCGCCGGGCTCGTTCTCGCGATTGGCGTCAGCGGCGCAGCCTGGGTCGTGCTGGCCGTCGCTTTCCTCCGGGACGATCTGGCCCGGGCGCTGGGTGTAGCCCGGGGCTTGCTTCCAGGAGCGGCCCGATGAGCGTGGCCGCAACCGTCTACATCCCCACCCTGAGCGGGGGCGAGAAGCTGATTCGCTGCCTCGAGTCGCTGGAGCGACAGACGCTGGCGGCCGAGGTGGTCGTCGCCGACAACGGCGAGGGCGAGGGCAGCGCCGCGATGCTCAGCGAGCGCTTTCCGCGTGTTACGCGGGTCGGCTTCGGGCGCAACCTCGGCTTCGGCAATGCGCTCAACCGGGCGATTGCGGAGGTGGGCGAGGGGCCGATCGTGCTGCTCAATGACGATGCCGTGGCCGAGCCGCAGCTGATCGAGCAGTTGCTGGCCGGCACCAGCAGAGGCGAGATGGTTGCGGCCGTCCTGCTCGGTGAACGCGACCCGACCCGCATCGACTCGGCCGGGGTCCTCGTCGATCAGACCCTGATGGCGTTTGACTTCCTCTGCGGCGAGCCCGTCGAGAGCCTCGAGGGCGCCGCTGCCCCGCTCGGGCCGACCGGCGGTGCGGCGCTCTACGAGCGAGACGCCTTCAACGCGGTGGGCGGCTTCGACGAGCGGATCTTCCTCTACTACGAGGACGTCGACCTCGCCCTGCGGCTGCGCGCTGAGGGCGCGCGTTGCGCGTTGGCCCCGCGGGCGCGGGCGATTCACGGCTACTCGCTCACGCTCGGCGCCCGCAGCGCCCGCAAGTACGCGATGACCGGCTGGAGCAGGGGTTACCTGCTGCGCCGCTACGGCATCACCTCACGCCCCTCGACTGCGACCCAAGCAGCGATCCGCGAGGTAGCGATCTGCGCTGGCCAGTTGCTGCGCGATCGCACGCTGGCCGGTGCCCGCGGGCGGCTCGCGGGGCTGCGCGCCGGCAAGAACCTGCCGCCGCGGGAGCTGCCGGCGGCGGCGATCAGCCGCGTGAGCGCGCGCCGGGCCCTGATGCTGCGCAGCAGCGGCCACAGCGCCTGAAAGGATTGCCGCCGCAATGGATCAACCCTCGACCCCCCCACTCGTCTCCGTCGTCACCGCAGCCCTGGACCCCCCGCTCGACAAGCTCACCCGCTGCATCGAGAGCGTCGAGGCGCAGTCCTACCCCCGGATCGAGCACGTCGTCGTCGACGGTGGCTCAACCAATGGGGCGATCGAGATCCTGCGGCAACGGCAACACCTGCGCTGGATCTCCGAGCCCGATCGCGGCCAGTGCGACGCGATGAACAAGGCGATCTTCCGGGAGTCGACCGGGGACCTGATCGTTTGGCTCAACGCGGACGATGTCCTTTACCCGAACTCGGTGGCCGAGGCCGCCGCACTGTTCCAAGCTGACCCCGAGCTCGGCTGGGTCTACGGCGATCTCGACGTCGACCGGCGGGGCCACAGGCACGTCATCCGGCCGCCGGCAAAAGCCACGCTGAGAGCGCTCGACTTCAACAACGTCGGCCTGATCGCGCCCGGGACGATGTTCGCCCGCTGGGCGCTGGAGCGGGCGGGGGAGCTCGATGAGGAGATGAATATGGAGATGGACCTCGATCTCTCGATTCGATTGCTGCAGGCGGGCGTCCCCTCCCGCCACATCCCCCATGCACTGGCACTGCTCGAGATCTACGACGGGACCAAGAGCGGCGAGGTGCCGCTGCGCGACATCGTTCTGGAGCGACACCGGATCTACCTCAAGCACGGCATGTTCCAGCAGGCGGGGGCGGCGCTGGCCCTGGCGGGCCGCTATGAGATCTCCGCAGAGATCGAGCGGGCGCTGCGGGAGGGGCGCTACAAGGATGCCTCCACCGCGGCCGCGACCGGGTTGAGATTCATGCCGTCCGTGTTCGAGCGACACCGGATCTCCTTCTGGTTGACCCGGCTCTTCCCGCGCGCGATGCAACTGGTCAAGCGCGCTCTGAAACGAATCTGACCCATGGCACCTGAGACTCCCTCACACAAGGTTGCATCGCAGCTGAAACGCACGCTTGCCCGCCTGGACGTTCACGCCGGGCGGCGCCGGCACACGCTGGCCGGAACCCGGGAGGCGATCCTGAAGAGCGGCGAGATCAGCCTGGTCGTCGATGTCGGCGCCCATGCCGGCGAGTACGGAAGCGGACTGCGCGACGGGGGCTACAGGGGCCAGATCGTTTCCTTTGAGCCAGTCAGCGCGCAGTTCGAGCAGCTGCTCGCCACTGCGGCAGGGGATGCAGCGTGGGAGTGCCGCAACCGCGCGGCCGGGGCGCAGCCGGGGACGGCCTCGATCAACGTCTCTGGCAACGACGGTTTCAGCAGCTCGTTGCTGAAGATGGAAGAGGCTCACCGGCGGGCCGTGGCCGACTCGCGTTACGAGCGCACCGAGACGATCGAGATCGCCAAGCTCGACGACGAGCTGGCCGATCTCCTTTCCCCTTCGCGCCGCGCATACCTGAAGGTCGACACCCAGGGATACGAGCACGAAGTCCTGCTCGGCGCGGCGACGGTTCTGCCGGCCTGTCGGGCGGTCGAGCTCGAGCTCTCGCTGGCACCGCTTTATGAGGGACAGCTGCTGATCGGCGAGATGATCGAGCAGATGCGTGGTCGCGGCTTTGCTCCCACGCATCTGGAGCCGGAGTTCGTCGACCCCCATAGCGGCGAGCTGCTGCAGGTCAACGGCCTCTTCCAGCCGGTCTGAAAGGATCAGCACAGCAAATGGGCAGTGAGGCAAACAAGCGCGCCCTGATCACGGGACTGACGGGCCAGGACGGCTCCTACCTGGCTGATCTGCTGCTCAAAAAGGGCTATGAGGTGCACGGCATCATCCGTCGCTCCTCCAGCTTTAACACCGGCCGCATCGAGCATCTCTACCGCGACCCGCACGAGCAGGGTGCGCGGCTCTTCTCCCACTACGGTGACCTCAGCGACCCCGTCGCCCTGACCCGCCTGATCTACAAGCTGCAGCCGGCCGAGATCTACCACCTGGGTGCGCAGAGCCATGTCCGCGTCTCCTTCGACATCCCCGAGTACACCTTCGACGTCACCGGGACCGGCACACTGCGCCTGCTCGAGGCGATCCGCGAGTCGGAGGTGCAGACCCGCTTCTACCAAGCCTCCTCCTCGGAGATGTTCGGCGCCTCGCCGCCACCGCAGAACGAGAGCACGCGCTTCCACCCCCGCAGCCCCTATGCCGTGGCGAAGGTGGCGGCCTACTGGGCCACGGTGAACTACCGCGAGGCGTACGGGATGTTTGCGGTCAACGGCATCCTCTTCAACCACGAGTCGCCCCGCCGCGGCGAGACCTTTGTCACCCGCAAGATCACCCGCGCTGTGGCGCGGATCAAGGCGGGCCTGCAGGAGAAGCTCTACATGGGCAATCTCGACGCCGAGCGCGATTGGGGCTACGCGCCCGACTTCGTCGAGGCGATGTGGCTGATGCTGCAGGCCGATGAGCCCGACGACTACGTGGTCGCCACCGGCGAGAAGCACTCCGTGCGCGAGGCACTCGAGGTCGCTTTCGCCCACGCCGGCCTCGACTACGAGGAGCACGTCGAGATCGATCCCCGCTACTTCCGTCCTTCCGAGGTCGACTCGCTGCTCGGTGATCCCACCAAGGCGCGTGAAAAGCTCGGCTGGGAGCCGAAGGTCCGCTTCCGCGAGCTGGTCGAGCTGATGGTTGACGCCGACATCGCCGAACTGGACGACAAGCTCTCCGGGAAGGTCACCTGAGTTGAACGAGCGCGAGCCGAGCAGCGATTTCTGGCGTGGCAAGTCGGTCGTGGTCACCGGCGGAGCCGGGTTCCTCGGCAAGCCCACGGTGCGGATGCTGAACGAGCTCGGCGCCGAGGTGCGGGTGCCGCGCTCCGCCGAGCAGGACCTCACCGACCCAGTCGCCTGCCGCGACGCGCTTGCGGGTGCGGAGGTGGTCCTTCACCTGGCGGCCAACGTCGGCGGCATTGGCTACAACCGGCGCAATCCCGGGCCGCTGATCCGCGACAACATGGCGATGGGCCTCAACGTCTTCGAGGCCTGCCGGGAACTGGGCGTGGGCAAGCTCGTCGCCGCCTGCTCGGTCTGCGCCTACCCGAAGTTCACGCCCGTCCCTTTCAAGGAGGACGACCTCTGGGCCGGCTACCCGGAGGAGTCGAACGCGCCCTACGGGTTGGCGAAGAAGATGCTGATCGTCCTCTCCGACTCCTACCGGCGCCAGTACGGGCTGGACTCCTGCGTACCGGTGATCGCCAACCTCTACGGGCCCGAGGACAACTTCGACCTCGAGGACTCGCACGTGATCGCGGCGATGGTCAACAAGTACGTGACCGCGACCGCCAACGAGGGACCCGAGGTCGTGCTCTGGGGTACCGGCGAGCCATCCCGCGAGTTCCTCTATGTCGATGACGCGGCGCGAGCGCTGATCCTCGCCGCCGAGCACGCCGATTCCTCCGAGCCTTTCAACGTCGGTACCGGCGTCGAGACGAAGATCCGCGACCTCGCCGAGCTGATCTCAGCCGCCGCCGGCTACCGGGGAGAGACCGTTTGGGACAGCTCGCGCCCGGATGGCCAGCCAGTCCGCTACCTCGATGTGTCCCGAGCCGAGGCGCTGATCGGATTTAGGGCCCGCACAAGTCTTCCCGAGGGGCTGGATCAGACCGTGGCCTCCTTCCGGGCCTCTCCGGCACGGGCCTGAGCGCCGCCGGTCGGAGCGGCGAGGGCTTCCCTCCGTGACCGACGCGCCCAGCGGGCCACTCGCCGCGACCGCCGCTCGCGGCGTCGGCATCCTGGTCAGCCGCACGCTGCTGCTGCAACTGCTGACCGTCGGCGTCACCCTCGTCCTCGCGCGGCTGCTCTCGCCCGCTGACTATGGCCTCTTCGCGGTGGCAACCGCGATTCAGAGCGTCGCCCAAGTGGCCAGTGGCGCCGGGCTCAGCGCGGCGCTGATCCGCCAGCCCGAGGATCCGAGCCGGCGCCAGCAACGCGCGGTCTCGGGCTTCCTCTTCGCCACCGGGACCGCCTTTGCCCTGGCGATGCTGGCGATCGCCTTCGGGGCGCTGCCGATCGTGGGCGTACACGGTGACTCGATCAAGGTCATCGCCGCCACCACCCTGGCGGTCCCGCTCTACGCCCTGCGGGCGGTGCCGATGGTGCTGCTCGAGCGGCACCTGGGGTTCGGCCGGGTGGCGCTGGTCGAGACCGCCGAGACGCTCTCCTTCAACGCCTTCGCCCTTGCCGGGGCGCTGGCCGGGCTCGGCGCTTTCAGCCTCGCCGGCGCCGTTCCCGCCGCGGCCGCGGCGGGGCTGCTCTGCGCCGCGGCGCTCACCCGCCCAGGGGCCGGCCTCTCGCTCGACCTCGCCGCGGTCCGCGCCCTGGCCCACTTCGGCCTGCGGGCGAGCCTGCTGCAGATCCTCACCCTCTCCCGGGGGCTCGGCTTCGTCGCGATCGTCACCGCGATCGGCGGCACCACGCTGGCGGGCTTCTACGCGATGGCCTCCCGCCTCTTCTCCTTCCCGACCGCGATCGCCTCGGCGATGCAGCGGGTCTCCTTCCCGGCCTTGGCGCGCTCGGCGGCGGAGCGCCCCCGTCGCGCCGGCCGCGCCGCCGCCCTCTCGGCAACGCTGGCGAGCCTGCCGCTGGCGATGCTCGCCGGCTCCTCGCACGCCCTGGTGACGGTAGTTCTGGGCGAGCGCTGGCTGCCCACGGTGGATCTGGTCCTGACCGCCACGCCGGGAGTGCTGCTCCTCGCCAGCGCGATCCCGGCGATGATCGCGCTGGAGCTCTCCGAGGGGCGCCCGAACGTGCCGATCGCGGCCGTTCTCAGCTCAGCCCTGGCAATGGCCCTGATCGCGGTTGCCGCCGTCCCCTCCCTGAACTCCACCGGGGTCGGGCTGGCGATGAGCGGCTCGGCCCTGGTCAGCCTGGTCGTGCTCGGCATCTGGGTTGAGCCGGAGATGCGAGCCGCCACCCCGGCGTTGATCCGGGCACTGGCGATCGGCTCGCTCGCCGCCGCGGCGGGCTACCTGGCGCCGCTTGGAGACGACCTGCTCGGCCTGGTCTCGCAGCTTCTGCTGATCGCCGCCATCTGGACCGCGCTGGCGGCGCTGGCGATGCGGGCGGAGCTGCGATCGGCGCTGCGCATCGCTCGGCCGATGCTGCCCGGGCGACTTGGCGACAGGGGCGCTGAATAGGATCGTGCCCGCCCGGTAAATCCCCCGGGCCACCGATGAACTACGAGCGCCTCTACTCATACCGCTTCCGCGACATCGACCAGGCCGCCCGTCTGCGGGTCTGGGAGGAGATCGCGCCCCACGTGCACGGCCTGATGGGCTCGCCGCAGAAGGTGCTCGATGCCGCCGCCGGCCGTGGCGAGTTCATCTGCTCGATCCCTGCCGCCGAGCGCTGGGCGGTCGACGAGGTCGCATACGAAGAGGCCGAGCGCACCGAGGGGGTCAAATTCGTCACCTCGAGGATCATGGATGCCGAGTTGCCGGCTGAGCACTTCGACGGGGTCTTCGCCTCCAACTTCCTCGAGCACCTCTACGACCAGGAGGCGATCTCGCAGTTCCTGGAAAAGATGCGCGACTCGATGGTGCCCGGCGGGCGGATCGCGATCATGGGTCCCAACTACCGCTACTGCTCGAAGGAGTACTGGGACTGCGCCGACCATTACGTGGCCCTGACTCACGTGGCGATCGCCGAGCACCTCTACGCCGCCGGCTTCGAGCCGCAGCGCGTCATCCCCCGCTACCTGCCCTACTCGTTCCGGGGCATCCTGCCCCCCTCGCCGCGGCTCACTGGGATGTACCTGAAGGCGCCGCTCGCCTGGAAGCTGCTCGGCAAGCAGTTCCTGGTGATCGGCCAGCGCTGAGGCCTTGCGCGTCCTGGTAACAGGAGGCGCCGGCTTCGTCGGCGGCAACCTCGTCGTCGCCCTCGCCGAACGCCACCCTGCGTGGGAGATCGTCGCCCTCGACAACCTGATGCGGCGCGGCGCCGAGCTGAACCTGCCGCGGCTGCGCGAGGCAGGGATCGAGTTCCTACACGGCGACGTGCGCGAGCCGGCCGACCTCAAGGCGGCGGGGCAATTCGACGCGATGGTCGAGTGCTCTGCCGAGCCGTCCGTCCTGGCCGGGTTCGGCGACCCCTCCTACTCGGTCCAGACCAACCTGCTCGGCGCCTTCAACTGCCTCGAGCGGGCACGGGCGGAGGAGGCCTTCGTCGTCTTCCTCTCGACCAGCCGGGTCTACCCGGTGGCACCGCAGCTGCAGCTGGAGCTGGAGGAGGTCGAGACCCGCTTCGAGCTGAGCGCCTCCCAGCCCATCGCCGGGGCTGGGCCGGCGGGGATCGCCGAGGACTTCCCGCTGGCCGGGGCGCGCACGCTCTATGGCGCGACCAAGCTCTCGGCCGAGCACCTGATCGAGGAGTACGCCGACGCCTTCGGCCTGCGCGCGGTGACCAACCGCTGCGGTGTGATCGCCGGGCCCTGGCAGATGGGCAAGGTCGACCAGGGGGTCTTCTCCTGGTGGCTGCTCAGCCATCTCTTCGGCCGGCCGCTGACCTACATCGGCTACGGCGGATCGGGCAAGCAGGTGCGCGACCTACTCCACGTCGACGACCTGATCGACCTCGTCGACGAGCAGCTCGGCAACCCCGAGCGCTGGAGCGGCGTCGTCGCCAACGTCGGCGGCGGCCGCGAGTGCAGTCTCTCGCTGCTTGAGACCACCGATCTCTGCCGTGAGCTGACCGGCAAGGAGGTGGAGATCGGAACCGAGGCGAAGACGCGCCCCGGTGACGTCCCGGTTTACCTCAGCGACTGCGGTCGGCTGCATTCTCTAACCTCGTGGCGCCCGCGCCGCGGGGCGCGTGACGTCCTCGCCGACCTGCTCGCCTGGTCGACTGAGCATGAGGACGATTTGCGCGCTGCACTTGGTTTCAAGCGATAGCAAAAGGGGGCACGAGAAAGCGATGCCAAAGGCGATAGTCACCGGTTCCGGGGGTCTGATCGGCTCCGAGTCAGCGGCCAGGTTGGTGGCGGCCGGCTACGACGTGATCGGGATCGAGAACGACACCCGGGCCGAGCTGTTCGGACCAGAGGCCTCGACCGCGTCGGTGACCGAGCGCCTCAACCGCGAGCTCGACAGCTTCCGCACCGCCGACCTCGACATCCGCGATGCCGAGGGCATCGACCGGGTCTTCGCCGAGCTGGGCAAGCAGATCGAGCTGGTTGTTCACACGGCCGCCCAGCCCTCGCACGACTGGGCGGCGAGCGATCCACAGGCCGACTTCGGCATCAACGCAAACGGCACGCTCAACCTGCTCGAGGCAACCCGCAATCACTGCCCAGAGGCGACCTTCATCTTCACCTCTACCAACAAGGTCTACGGCGACACGCCCAACCACCTGCCGCTGGAAGAGCTGGAGACGCGACTGGAGCTGCCGGCGGACCACCAGTGGTTCGGCGGCATTGACAAGACGATGTCGATCGATTCCACCCTGCACTCGCTATTCGGCGCCTCCAAGGCAGCCGCCGACCTGTTGGTCCAGGAGTACGGTCGTTACTTCGAGATGCCCACGGTCTGCTTCCGCGGCGGCTGCCTCACCGGTCCAAACCACGCCGGAGCCCAGCTGCACGGCTTCCTCGCCTACCTAATGAAGTGCACCGTGACTGGCGACCCCTACACCGTCTTCGGCTACGAGGGCAAGCAGGTGCGCGACAACGTGCACAGTGCCGACCTCGTCGACGCCTTCCTGCTCTTCCACGAGAAGCCGCGCGCGGCTGCGGTTTACAACATCGGCGGCGGCCGCGAGAACGCCTGCTCGATGCTGGAGGCGATCGCGATCTGCGAGCGGGTCGCCGGGCGCGAGCTGAACTGGACGATGAGCGACGAGGCCCGGGTCGGCGACCACCGCTGGTGGATCAGCGACCTCGACGAGTTCGGCTCCGACTACGGCGGCTGGCGCCCCCAGCGCGACCTCGAGCAGATCCTGCGCGAAATCTACGAGGCAAACTCCGAGCGCTGGATTTCCGCCCCCGCATGAAGCTCTCGGTCGTTATCCCCGCCCACAACGAGGAGGAGACGGTGGCCGAGACCGTCGTGGGCCTCGTCTCGACTCTCTCGCGAGAGGAGATCGACCACGAGGTGATCGTGGTCGACGACTCCAGCACCGACAGGACGGCCGCGGTCGTGCAGGACATCAGCGCCGCACATCCGCAGGTGCGCTGCCTTCCCTCGCCCTACCGCAACGGCTTCGGCTTCGCCGTCAGGGCGGGGCTGGAGGCGTTCGAGGGAGACGCGGTGGCGATCGTGATGGCCGACGGATCGGATAGCCCGGGTGACCTCGTCTCCTACCAGCGGCTGCTCGAAGAGGGGTACGAGTGCGCCTTCGGCTCGCGCTTCGTGCACGGCTCGACCGTGCTCGACTATCCGCGCTCGAAGCTGATCATGAACCGGATCGTCAACTTCGGCATCCGCGTCCTCTTCCGCCACGGCTACAACGACACGACAAATGCCTTCAAGGCCTACCGGCGCGAGGTGATCGAAAACGTCCAGCCCTTCCTCTCACACCACTTCAACCTCACGGTCGAGCTGCCACTGAAGGCCGTCGTGCGCGGCTACAGCTACGGGATCGTGCCGATCTCCTGGACCAACCGCAAAGCGGGAACCTCAAAGCTGCGGCTCAACGAGATGGGCAGCCGCTACCTCTTCATCGTCCTCTACGTCTTCCTCGAGCACCACCTCAGCCGCGGCGATTACCGCCGCGACGGGATGCCGACGGCCCGCCCCCGTGGGACGTGGCGCGGGGGCCGCAAGGCGCGCTCAAACCAGTAGGCACTACGGCGCTTGAGCGCCCTCTGCGGCAATCAGGCGCTCGCAGGAGATGTTCATCGTCCATCCCGCGGGGGCGGTGTAGACGGGGATTTCGTCGAGATGCCTGGCTTCGCACGAGCCCGCTGCCGCCTTCAGGCTGTCTTCCCACGGCGGCCCGCCGCGAGCATCGCCGGCGTCGACGCTGAAGGAGGTGATGAGGGGGACCAGCAGCACGGCGATGGTCGCCATCTCGATCACCGGACGACCGCTCGACCCCCGGCGGCGCGCATCGATCAGAGCCAGGGCGGCGCCGACCAGCAGCAGAGTGGGTACCACCGTGTAACGGGCGCCGATATTGCCATAGACCCCAACCGCCCAGGCCATCCCGCCCAGCCCGCGCTGGTAGCTCGAGACCAGGAACATCACCACCGAGGTGGCGATCGCAATTGCGGCGACCAGGCGAGTGGAGGCGCGCAGGGCCAGCGCGATCAGGCAGGCAGCAACCGCCGCGGTGATCACGATCAGAAACGGCCATCCCCAGTCGACCCACAGGGATCCGCTCAGTTCGAGCCCGAGGACCGAGCCGCTGATGACACGTTGCAAGAAGGTGGTGATGATGCCGCCGGTCCAGACGTTGGAGGAGATATGGGGGCTGGTGAGCACAGTGATCACTTGGGCCACCGTGGCAAGCGCGAAGCTGCCGACGATCAAGGCGTCGCGGCGATCGCGGATCGCGACCGCACGCAGGAAGGCGATCGGGACGAAAAAGAAGGTGGCTGGCGTGCTGAAGCCGGTGAGCAGGATCAGCCCGGCGCTGAGAGAGGTGCCCAATGTCGTCGCGGGCCGCCAGAGCAGCAACCAGAAGACCGCGACGGTCATGTACCAGGAGACGTTGGTGGGCGAGGCCACCGTCTCGATGCTGCCCACCGGAACCAGGATCGTCAGCGCCACCAGGAGCGCACGCAGGTAGGGGCTGCGGATGTGGGCGGCGCTTGCGAACCAGATGGCGAGCCCGCTGAGAGCGACGACGAGGGCGGCCATCAGGTTCATCGCAGCCGGCGCGTCGCGCAGGGGCACAAGCGCCCCGACCTCGCCGATCAGGCTTTGGGTGACGACGAGGTATTCGGACCACGGCGTGGTGAGGGCGCTGAGGAAGTCGTGCGTCATCGCCTTTTCGAGGAAGACCGGCCCGTCCTCCGCCCAAAGCGAGTGCAGGGCGCTGGAAGGGCCAATCCTGAGCACCTGCAGAACGATGGCCAGCGCCAGGAAGGAGATGAGGACCACGACCCCTTCCCAGCCCTTGAACCTGAGCATCTCCGACGGCGAGGGAAGGAAGACCACCCGATTGAGCACGTCTCGCAGCCGCCTGATGGTGTCCCCCGCCCGGTCGAGCATCGGCGAGCACTCTAACGTCGGCGACTACACGACTGATGTGTCTCCCCGAGCACCGCCTCAGCCGGCCTGGCCGGCCCCTGGCGAGGTCGCGAGGAGAGCCAGGTCCGCGTCGACCATCAGCTTGACCAGCTGCTCGAAGTCGACCGTATGGTGCCAGCCCAGCCGCTCGTAGGCCTTGCTCGAGTCGGCAACGACCCGCTCGACGTCGGCCGCGCGGATGAAGGCGGGGTCTTCACTCACGTACTCGCCGGGGTCTAGGTCCAGATGCCCAAAGGCCGCTTGGACGAAATCCCGAACCGAGTGCTCCTCGCCGGTCCCGACAACGAAGTCGTCGGGCTCGTCGCGTTGCAGCATCAGCCACATCGCTTTCACGTAATCGGGCGCGAACCCCCAATCGCGCCGGGCGTCCATGTTGCCGAGGCGCAGCTCCGAGGCCAGGCCCAGCTTGATCGCGGCAGCGGTGCGAGTGATCTTGCGAGTGACGAACTGCAGCCCCCGGCGCGGGCTCTCGTGATTGAAGAGGACCCCGGAGCACGTAAAGAGGCCGTAGCTCTCGCGGTAGTTGACAGTGATGAAGTGGCCGTAGGCCTTGGCGACCCCATAGGGGCTGCGCGGGTAGAACGGGGTCAGCTCGGTCTGCGGCGTCTCGCGAACCCGGCCGAACATCTCGCTGGAGGACGCCTGGTAGAAGCGGGCTTGCGGGCAGACCTCGCGCATCGCCTCGAGCATCCGGGTGACACCCATGCCGGTGTATTCACCGGTCAGCGTCGCCTGGTTCCACGAGTTGGCAACGAAAGACATCGCCGCGAGGTTGTAGATCTCATCCGGTTCGCAGGCGCGCATCGCCGCGACCAGAGATGCCTGGTCGCAGAGGTCGCCGGTATGAAGGGTGAGGCGCTGGCGGATCGGCTGCAGCCGTTCGGGGTTCTCGTCTGGGGAGCCGCGAACCAAGCCATGGACCTCGTAGCCGAGCCCGAGCAGCATTTCCGCCAGATAGCTGCCGTCCTGGCCAGTGATGCCCGTTATCAGCGCTCGCTTCCCCAAACCAGCGCCATCCTACGAGCCACGGGCTCGGCCGCGCCCCAGGACCTTCGCGCGGGCGCGGCTGAGCTGGTGCCAGGCGATGCCGCGAGCCAGGCCGCGCTCCACCCCGAGGGTCTCGTCGCGGCCGAGGTGGCGCCGCATACTGCGCAGCTGCAGCCATGGAACCGCCAGCGGCGAGCGATCGGCAACGGCGATGCGATGCGCCGCCCGCCGCTTCGCCGGCGTCATCCGGGGACCGCAGCGCTGCTCCAGCGTCGCCGCCTCGGCGGCGACGCGCAGGTAGACGTCGGCGTAGGCGCTGTTCCAGCGGCGCGCCAGCTCTCCGCTTCGCAGGCGGGCCAGGGTCTGTCGCCACTCGCCCAGGTCGCGGCGACGCACGCCACCGCGGTTGGCGAGCTCGTGGCCGATCGCGGCAGCGCCGTGCTGCACGTAGTCGAGCAGGGGCGCGTCGACGTAGGCGAGGTCCCCGAGCGCCAGCGCCACCAACGCGATCCAGCGGTCGTGGAAGGCGCCCTCGGCCAGCAGCGGGAAGGGCAGGGCGTAATCAAGCAGCTGGCGGCGAAACATGCAGGCAGTGCCCGAGACCGTGTTGGCGATCAGCAGCGAGAGTAGGTCGGTCGAGTTGTTGCGCCGCCTGTTCCAGTAGGTGTCGGAGATCTTCGCGCCATCGGCGCCGACGATCCGCATGTCGCTGTAGGCGAGGTTGACCCCGGGCTCAAAGGCTTCGCGCAGGAGGCGGAGCTTCTGCGGGTACCAGCGATCGTCCTGGTCGCAGAAGGCGACGAACCGGGCGGCGGCGGGAACTAGCTCGAGTGAGCGCTCGAAGTTGCGGTAAAAGCCGAGCCGCTCGCCCTGGGCGTGCAGCTGAAAGCGCTCGTCGCTGCCGAGGACCGCCTCGATCGCAGCCAGCGAATCGGCATCCGAGCCGTCGTCGCAGACGATGCACAGCCAGTCGCCGCGGTCCTGCGCCCGGATCGAGTCGACCTGGCGCCCGAAGAGGACCGGGTCCGGATTGAAGGTCGCCATGCAGATCGCGATTTCGTCCCCCTCGGCCGCCATTCGGCTACTTTAGGCGCCGGTGACCGAGGAAATCGAGCGGCTGAAGGGAGAGCTGTCGCGAGCGATCGCGCACCGCTGCGCCCTGCAAGAAGCACTTGCCGCATCGGAGGGCGAGCGGGCGGCGCTGCGCGGCGAGGACCGTGCCCTGCGCGCCGAGAGCGAGCGAGTGCACGCCTTGCTCACGGAGACCGCGACGCAGGCGGCCAACCTGCACGGCGCCCTCAACGTCGTGCAGATGGAAAAGGCGCGGCTGGAAGCCGCGCTCGAGGCCTCGCTGCGGGTCACCGACAAGCAGCTCGCCAGGGAGCCCGCCGCCAGGGAGCAAGAGCGCGCCGAGGAGCACAAGCAAGCTCCCGAGGCGGTCGAAGCGGTGGCAGAAGATGAGAAGACCGCGGAGCCGGAACCACTGGCGAAGCCGGTCCCCCTCCGTGTCCTCTCCGATGCTGCCGTGATCGAGGTGCGCGAGCTGAAGAAGAAGTTCAGGATCCCGGCCCACCAAATGGAAACCCTGAAGGAGCAGGTGCTGCACCCGATTCGCAGCCGCAGGGGCACCGACCTGCGGGCGCTGCGGGGCATCTCCTTTGACGTCAGACAGGGAGAGTTCCTCGGAATTGCCGGAGCCAACGGCTCGGGCAAGAGCACCCTGCTGAAGATCCTCGCCAACGTCTACACCGCCGACGAGGGAACGGTGCGAATGGCGGGTCGGGTGGCTCCCTTCATCGAGCTGGGTGTCGGCCTCAACCCCGAGCTCGCGGCCTTCGACAACGTGATGATCAGCGGCGTGATGATGGGCTTGGCCCCCGACGAGGTGCGCTCGCTCTATCCGGAGATCATGTCCTTTGCCGGGCTCGAGGCCTTCGGCAACGTCAAGTTGAAGAACTACTCCTCGGGAATGCGGGTGCGCCTCGCCTTCGCGGTGATGGCCCAGGTCGACGCCGACATCCTCCTCATCGACGAGGTACTCGCCGTCGGCGACGCGGAGTTCCGCAGCAAGTGCCTCGAGCGGCTGCGCCGGTTGCGCGAGGAGGGCAAGACAATCGTCTTCGTTACCCACTCGATGGACACGATGGCCAAGGACTGCGATCGCGGCATCCTGCTCAGCGACGGCAGGATCGCCCTCGACGGCGATCCTGCCGAGGTCGCACGGCGCTACCAGGATGAGGGAATTCCACCGGTCGCTGAGGAGTCCGAGCCCCCCGCCGACGGCACCCCGACGCTGCGGGTGGTGGAGCGGTGAGCTCGGCAGCGCCACCGGCCGAGCTCACCCTGCGCGAGATCACCGGGCCGCAGTCGCTCGGGGTCGAGCCGCGACGCTTCTGGAACCTGCTCTGGCTCAGCTCGGTCGCCGAGTTCAAGCTCGTCTACGCCGGCTCGGTGCTTGGCTACATCTGGACACTGGCGCGCCCGCTGGCGATGTTCGGCGTGATCTACCTCGTCTTCAGCCACGTGCTCGGCATCGGCGCCGGGGTCGGCAACTATCCCGCCGTCCTGCTGCTCAACCTGATGCTGTTCCAGTTCTTCGCCGACGCCAGCGGCCGGGCGGTGCGGGCGATGGTCTCCAGCGAGGGCGTGCTGCGCAAGATGGAGTTCCCCCGTGCGGTGGTCCCGCTCTCGGTCGTGCTCACCTCGGTCTTCACCTTCTCGCTCAACATGGTGGCGGTGCTGGCGATCCTCTTCGCCACCGGGCTGGAACCGCTCAACACCTGGATCCTGGTGCCCCTGCTCCTGCTCGCGATACTGGTCTTCACGACGGCCTCCTGCTTCGCGCTCTCGACCCTCTTCGTCCAGTTCCGCGACGTGGCCCAGATTTGGACGGTGGCCTCCCTCGCCCTCTTCTACGCCTCGCCGGTGATGTATCCGGCAGAACAGATCCCCGCCGACTTTCGCTGGATGCTGATCGTCAACCCGCTGGCGCCGATCTTCGAGCTGATGCGCAAGTGGGCCGTCGACCCCTCGGCCCCGGGCGTGCTCGAGGCCGCCGGCGGCCCCTGGGGATGGATCGGCCCGGGCATCGCCTTCCTCGCGGTATGCGTCTTCGCCCTGCTGCTCTTCCGGCGCAAGGTGCGAACGCTCGCCGAGCTGCTTTGAGCGACGGCGGGCTGGCCCTCGTGGTCGTCACCTGGGAATGCGCCGACCACCTCGCCGCCCTGGCCCGCTCGATGAACGGCAAGATCGATCCGGGGGCGGAGCTGATCGTGATCGACAACCACTCGCGCGACGATCCCGAGGGTGCCGCCCGCGAGTGGCACGGCGGAACCCGGTTCGAGCGGCTCGACTCCAACCGGGGCTTCGGCGAGGCCGTCAACATCGGCGTCGAGGCGGCGCAAGCGGAGAATCTCGTCCTGCTCAACCCCGACACCGAGCTGATCGACGACGGCCTCACGCGGCTGGCCGCCTTCGCGCGGGCTCGCCGCTGCCTAGCCGGGCCGCGCCTGCTCAACCCCGATCGCTCGCTGCAGCCATCGGCCGGCGGCAATCCGGTCGGCCTCTGGCCGTGGATCGGCGCCCTCACCCCGGGTGCCCTGCAGCCCGAGTCGTGGCAGCGGCGGACCGAGCCCTGGCGCCTGCCCTCGGCGACCCCTGTCGCCTGGCTCTCGGGCGCCTGCATCGCCGCACCGCGATCGCTGCTGAGCGAGCTGGGGCCGTTCGACGCCGCGATCCACCTCTACGCCGAGGACATGGATCTCGGCCTGCGCGCCGCTAAGGCCGGGGTGCCCTCCTTTTTGTGTCCGGAGCTGGCCCAGGTCATTCACCGGCGCCGGGGGTCGACCGAGAGGCGCTGGGCACAGGGGCCGGAGCGAGTCGCCGCTGCCAACCGCCGGGCGGTCCTCAGCCGGACCTACGGGCCGGCGGCGGAGCGGCGAGCCTGGTGGGCAATGCGGGCGAACCTGCGTCTCAGGGTGCTCGCAAAGCGGGTGCTTCGGCGGGATCGGCGGGCCGAGCTAAGGGAGCTGGAGGCCGCGCGCCTGGCTGTCGAACCTGCGCAACTGCCAGCGTCTCCTCAACGATCTGCCTGAAGCGCGCAGCGATCTGCTCCGGCTCGAATCGCCGCTGCACCTGATCGCGGCCGGCTGCCGCCATCCTTGCCCCCAGCTCGCGATCCTCCAGTATCCGGGCCGTCGCCCCGGCCAGCTCATCGGGAGCGTCGGGTTCGACTAGCAGTGCCGTCCGCCCGTGATCGAGAACCTCGGCGACAGCACCGGTCCTCGCCGAGACGACGGGGCGTCCTGCCGCGAGCGCCTCGCAGGCAACCCGGCCGAAGGACTCGGGGATGCGAGCCGGGTTGACCACCACGTCAGCCGCCGCGTAGACATCGGCGATCCGATCGACGGCACCGGTGAAGTTGACCGCGTCCTCGATCTTGAGCTCCCGCACGAGGTTGTCGAGGCGGCGGCGATAGTCGAGGTCGCGTTCGCGGTCGAAGGGTTCGCCGACGACGAGGCAGCGGGCGCCTGGCACTCGTGCCCGGATCATCGGCATCGCTCGCAGCAGCAGGTCCTGCCCACGCCCGCGGGTAACGCTGCCCACCATCGCCACGCAGGCTTGCTCCGGCGAGATCCCATAGCGGCGGCGAAATCCGGCCCGATCGCCCGGCTCGATCGGTACCGCGATCGGCGGGTAGAGCGTCTCGACACTGATGCCCGTGTCCTCGAACTGCGTCGCAACCAGGTGCGAGCAAGCGACCACCGCGGTCGCCCAGCGAGCTGTGCTTTTAACCAGGCCATGCGCGGTCGCCCGCTTGGCCGGCGAGGGCAGCCGTTCCGCGTTGAGCAGCTCGGATGCGTGGACCAGAACAGGGATCCCCTGGCGCCGCGCGGCCAGCACCGCCGTCGGCACCATCATCGATGTCGTGATCACCAGATCGGGCTGGGAACGTCGAAAGTGATCGCGAAAGTGCCCCACCTGACGGGCCAAACCGACCACGTGGCGGGGGCTGCCCGCCACCGTGCCGGGAAAGGTGAGAGCGGAAAAGGGGAGCTCCCGAACGGCTCCAATCGCGGCAAGGCCCTGGCCGGCTGGCCCAGGCCCGGGCACCAGGAACTCGATCGAGGCGTCCCCGGCAATCGCGCCCAGGCGGTGATGCAGGGAGCGCAGCGCACCGCTCATCCCCTCGTAGTGAACGACCACGCATATCCGTTTGCCCTCGATCATCCCGCCTGGCTCAGCATACGGGTGCCGGTCCGGGTAGTCTTCCGCGGCCGATGCTGGCTGGACGTCTGTATAGATGCCTCGCACTCCTCGCCCTGGTGGCGCTCGTCGTCCTCGGCGCGGGCTGCGGAGGTGCGAGCACCAGTACCTCCACCGCAACGAGCAGCGCATCCGGCAACTCCTCCGGCGAAGCTGAAGGCACGGCGGTCTCGGAAGCCGAAATCGACCGCTACAAGGAAGGGACGGCCCAGCACACCGCGCTGGAATGGTGGCGGACGGTGCAGCTGAACGAAGCCGAACTCGCCCGTACCCTCTACGCCGAACCGCCGAGCCTGCCCAACCTTGCCGGTCAGTTCAACTACGTCGTCGGCCAGCTGGACGGCAGCGTCAAGGTCGTCTCGGTCAAAACCAAGGGCAACCACGCAGTCGTCGCGATCAACTGGAAGAAGCCCGGGGCGGCTCCCCGCGAGGTCACGCTGCAGATGGAACGCAAGAACGGGGAATGGAAGATCGCCACCACCTTGTTCCTGGACCTGATCGTCCAGAAGCTGCAGCGCGCCGAAGCCTCGAGTGGCTGACCACACCGAGGAGGCCGGCCTGATCCCGATCCTCGTCGATGGGTCGGGACGGGACGGGACCACCCTGGCGATGCAGTTGCTCGCCACCGCGCCCGAGATCGCCTTCGACCGGGTCTACCCCTATGAGCAGCGGTATTTCAACTACCTGCTGCAGTGGTCGCGCCTGCCCGAGCAGGGCCGGTGGGACGAAAGCAAGTGGAGCCTCGACAACCTGGCGCACACCGACTCGCTGAAGAACGCCCACGTGCTCGGTCCGGTTCCCTGGCTGCAACGGACGCTGATCGCGGGCGATGGCTCTGAGAGCTTTGCCGAGGCGGTCTTCGCAGCAGTCTGGAGCGAGTTCTCGAAGCGTGCCCGCGAGGCGATGCGAGCCGAGTTTGGCGATCCGAGCCTGGCGGTCCGCTACTACGCCCAGAAGAACGCCGAGAGCTGGGAGATCGACACCGACGAGGTTCCGCTTCCCCAGCTGAACCTGATTGCCCTGCTGCGCGACCCGCGCGACGTCTGGCAATCAAGTGTCGCTTTCCACCGCCGCCGCAAAGGAGAGGGCGGGACCTTCCTGCCGATTGCCGACGGCGCAGCGGAGGAGTCCTACCTCGATGAGTTCATCGAGCAGCAGAAGACGCGGCTCGGCTGGCTGCAGGTGCAAGCGGCCGAGGGCGAGATGCCGATCGTCAGATACGAGAGCCTGATCACCGATCTGCCGGCCGAGGCGAAACGGCTGGGCGAGTGGCTCGGCGTCCACCTCGATGCCGGCGCCGTGGTGAAACGGCGTGAGGGATTCAGCAAACACATCACCGCGAACAGCCCGGAAGCCTCAGTCGGGCGCTGGAAGAACGAGATGCCCGAGCAGCTGGCGGCCCGCTTCGCAACCGCGATCGGAACCGAGCTCACCGAGCTCGGCTACGAAGTCTGAGCGGTCTCCGCTTGGTCCCCGGCGAGCCCGGGCGCAACCGCGGCCCGGATGCCCTCGCTGGAAACCGGCGCCGCGTCCTCGGGAAAGTCGGCGACCGTGAACCCCGTCTCGCCCGGCTTCATCCTCACCCGCCAGTGGAAGCCACGCGCTTTCGGGGGCAGTACGGAGGCGATCGCCAAACCGTTCTTTCCCGCCGTCTCGACCAGCCAAGCGCGGTCGAAGATCACCGCGTTCGTGGGATCAACATCGTTGATGTACAGAGCGTTCTGGAACTCCTGCATCATCGGCATCCCCCGCTTATCGAAGAGAAACCAGGTCGCCTCGAAGACTCCGTCGTCGGCCAGGACACGCGCCACCTCGCTCAGGTAGTACTCGGCGTGGGCCTGGATCAAGTGGGTGAAGACGGAGTGGGCGATGACCAGCGTGCGGGACCCGTCCCCGCTCGGGAAGGGGGCGGTCGCCGGCTTGCCCTCGCCGGGATTCCAGGCCTCGTAGAAGACATCGTGGTGGCGGAACTCAAATCCCGAAGCGTGGGGGGCGAGGTTTGCCTGGCACCACTCGATCATCCCGGCGTGCAGATCAATCCCGAGGTAGCTGGCCGGCCGGGGCTGTTGCTGGATCAGCTGGCGAGCCAAACGCCCGCAGCCGCAGCCGAAGTCGAGGATGGACCGGTAGGCCTCGGCGGGCAGGTCGGGGAAGATCGGCTCGCCGTAGGGGTTGTCGAAGGCCGCGGTCTGCGTCGGCCCGACGTTTTCCCGCATCTCCAGCGGCGGAAACGGCAGCTCGGAAGTCAAACCAGCCTTCCCACCGTGCGATCGCGCCGCCGCCAGTAGGCGCGTTCGTGATCGTCGCTCCAGTTGGCGAAGGCGATTCCCCGCTGGCCGATGCGCAATTGGGACTCAACCTCAAACCCGGTCTCCTCAAGCATCGCCTTGAGGCAGGCCTCGTTTGGCGCCCAAACACAGGTGGGGTCGCCGTTGAGCGCATCCCCGGGGTAGAACTGCATGAGCGGCACCGTGGGCAGCTCGGGACTGAGGTCAACCAGCCTTTTGAACTCACCTGGCGCAGTCAGCAGGGCATCGTCGATCACCTGCGTCTCGACGATCAAACGTCCACGGGCGACGTTCCAGACGCTGTCAAGAGCGAGCATCGGATCGCGCAGGTGGTATAGGACCCCGAGGAAGAGGACGAGATCGAATCCTCCGTAACGCTCATGGGAAAGCTCATAGACATTTTCCTGGATGAACTCAACCCGCGAGCCGAGCAGCTCGCGCGCGACCAGGAAGCCGGTCTCCTCCGGCGGCATGTAGTCGATCGCGGTCACCTCAGCGCCGCGGCGCTCGCACTCGAAGGCGAAGAAACCGTCACGGGTACCGATGTCTAGGACGCGCAAGCCAGACAGATCAGCGGGTAGATTGAGGGATTCGAGGACGAGCTGGGAGTCGTTGACCCCCGGGGTGATCAGCCCGGGGGCGACTTCGATCCGGTGGTACCAGGAAGCAACCGAGTCGACGCGGTCTTGCGCCCGGCCCTCAGTCATGATCGGGGCGCAGCCAGGGGAATCAAGATGAACATCTGCACCATTATCGCCAAGAACTACGTCGCCCACGCGCGCGTCCTCGCCGAGTCCTTCAAGGCCGTCGATCCGGAGAGCAGTTGCAGCGTCCTGGTCATCGACGACTTCGATGATTACCTCGATCCCGCCAGTGAGCCCTTCGAGCTGATTCGCATCGAGGAGATCGGGCTGCCGGACGCCGAGCGGATGGCCGCTTCCTACGACGTCGTCGAGTTCTCCACCGCGGTCAAGCCGTGGCTGCTAAAGCACCTGCTTGAGCAGCCCGGGGTCGACGCGATCACCTACCTCGATCCCGACATCCGCGTCGCCGCTTCGCTGGCGGAGGTCGACCGCCGAGCTAAGCAGCACGGGATCGTCCTCACCCCCCACTTCACCTCGCCCCTCCCCCGCGATGGCCTCAAGCCAAGCGACGAGGACATCTTGATCGCTGGTGCCTACAACCTCGGGTTCATCGCGCTGGGTGCCGGCGAGACCGCGGAGGCGCTGCTCGACTGGTGGGCAGAGCGCCTCGAGCAGCACTGCGTGATCGACCCTGAGAGCGGCTATTTCGTCGACCAGCGCTGGATCGATCTCGTCCCCGGGCTCTGGCCCGACCTCTACGTCCTCCGCGACCCCGGCTTCAACGTCGCCTACTGGAACCTGCCGGCGCGCCGCTTCGAGATCGCCGCCGGGGAGGACGGCTATCGGGTCGACGGAGAGCCGCTTCGCTTCTTCCACTTCAGCGGCTTCGACCCGCGCACGCCCGGGGTGCTGAGCCGCCACCAGAACAGGATCGACGTCAGCCGCTCCCCCGCCCTGGCGCAGATCTGCGCCGAGTACGCCGCCGACCTACTCGACCATGGCTACACGGAGGCCAAGGACTGGCCCTACGGCTGGGACCTGCTGCCCAACGGCGTCCGACTGGATCGGCCGGCCCGCCTGCTGCACCGCCAGGCGATCGAGGAGAAGGCGATCGAGAGCTCGATCTTCACCCGGCGCGGGGCGAAGCGATTCGCCAAGTACGCGACCGAGTCGAGCGGCGGCAGCGCGACCCGCTACGCCCATGCCGTGCACGAATCGCGCGCCGACCTACAGCAGGCCTTCCCTGACATCGAGGGGCGCGACAGCGCCGATTTCACCCGTTGGATGCGGGAACAGGCGGGCGGCGTATCCGAGCAGCTCCTGCCCAGCCCCGATCCCGTGGCGGCAAACGGCAGCGCTCGTACGCCTGCGGGCGAAGGAAGCGCGGCATTGGGCGTCAACCTCGCCGGCTACCTCAGCTCTGAGCTCGGGGTCGGCGAGGCGGCGCGCCAGGTCCTCTCGGCCCTGGAGGCCTGCCAGGTGCCAACGGCGGCGATCGACGTCCCGGTCGATTCGTCGCTGATGCCGGCAGCGCTCGGCAAGCTCGGCAAGAGCGACCTGCCCTTCGGCTTCAACCTGATCTGCGTCAACGCTGACATGCTGCCGGAGCTCGCCGGCGCCGCCAGCCCGGAGCTGCTCGAGGGACGCCACTCGGCGGGCCTCTGGTTTTGGGAGGTGGGCCAGTTCCCAGAGCGCTGGCAGGGCTCCTTCGACCTCGTCGACGAAGTCTGGGTCGCCTCCGAGCACGTCGCCGCGGCGCTGCGGCCGCAGGCGCCCGTGCCGGTCAGCACGGTGCGGATCCCGGTCACCCCGATCCCGCCCGCAACGCTCAGCCGCACCGAGCTCGGCCTGCCGGAGGACTTCTGCTTTCTCTTCGTCTTCGACTTCCGCAGCGTGTTCAGGCGCAAGAACCCGCTCGGGGTCATCGAGGCCTTCCGCGATGCCTTCGAGCCGGGGTCGGGTCCGTCGCTGGTGATCAAGTCGGTCTCGGGCAGCGCCTTCCCGGCGGAGGCAAAGGCCCTCGCCGAAGCGGCCGCGGCCCACCCCGACATTCACCTGATCGAGGAGACGGTCGACCCCGAGGTGAAGAACGCGATGATCCAGAGTTGCGATTGCTACGTCTCCCTGCATCGCTCCGAGGGACTGGGCCTGACGATGGCCGAGGCGATGTATTTCGAGCGGCCGGTGATCGCCACCGCCTACTCGGGCAACCTCGACTTCATGACCGAGGAGAACAGCTACCTGGTCGGGCACTCGATGGCGAAGATCGGCACCGACGCCGGCCCCTACCCGCCCGAGGCGGAATGGGCCGAGCCCGACCTCGATCAGGCGGCACGCCTGATGCGGCAGGTCTTCGAGCAGCCGGAGGAAGCGGCGACGCGGGGGCGCAGGGCCGCCGCCGACATCCGCCGCACTCACTCCCCCCGGGCCGCCGGAGAGCTGATCGCGGGGCGGGTCGCGGCGGTGAGACGAAAGCGGGTACTCGCCCGCTTCGAGGTCCCCTCGAGCGCCAGCGAAAGTGGCGGCAAGCAGGAGGGAGACCGCGGCCGGGCGCTCGTACCTGCCGCCCCCGCCGCGATCGTCCCGGCCGGCGACCCCGCTTCCGGACAGGCGCAACTGCACCACCTGCTGCGCTTCGGCGAGCCGCCGCCACGGCGGGGGGCGGGTCGCTTCCGCGCCTTCCTCAAGCGCTTCTACATGCGCCTGCTGCGCCCCTACGCCTCCCATCAGCAGCGGATCAACCTCAGCACCGCGACGGCGATCGACGAACTCGGCGCGCTGCTGCGCCAGCTCGAGGCGCGGACCGGGAAGGCGGATGACGAGCTGCGCTCACACCTCGACGACGAGCTCACCGCGGTCCGGGCCCAGCTCGGCTCGATCAAGGCGGACACCAGCAAGGCCCTCGAGCTGCCGCGCGTGGTCGAGAAACGCACCGCCGCGCTGCGCAGCTCGATCGAGCAGACCGATGCCGGGCTCAACAGCGCGATCGAGAAGCTGGAGGAGCTCGAGTCCTCAGCCTCGGCCCGAGAGAGCGAGCGAGATCGGCGCGAAGCCGAGAGCGAGCGGGAGCGGGACGAGCGCGAAACGAAGACACGCCGGGCAACCGAAGCGATCGACACCCGGCTGACCACGGTGGACGCGGAGCACACCGCGACGAGGAAATGGCTGGGCTCGCTCGCCAGCGACATCGACGCGACCTTCGACCGCGACCGCGCCGCCGTCGGTGATGTGCGCGCGGCCCAAGAGCACCTCTGGGCGGAGACCGAGGCCGCCCTCGCATCCCTGCGCGAGCAGGCCGAGGACACCCGGGAGGCCCTGCAAGCCGCCAACGCGAGCCCCTACATGGCCGAGGACCGCTTCGCCACCCGGACCCACCCGCTGCTCGGCGAGGTCGTCGGCTTCGCGACCAGCCCAGAGGGGATAGCGGACGAGGGCTACCGCGGCTTCGAGGACCTCTTCCGCGGCCCCGAGGAGATGATCCGCGACCGCCAGGCGACCTACCTGAGCCTGGTCGGCGGCTTTGCCCCGGTGCTGGACGCCGGCTGCGGCCGCGGCGAGTTCCTCGATCTGCTGAGGGAGAAGGGGGTCGAGTACCGCGGGGTCGATCGCGACCCCGGCATGGTCGCCCGCTGTCGACAGAAGGGCCACGAGGAAGTCGAGGAGGCGGACCTGCTCGACTTCCTGGAGGGGCTGGAGTCGGACTCGCTGGGAACGGTCTTCAGCGCCCAGGTGATCGAGCACCTCGATCTGGACCAGCTGCAGCGACTGCTCGAGCTCAGCCTCTCCCGCCTGCGGCCCGGAGGCCTCTTCATCGCCGAGACGGTCAACCCGCACAGCCCGGCCGCGCTCAAGGCCTTCTGGGTCGACCCCAGCCATCGCCAGCCGCTCTTCCCGGAGACGATGCTCGCCCTCTGCCAGCTCGCCGGCTTTGCCGCCGCCGACGTCTTCTGCCCGCAGGGCTCCGGCGAGTGGGAGAGCGATCGCCTCAGCCAGGGCGAGTACGCGATCGTCGCCGTTGCCCCGGAACGGGGCGGCCGCCCGCGGCCCGCGCGCGAACCCTGACCGGCACGCGGTAGAAGTCGTAGGTGAGCTGCCTGCTCACACCCTCGATGCTGATGTCCTGGACCGAGGGGATCTGGGCGAAGGCGCCGGCGCTGTCGAGACCGGGAGCCGGCGAGACCATTAGACCGTCGGCCGCGGTTCCGGGGACGAGGCGGTACGTCACCGTGTCGCCGTTGAGGTGCGCGAACCTGAAGCCAGGGCGCCAGAGCAGCGCGCGCAACCGTTCGAGCCCGCTCACGCCGAGGCCGTGGACCCGCATCAGGACCATTTCGCCCGGGCCACTCGGCGGCACCGAGATCACCGTTCCGGGACCCCCTTTTGCCTCGGTGAGGAATTCCTCGTGGCCGCAGCGGTCGGGGATCCGCGCCAGCACCTGCCAGCTCTTCGTCGTGCGCAGCGGGGCGAAATTGCAGACGACGGCGAAGTTCTGCTCGGGCGGATCCCAGGCGGGGTGACGGCCCTCGAAGCCGCGCGAACCGCCGCTCGGCTCGATCTCGATCGGGTTCTCGCGCAGGATCCGTTCCGGCCCGTCAGGGTCTTCGACCGCTTCGGCGTTGAGGCGATCGAGCTTGGCGGTGTAGGCACCGTAGTTCTGGAAGACCGGCAGCGGCGACCAGTTCAACCCGTAGGCCCAAGCGACCCCGATCTCCCATGGATCGATCGCCACCCCTTTCCCCTGTAGTTGGGCGAGGGTCCGGGAGTCGAGGTTAAATTGGGACTGCAACGCGGTCCTGGCACTGTCAGAGAGCCCGTTGCGAAGGCCCGGGCTGAAGAGGATTTCGGCCTGGTCGCTGAGGCTGGTCAGGTTCTCAATCGGATCGAATCTCGGTTCGGCCGGGTAGGCGTAGATCGCGACGGCGCCGATCACGGCGGTTCCGGCAAGGAAGATCGCCAGCCGGCTGTGGCTCCGGCCCCAGGGGACCACCAGCCACAGCGCCAGCGCCGTCGAGAAGGCAATGGCCAGGTGATCTGGCTCGTAGCGGACGATCCCGTACTTGAAGGTGATGAAAGCGGTGAAGCCAACGAGGGCGACCCCGCACCAGCGAGCGAGCGCGTCCCGGTAGCTGGCGAAGGCGGTGGCGGCGGTGATCCCGACCGCGACGAGGAGGATCGCCGGCGCCTCCCACCCCGGTCCCGCCTTCAGCACCATCGCTTCGTTGTAGCCCGAGACGATCTGCACGCCGTTGAGGAAGTAGTCGGAGAGGTTGCCGAGCGGCTGACCGGTGAGAAGCCAGAGCACGACCAGCTCGGCGAGCGCCACCCCGAGGAAGGTCGCCCACTGCCGCCTGGAGGCCCTGGCGCCGACCAGGGCGATCGCGCAGATCACGAAGATCGGCGGGCCGACCGAGAGCTTGACCAGGGACTCCACGGCGGCGAGCGAGGCCCCGCCGAAGATGAGCAGGTTGATCGCGAAGCGGGGCCGCTCCTCCTGCATCGCCACCAACGCCCAAGCGGCGGCAAGCACAAGCGGCAGCTGCTCCAGATCGGGCAGGGTGGCGAGAAAGACGAAGGCGACGATGGCCGCCCCAAGCTTGCCGAGACTGCGACTCAGCGCCCAGATTAGGGTGCAGCTGAAGGCGAAGTAGATCGCCGCGCCGTAGACGAAGGCGAGCGCGGCGAGATCGCTGTACCAGAGGTCCGGGAAGGCGAGGAAGCCAAGCGGGCCGTAGGTGAAGACAATCTGGGTGCCGAAGTCGCGCCCGTCGTGGGCCGCCATGTAGAGACCGCCGATCCAACTGCCGTCGATGCCAATCGCCGGCAGGCCGAAGCTGAGCCGCCAGGTGATCAGGGCGACAACGATGCCAACCGCCCAGAACGGAACGCTCCAGCGTGTGAGGGTGGCCCGGGCCCGGATCGCAGCCGCTCTGAGGCGACGCCGCGACAAGGGGTCTACGGTCGCGCGCGTCCGCCAGTGAGGGCGACGAAGGCCCGCCACGACGGCTTGGGATGGAAGTGGGGCCCGGCGCGGAAGAGGCCAACCGAGTCGCAGAAGCTGCAGGCCGGGTATTCGGGGGTGTCCTTCCACGAGTACCAGTAGGTGCCCTTGAGGTTGAGCTGGTTGCGATTGGCGATCAGGTAGGCGTAGGCCTTGCGCAATTCGCGAGCCTGGCCCTGGATGCCCTGCTCGAAGGCGACGACGTTGGGGTCGTTTTGAGACCCCCAGCCCATCTCGGTGAGGTAGAGGCCGGTGGCGCGATCGTGATTTTCGACGATGACTTCGCGCATACCTTCGGTCAGTTCTTCGAGATCTTCGACGTGAAAGGCGTAAGGGTGCAGGGCGACCCCGTCGAAGTAGCTCTTGATCCCCGGCACCCGGTAGAGGGCGGCAAGGAACTTGTCCGCGTCCATGCCTCGCTTACCGCCCGGGTTCGGCGCGCCAAAGAGGCCGGAGAGAAGCACTTTTGCGGTCGGATCGGCGACCTTGATCGCCCCGTAGGTCGGCTTCAGCAGCCTCGCGTAGCGACTCGGTGAGACCGGGTAGGCGAAATAGAAGAAGTTCGCCTCGTTCCACACCTGCCAGGTGCGAATCGGCAACGGCTTCGGCACGGCGGGCACGTAGTTGACCCCCGCCACCGCCGGCGCGTGCTGGGTCCAGAATTCCCCTTCGGGCCCGTAGCGTTCCACCGCCGCGGTGACGAAGGCGAGCCAGGCCTTCCGCGCCTGGCCGTTGTCGATCGGCAGCGTCGTCGCCTTGTTGGCGACCCAGCGGGGCGTGCCGTAGAGGAAGGGGAGGATCGTCAGGCCGTGTCGCGCCGCCACCGCCACCGCGGTATCGACGCTGCTCCAGTCATAGCGGCCCTTCTTGCGCGGCTGGATCAGCGCCCAGTTGACCGGCCAGCGCACGCTGCCGATCCCACCCGCCTTCATATAAGCGGCATCGGTGTCGGTCAATGCTGTCTGCGGCGCGACGCCGAAGAACGTACGCGGCAGCGCCTGCGCCGTGGCGGGGGCAAGCATGGCGGCGGCGAGGGCCAGCAGCAGGATCGTGGTCTTGGCGGTTCTCAACTCAGCGTTTGGGAGGCGTGGTCCGTCGGTGCGGTGGTGCGGTCCACTTCCTAACACGGCGAAGCGGCATCCGTATCGCCGGCAAGTTAACGACTCAGTAGGACCCGCCCAGCTTGCGGTGATCCCAACTGGCGGTGCGGACCGGCTTGAAGTGGATTGCCACGCGCTTCGGGGCCTGCGCCTGCAGGGCAGCCTTGGCATCGCCCTCGACCGCGGAGATTCCCTCCGCGTAGCGCAGGGTCAACTCTTCGGCGAATCCGAGCACGGTCTCGCCGTCGCGGTGGAACTCCGCCTCGGCCTCGATCATCACCCCGCGCAGCTCGCCGTACTCGTGCCCGGTCTCAACCAGGACCGTCGCCCGCGGGTCGCGTTCCAGGTTGCGCACCTTCTGCGATTTGGCGTAGGTCCAGATCCAGACCTCGCCATCACGCGGCACGAACCACATCGGCATCGAGTGCGGCCAGCCACGCGGGCCGAGGCTGGAGACGATCGCGATCCGCTCCTCATCGAGCAGTTCAAGCAGCTCGGCCTCGCTGAGCTTGATCTGGTCGCGACGACTCACAGTTGGAACTCTATGTGGGCAAGGTGGCGCTCAGGCCACGACCGGCCTGAACGACCGTCTGTAAGCGCTCGGCGTGGTCGCGGTGATCCGCCTGAAGTGGTCGCGCAGCGAGGCGGCGGTGCCGAAGCCGGCTCGCCAGGCCACCGCATCGATCGGCAGGTCGGTCTCCTCGAGCAGTCGCCGCGCCTCCTGCACGCGCTGGCCCAGCAGCCACTGCAGGGGCGTCGTCTCCGTCTCCTCGCGAAAGCGGCGGGCGAAGGTGCGGGGGCTGACGCTCGCATGGCGCGCCATCGCCGCCACGTCGAGAGGCTCGTGCAGGCGCTCGGCCGCCCAGCGCCGCGTCTCCTCCAGCGAGCCGATACCCGGGGCGGCGACCAGAGGGCGCTCGATGAACTGCGCCTGGCCGCCCTCACGGTGCGGCGCGGCGACCATGTAACGGGCGACCCGCTCGCCGACGGCGGCGCCGCAGTCGGCGCGAATCACGTGCAGGCAGAGATCGATGCCGGCGCTCAACCCGGCCGAGGTCATCACCGCTCCTTCGTCGACGTAGAGCGCCGCTGCGTCGACCTCGACGGCGGGAAAGCGGGCCGCCATCTCCTTGGCGAAGCCCCAGTGCGTAGTCGCTCGGCGCCCATCGAGCAGGCCGGCGTGGGCGAGGGCGAAGGCGCCGCCGCAGACCGAGATCACCCGGGCGCCACGCTCGGCCGCTCCGCGCAGGGCCTCCAGGGCCTTCACCGGCGGCGGCGCGAAGACGTCGAAGTAGGCGGGCACGACGACCGTATCGGCGCTGCTCAGCAAACC